>CAJMQT010000093.1 GCA_905215655.1 uncultured bacterium | reverse complement strand
CTGACGTACAGGCAGTTGGGACTCGCAGTAGAAACGCCTATGAATAATGCAGGTAAAAAGAAACAAAAGTGTTAAATATTTGAATTTTCCTGTCAAAAACTTGTATTTTTCATTAAGAAAGTCTATATTTGCCACATCTTATTTATGATTTCGAACGTTTTAACGAAATCGTCAGAGGTTGACTGCATCCTGCGTCAACCTCTTTTTGTTTATTTATGTTGAGATGTTGAATGGTTTGTTGAGATGTCTTTTATGATGAGATGGTGAGGTGTTGAGATGTCTTTTATGGTGAGATGGTCATAGACTAATAAGTTTCTTGACTCCCTATTATATCTTTTTCAAGCATACGCATTGTCGGTCGGCATAAAAACATTATATTTGCCGACGTCAACATTAACCTAAAATGAAGAAACACTTATTCATAATACTTTCATTGTTTTGCCTCCTCACCTTTTGCAGTTGTGAAAAACCATACGAAGAAGAGAACGAAGACAACACGGAAACTACGGATAAACCGAATAATGATGACTCGTCGGGCGACGATGACGACTCTTGGGGCGGCGATGACGGCGGCGATGATGACGACAATCCGGATGACAGCGGAATTTCTTTGGGCGACGAGGTGAGCGTTGCAACATTCTGCAATACACCCATTTACACGCAGATTTGGCTTAAAGGCTACATCGTCGGAGCCGCGACGGGCGCCAACGGGAAGATGCGTTACGAGTTTACGTCACCCTTTAATTATGACACGGCTATACTTTTAGCAGACTCTCCCACCGCCGACGATAATTCGGAGGTGGCGTCAGTATGTCTTAACTCATGCTCAAAGGCTATCCGCGAAGAGCTTAATCTGAAAGCTCATCCGGAAAACAAAGGAAAACGTCTGAAAGTTTTCGGATTTCAAGGTACTTATCTCAAACTGCCGGGAATAAAGAAAATTGACGCATACGAGTTTAAATAAAAGTAAGCAAACACGCAAATCTTCTTACACATTGAAAAAGCTTGACGCATATACACAGCCGTTTTTGAAAAATAAAGTCAGACGCTCGCAAATATTCAACAAATCGCGTGCAAAGATAATTGATTATATCACAACACGTTACTACAATTTCAACAAAAGTGTGCAATAAAAAACGCCCGAAAACCGCGTTTTTTCGTTGAAAAATGTACCCTGTTTTCTTGGTAAAAGTGCCACTTTTGAGTTGTAAAAGTGCCACTTTTACCTCTCAAGAGTGCCACTTTTACAAAACAATGTAAAATGTTTTTACTTTTCGCCGTGTTTTTCCTGATTTTTAATTCTATTTTCACGATTTTCCCGTACATTTTTCAAATGACAAAAAGAAAGGACATCTGCCATTTTGATGACAGAATGCTTTTTCAACGGATTATTCTGAATTCGTCGAATTCACGTTATTTAGAAGTTAAGGATTTTTCGGTCTTGCGCTATTTCACTTTTAACATTAAAACCGGAAAAGACTATCAAATCAAACAAACTATAACACATATTTTTACAAAATATTGTGTAATTAAGGATTTATTTTTATATTTGCAGCCGTGTTACGAAATTTTATATGTGTATTTTAACCCGAAAAAGCCTATCGAAACATCATTACTTCGACTAATAAAAGTAAGGATTTATAATGAAAAATTTGAAAAAATTGACCGACGAAGAGTTGGCAATGTCTTATATCGGAGGTAACAACCGGGCTTTCGACGAACTCTTATCACGTAACCAAAGCAAGCTGTTTTCTTATATTTTGTTTGTGGTTCGCGACGAAGACCGTGCCAACGACTTGTTTCAAGAAACCTTTGTAAAGGTTATCACGAAATTGCATGAAGGCAAGTATGTTGACAGCGGGAAATTCGGTGCGTGGATAATGCGCATCGCCCACAACGTGATAATGGACTGGTACAGGGAACAAAAGGCACGCAACGTCATAGAACCGACAGAAGCCAACGACCTGTCTAACATTAGTGCAAGCGACATCCTTGATTCAAACATCGAAAACAGATACGTAAATGAACAGATAATGTCTGACGTAAAAAAAATGATGAACATGTTGCCGCCGACACAACGGGAAGTTGTATTCATGCGTTTTTATCAGGACTTGTCGTTTAAAGAAATAGCCGAGACCACGGGCGTAAGCATAAACACGTCGCTCGGACGGATGAGATACGCCGTGCTCAACATGCGACGTATGTCAAAAGAACACAAAGTGGCTTTGCAGTTGGATTAAGAACTGATTTGCCACAAACAGCCTCACCCCGTCACTTCTCCAAGGAGAGGGAACGGGGTGAGGCTGTTTATTGAGAAGTGGATCGGAGTATGTCCGCTTGCAGAGAGGTTATTTTGTGGAGTAGCAGTTTTTCAGCTCCCTTATCACACCTTTCGGATCTTTCGCTTTGAAGACATAACTGCCACTAACCAGCACGTCAACGCCGGCAGCAACAAGTCGCGGAGCCGTCTCTGCCTGAACGCCGCCGTCAACCTCAATCAATGCCTTCGAGCCGGTGCGAGCTATCAGTTCACGTAGCCGGCGGGTCTTTTCTATCGTGTTCTCGATAAACTTCTGCCCTCCGAAACCGGGATTTACGCTCATGAGGAGCACCATATCCACATCTTTTATAACATCTTCGAGCATGCAGACAGGCGTTGACGGATTGAGCGTTACGCCGGCTTTCATGCCTGCCTCATGGATTTCGTGGATTGTGCGGTCAAGATGCGTACAAGCCTCATAATGCACGTTCATCATCATCGCGCCCGCCTTCGCCGTCTGTCGGATGTAATGCTCGGGGTGCGTAATCATCAGATGTACGTCCAACGGTTTTTTACACACCTTCGCAACCGCCTCAATTACGGGGAAACCGAACGAGATGTTTGGTACAAACACGCCGTCCATCACGTCGAGATGAAGCCAGTCGGCCTCACTCTCGTTAATCATTTCAATGTCTCTTTGCAGATTTAGAAAGTCTGCCGCCAAGAGCGACGGTGAAACCATTACAGCCATGTTACATTATTATTGGTTATCAGTTCAGACAATAGACCTCGCTTTGTCCGTTCATTTTTATAGCTCTATAAGTGTAAGCAATCTGTCTTATGATATTCAGCGTCTTGCTCGACGGTTTTTTCTCTTCTTGTGTAAAATGCGTCATAGGCGTCTTATTTGATTATTGATTACTGTTTATTATTGTAACGTAACCTCCTGCATTTTTATTACACTTAGGGCAAAAAAATTCATTTTGTCATTTTTTCATCAAGTTTCCAATGATTTTCTCTTTCGATTATCCGCACTTATTTGTTAAACTTTCTTATTTATCTTGCACTAATCTTACATTATTTTATACCTTTGCGTAAATAATTAATAAGACGTCGGCGCATATTATTTTTATGTATGCAGACATCTTTTATTGAAATCATGAAAAACAAGCCGTGTGTGAACATGGTGCATCACTACTTGAAAAATTCAATAAAACATCTATAACTAAAACAAACGAAAAACAATGAAAAAACAAGTACTGTTATTTCTAATGCTGTGCATGGCTTTTGTTGCCAAAGCACAGGACATTACTGCCACTTGGGACTTTACTGGCGGTAACTTCACGACAATGGCAGGCGCATCCACACTTCAAGGCGTGGTTAAGGACTTGC
Source organism: uncultured bacterium (assembly GCA_905215655.1). GTDB lineage: Bacteria > Bacteroidota > Bacteroidia > Bacteroidales > Bacteroidaceae > Prevotella. The sequence goes on along the minus strand of CAJMQT010000093.1, from coordinate 3,996 downwards.
CCTCAAACGTGGACGGCATTATGCTTACAGCAGACGTCACAAGCGGTAAACTCAGAGACAATAACAACAGCGTCCAGATGGCTGGCAGCGCAAAATTGAGAGTGCCAGTCACATCGATGCGCGACAAGGTAACCGTCACCGGTTACAGCGGCTACTCTCATTACGCCATAGGCGGTGTGGAAGCGACAGAACTTACAACCGAGCATAAGGCTACGAAAGCCGAGGTTGCCGCAGGTTATGTGGAAATAACATCAACCGACGACAACAACTACATTTGTTCAATTCAGGTGGTTCACGTTTCCGCAATTCAGGAAAAGAGTCTTTACAAGACCGATTTCAGCGAATGGAAAACTGCTGCGGCTGCCGAAACAGTGTCTCAGGTTTCTTGGAACACGAAATACTCAGGCGAGACGCTGACATTCAGCATCTTCAATACAGAAATGCTGACTGTCAACACGGCAGGAAAATTCAAGAACATAACCTTGCCTCACAACGCTCTTATGGCGGCTAAATCTGCTAATCCTTATATCACGACATCACCATTAAGCAACATAACAAAGGTACGTTTTGTTCATGGAGCGACAGGAAGCAACCGTGGTTGGAAACTCGAAGCGAAAGGTGACGGCGACAGCGACTGGGTGGTTATCAGCGACAAAGTGGCAATCGCCGACGGAGAAGAAGTGACATGCAACATCAACCGCAAGAACTGCCAATTACGTTTCACCAACCTTAACGCATCGCAGAACGCATATTTGTTCGAGCTGGAAATCTTCGGTACCGTTGATTTGTCAAACGCTCCCATGCTCGGCACATTCAAACTCAACGGCAAGGAATACGTTGCAGGCGAAATATTTGATGACGTTGACGACACAAAAGCCACGGCAACAATCCACATCAGCAGAAACGACGCTCAGATAACGGCAGACAATCCGCTGACAGACATCACCGTGGATAACGGCGAGTTGGGCACGGTGACTTACGACGTCGACGGAACCACAACGACTGTTACAATGCCCGTAACCTACGGCACACAGACAAAAAATTACGTATTGACGGTAGACCTGCTGCCGATGATCAACGTAAACTATTACAACACAGACGGAACACTCGTCGGCACGCAACAGATAGAACAGTATTCAAAGATCGGCACACTTGCTTACGGCGAGGGCAACGTAACCGTTCCCGAGGGCAAGAAGTTCCGCGGCTGGTTCGTAACGGCAACGGGCGGACGTAAAGTTACCGCTGACGAGGTGATTGAGAAAGAACTCAACATCTACGCTTTCGCCACATTGATAGAAACATCCGAGCAGATAGTAGGCAGATACTTCGACCTCAGAGACGAATACTTCTACGCTGAAGACCACGAAGCATTCAACCCCAACGGCGGTGCATGGCACGACAAGACCCACGGATGGTCTTTCGCCAACGGAAACAGCATCGACATTCTCGTTGCAGGCAACGCTGACATCATTCTCGGAACATGTGCTTACAGCTCGGAAGGCACCATCACCGTAGGTTCGGCAGGCACTATCGACGCGAAAGCGTCTACCGACGGAGCATTGCAGACCGTACATTATGAAGGCGCACCGGGCACGGTGACAATCACATTCAACGGCACGACTTATCTGCACACGCTCGCCATAATCAACGAGGGCGCCGTGACCAACGGCTACTACATCGTCGACAAAGACAATGGCGACGACTTCCTGACAGCACTCAACATTGCAAACGCCACATCGGCAGGCGCAGGCTACAAGATTTTCCTGCCTAACGGAACATACAACTTGGGAGAAAGAGCACTCAACAGAGTATCGGCAAACAACATTTCCATCATCGGCGAGAGCACAGAAGGCACAATCATCAAGAACGCTCCGGCGGTAAAGAACGAGGGTATCGGTACGACAGCTACAATCTACAACACTTCAAGCAACCTTTACCTGCAAGACCTTACGCTGCAAAACGCACTTGATTATTATGCCTCTGGTTCGGCAGGACGTGCAGTCTGTCTGCAAGACAAGGGTTCAAACACCATCGCCAAGAACGTGAGAATGCTGTCTTATCAAGACACTTATTACAGCAACAATGCAAGCAACTTCTATTGGGAAGACTGTGAAATCCACGGAACGGTGGACTACCTCTGTGGCGACGGCAACGTGGTTTATAATCGTTGCAAGTTCGTAAACGAGTCACGCGCGGCAGGAACACGCAACGGCGACTGCACCATTGCTGCTCCTTATACAAGCGCAAACATGAAATGGGGTTACGTCATGCTCGACTGTAACATCGTGACCAACAGCGCGTCATTCAACTTCGGTCGTGCTTGGGGCGGCGCTCCACGACTGGCATACCTGCGTACCACCATCGAAGAGCCGACACGTCTGATAGCGAGCCGCTTTACTGCTGCCGGCATGAATGTTGCAGCCGACAAGTTTGTAGAGTACAACACGATGAACGCCGAGGGCACCATAATAAGTCCGGCTTCAAACGTCATGAAATTCACTCACTCGACAGGAAACAAAGAATATGAGACCATCCTTACCGACGAAGAGGCTGCAACTTACACCGTTGCAAACATCTACGGCTCATGGGCACCCGACGCAAAGGCTGCTCAGATAACGATGGGCGAAGTAAAGGCAGCTGACGGAACAATCTCTTGGGACGCTGTTGAAGGCGCCACGGCATACGCAATATTCAACGACGGCGTATTCGTAACGATCACAGAGGCAACGACATACAACGTCACCGAGGGCGACGCAAACAAATACTCTGTTCGTGCAGCCAACGCAAAAGGTGGATTTGGTCCTGCCGCCGGCTATACCAGCAGCATCGGCAACATCACCAACGATGGCGGAGACGTTACTTCAACCGTTTATTACAATCTGCAAGGCATTCGCGTCAGCAACTCATACAACGGCGTTGTAATAAAGGTTAACACCATGAACGACGGCAGAAAAGTTACAACAAAAATTGTAAGGAAATAACTTTCCGAGCTATAATAAATTAAGGATTAAGAGTTAAGAATTAAGAAAAAGTGCATATTTTCTTAATTCTTAACTCTTAATTTTTAATTAAACAATTCCGCAATTCATAATTATCGTATTTTTGCATCTTGATGAAGTCAAGATACATTTACATTCTTTTGCTGCTTATGCCCGGCATAAAAAGTCGGGCGCAACTGTCGGCTGTTGTTTTAGACATGGAGACACGTATGCCCGTCAGCAAGGCAAAAGTATATGTCAATCCGTCAGGCAGCGTGACGACCGACCGCTACGGACGTTTCCATATCGTCGGAAACTGCCACAGCATGACTTTCTCGCATGCCGGCTATGAAAGCCGGGCAATACAAAAGAGCGAGCTGCGCGATACCGTCTGGCTCATGCCGAAGATGCACACGCTTGACGAAGTGGTGATCTGGGGCATGAAGCCGAAAGTGAGATTTGGTATCGACCGCATCACAGCCGACGCCTCACGCTACGGCAAGCCGTCGTCCGGCATGACATTTGACCTCTTCTCCGCTTTCGACAAAAGTCAAAAACACAAATCAGGCAAAGACCGTGAGCGCTACAAGAACATATTGAAGAATTATTGAATAAATATATTGCTGTCCGATAGAATTTAAGTATAAGCTCGCAAATGTCATAGATACTTGTTTGGATTGCATTTAACCAAACAAGGCTTGAAAAATCATAAAACTATAAGTATAAGAATCAGGGGTGTGGCACGAATTTGTCTTTTGTCGTGTTTATGTAGCACCACTTCGGGTGCCTCTGATGTGTGTTTGGTATCCGGGCGTGTCGTCGCCAAGCTCCTCCACACCCGATTTCACAAAATTCAGCTCTACGGGCTGTTAGCTATATTCAATCACGAAGTAATTTCATTCACGGAGTAATTATAGCGACAGTTTTATATTTTAAACGTTGTTTTCAATAAACGCTGTGCCTCGGCATAGTTCAAGCAAGCTTGACTTCTGCTCTCGGCTTGCAGTTTATTTCGTCG
>CAJMQT010000092.1 GCA_905215655.1 uncultured bacterium | reverse complement strand
CTCCGCTATTGTTTTCTTACGGTTCGTAACATTTTGAAAGCTTTTTCTTACGATTTTTGTTAACAAACGGTCGGTTCCCAAAAGGCAACCTTTTACCTTGTAAAACACCGCCTTTCAGCGTGTAAAAGGTAACCTTTTGCAAGGCAAAAGACCATCGTTTGAAATCGTAAGTGCCGCCTTTCGAAAAATATAAGGTAAACAAACAAAAGAGCGAAAAGATTTCTTTAAACCTAAATCGGTCATTAGATTTGCTTTCTTTTCTTGAAAAAAAGACGAAAAAAAGACCGAAAAATTTTGTTAATCAGTTGTAAAACTGTAACTTTGCAGCCGCTTAACATAAAATGTTTTAATGAAGAACGACAAAAAGACAAACCAATATCGCGTAAACGAACAGATACGCGTGAGAGAAGTCCGTATAGTAGGTGAGAACGGATCGACAGTAGTTCCTACACGTCAAGCTTTAGATATGGCACGCGCCGAAGGCGTCGACCTCGTTGAGATATCTCCCAACGCACAGCCCCCTGTTTGTCGTCTCATTGATTACAGCAAGTTCCTCTATCAACAGAAGAAACGCGCCAAAGAGCTGAAAGCAAAGCAGGTTAAGCAGGAAGTTAAAGAGATAAGATTCGGACCGCAGACCGACGAGCACGACTACAACTTCAAGTTGAAGCACGCCAAGGAGTTCCTCGAAGAAGGCAACAAGGTACGGGCATTCGTGTTCTTCCGCGGTCGCTCGATACTTTTCAAAGAGCAAGGCGAAGTTTTGCTGCTCCGCTTTGCCAACGACCTTGAAGAATACGGCAAGGTAGAGCAGATGCCGGCGCTTGAAGGAAAGAAAATGTTCCTTTATCTCAGTCCGAAGAAAGCCGGTGTAGCTAAGAAGAGTCAGCAGAAAATGGACCGCGAGCGTCGCGAGGCAGAGGCTAAGAACTCTCAGAAGGCAGACGCAGCGAACGCAAACAATGACGCTCCCAAAGGCGGCGGACTGTTTGACAACGCCAAGAACGGTGCCGACATACTGAAAAAACTCAGCGGCGAAAACGAATAATGCGATAAGCCGACACAGAGTAAACGGCACGCAGAAAACAGAAAAACGGAAATAAAATGTGCGTAACGTCCGGTATATACGTTGCCACAGCTGATAATAACAACTAATTTAAATTATTAAAAAAATGCCAAAACAGAAGACAAATTCCGGCGCAAAGAAGAGATTCCGTTTCACCGGTACAGGTAAGATTAAGAGACACCACGCTTACCACAGTCACATCCTGACTAAGAAAACAAAGAAGCAAAAGCGTAATCTGGTACATCAGACGCTGGTTGACCAGACAAATGTTAAGCAAGTACGCGACTTGCTGCGTCTCCGTTAATCAATGTCAAACAAAAATTAGAGGAAAAAACTATGCCAAGATCAGTAAATCACGTTGCTTCAAGAGCAAAGAGAAAAAGAATATTAAAGCTCACCCGTGGTTATTACGGAGCGAGAAAAAACGTTTGGACGGTAGCCAAGAACACTTGGGAGAAAGGTCTTACATACGCATATCGTGACCGCCGCAACAAGAAACGCAACTTCCGTTCATTGTGGATTCAGCGTATCAACGCTGCCGCACGCCTTGAAAACATGAGCTACTCAACATTGATGGGCGCTCTTCACAAGGCAGGAATTGAAATCAACCGTAAGGTGCTTGCTGACCTCGCAGTCAACAACCCCGAGGCTTTCAAAGCAATAGTAGACAAGGTAAAGTAAATAAAAGATAATTTTATATACTTTATCCGATAAATAAACAAAGAGGGTGTATCAAAATGAAGAATTTTGATATACCCTCTTTCTTTTTTTATTACGGCAAAATCAACCGCGTAGGGACATGCCTTCGGCATGTTTCATCTGAACGTCAAAGCGTTACATACTTACACGTGCCAAAGGCACGTCCCTACTTTTTTGGCGCATATTCCGTTTTCAGACAAATGCTTATTGTCGTTGCGCCACTTCTTGTCAGAGATATTTTCCGATGCAAAATTGAATGGATGTAAAGATAAATGATTTTGAGTTAAACAATAATTTCTTTTTAATATTCTTGCATCTGACAGTAAAACTTCGTATTTTTGCAGCGATTTCCGAGTAATGCGCCTTGAAAGGGCACATGCCGGAATACTTTAAATACAAGATAGGCGTTTACAATGCGCTTTGTCTTTGGCTATCTGAAACTTCGCAACTTTCAACTACAGTCAAAATACAAAGCAACTGGTAGATGTCCCGGGATGTGATGTTCATTATCACAAACCCCTTGTCGTAGCCACTCTTTATTATTTCGATAATATAGAGTGTGTTGCGACATTGTGGTATTGTGGTTCTTTATTAACGCATTGTGGGGACTTCTGTGTTGCTCATTCGGACTGTAGTGGGCAATGCGAAGGCCTCAGATAGCGGGATGAGTGATAGTAGAGCTCCCCGCTTTTTTTGTATTTGAAGCTCAGAGTAATAATATTTTGAATTATTCGTTCGGGAGTGACGAAGAGTAATTTATAGAATGGAGAAATTTTATTTTAGCAAATTTGCGCTGTCTTTGTTACTCATGATAGGAGCGGCTGCAAATTCTTTTGCACAGAATGTGGCAAAAATCGGAGACGTTGAGTATGCAACTCTTGCCGACGCTGTGGCGGCAGCGGAAGAGGGACAGACTGTTACAATGATTGCGGATGCCGACGTGGCAGAAATGATTCCGGTGACAAAGACAATGACTCTTGACCTTGCCAGTCACACAATCACAAACAATGTGACCGTAAATCGATTGTTCAGACTTTCTAACATTACCTTTACTATTGAAGGAAACAACGGAAAATTCATCATTCCTTCAGCGAACGAGACATCTTACGGCTTTGTAGATTTCCGTGACGCAAGTAATACCGCGGGTGTAAATACAAAATTGATTGCACGCAATGCTTATTTTGAGGGCGGAACTGGTAATGGAAGTTTCTTTGCTCTTAGAGCCAATGGGCAGGCTATAGACTTGGAAAATGTGAATGTAAATCTTACAGAAAGTTTTACTTGGAGCATCATTAACGGATATGGGGTGCAGGTCGACATTAAGGTGAAGGGTGGAACTTATACCTGTAATAGCACGCACTCAACGGCTGGTGTGTTCCAAGCGGGACCTTTAAGTACGATAGATTTTGAAGGTGTAACGGTCAATACGTCTGTCGGTCCGATATTTGAGGTTTTACGAGGTTCTGTTGCCAAGTTCAAGAACTGTACCATGACGAATACTGCTACAAACGGTTACTTTGCTACTTGCATAGCCTCTTCTAACGGTTCGAATATCACTGTTGAAGGAGGAAGCTATGAAGCAAATTACGCTTTGTATGTTTATAGTTCAGGCGGTACAATCAATGCAAACGGAGGAACGTTCAAAGGTAAGGTTGCAGCGGTGCAAGTAGACAGGGTAAATGATAAAGCCAGTCCTGCAACCGTTAATATTAATGACGGCACGTTCGAAGGATCAGTCATTAATAACGGAGTTAAGTCTACCTTGAATATTAACGGAGGAAAAATTACCGGAAAGGTAGAAAACAAAGGAGCGTCTTCAACTACTGTAATAAGTGGCGGAACGATTGACGGAGATGTTACAGCTACGGGCGCAAATTCAACCATTGAGGTGAAGGGCGGAACGGTCACCGGAACAATGAGCAGCAATTCTAATAACGGCTCGGCGATAATCGTTTCGGGCGGCGATGGTGATGTCTATAAGGCAAATGACAAAGGAGAAGGAGCGTTCGTGACATTCGGTGAAGACACGAAAGAATTGACTTTGGATCATTCTGACCTCTCCGCATTAAGAGTAAACAAGGATGTTGAGAATGTGAATGTTACTTATAACAGAAGTTTTACGGCTGATAAATGGGTTGATTTCTTCGTTCCCTTTGACGTGACGCTTACGAGCGACCTGCTCAAAGATTACAGTTTTGCCAAGCTTTGGGACACGGAGCTTGTGAACGGAGCAACAACCATCGAGTGCATGGTGCTCGAAGAAGGCGCTGTGTTGACCGCCAATACTCCTTATATCATTAAGGCAAAAGCCGAAGGAGACCAGACCCTCACCTTTACCGGAGTAACCTTGAAGCAGACACCCGAGAGCGGCAAGCCGGCATTGGATTGTGCATCGATCGAGCAGACGTTTAAATTCTACGGTGTTTACAGCAACACCACGTTGTTGGACAAAAACGGATATTATCTTGATCCCGCCACTACAACGCTGAAAGCCGTGACAAGCCCGACTGCATGGGTCTCTCCGCTGCGTTTCTACATGACCGTTCAGAATAAGTCGGACAACAGCTACGATTATCCTGCCGGCGGCAATATGAAGGCAATCAAGATGAGAGTTATCGGCGGAGGCGAAGGAACCACAGGCATTGAGAACGTCAACCCTGCAAAGGAGCAAGGCAAAACGACGGTTTACACCCTGCAAGGTACCGTTGCAGGAACATCTCTTGAAGGCTTGAAAGCCGGTATCTACATTGTCAATGGAAACAAGGTTATTGTAAAATAAGATGGGAATGAAGAATAAATATGTAAAACCTGAAATAGAGGTAATAGACTCTGAACCGCAAGTATTGCTTGCAGGTTCAGACAAAGTGAACATCCCGGTAGACCCGGACCCCGATACGGAACACGACGGAAAACTTCCTGTCCGTGGCATGCGGTCGTGGGATAATGAGGAATAATATGAAATCTTAGCGGACGGATATTATGCTTTCCGTCAAGATTTAACGAAATTCAGTTCATCAATATAATGAACGGTTAAGCAAGAAATGCCCGTAACAAGTTTACGGGCATTTCTTTGTTTTTATAGGTGTTGATCTTTATCAGTTTATTGATGTTTTATCAGAAATTATCAGGACATCACTTCTCCCGGCGTTCAAGCCTCATAATTAATAGGTATTTTGCTCTTTCAAGGATTTATTTCATTTGATTTTTGTGTATATTTGCAGCGTTAAATATGTAGAAGAAATGAGATTATCAGAGCTTAAAACAGGAGAAAAGGGAATAATCGTGAAGGTTTTGGGTCACGGAGGTTTCCGTAAACGTATAATCGAGATGGGATTTATCCGCGGAAAGATAGTCACCGTGTTGTTGAATGCCCCTTTGCAAGACCCCGTAAAATACAAAGTGATGGGTTATGAGATATCGTTGAGGCATACAGAAGCCGAGATGATAGAAATCATTTCCGTTGAAGAGGCAAAGCAGTTAGAGGCGGAAGAAGCCGCAAACCTTGGTATGGAAGGCGTCTCGACGAGTGCCGACGCATGCGAGGATCTTACTTTCACGGAAGAGCTTTTGCATAAGGCGGCGCTGAAAAAGAGCCATACGATAAACGTGGCGCTTGTTGGAAATCCCAACTGCGGCAAGACATCGTTGTTCAACTTCGCGTCGGGTGCTCACGAGAGGGTGGGCAATTACTCCGGCGTTACTGTCGATGCAAAGGAAGGACACGCCGAGTTTAACGGTTACCGCTTTAACCTTGTCGACCTGCCCGGCACGTATTCGTTGTCGGCTTACAGCCCCGAAGAACTTTATGTCCGCAAGCAGATAATCGAGAAGACGCCCGATGTGATAATCAATGTCATCGACGCAAGCAATATTGAACGCAACCTTTATCTTACCACGCAGCTTGTCGACATGAACTTGAAGATTGTCGGAGCGCTGAATATGTTTGATGAGTTTGAGGCGCGTGGAGACAAACTCGACTTCGCGAAGCTCGGCGAGCTGTTCGGACTTCCGCTCGTTCCGACCGTGTTCAGGACAGGTCGTGGCATTGACGAGCTGTTCCAGACCGTCATAAACGTTTATGAAGGAATAACCGAGCCCGGCAAGAACGGACTGCGCCACATCCACCTCAATCATGGAAGATACATCGAACGTGCCATCGACGAGGTTAAGACCGAGGTGCAGAAAGACGAGCATATAAGGCACAAGTATTCGACAAGATTTCTTTCGATCAAGCTCCTTGAAAAAGACTCCAACATCGAAACGCTGATCAAGTCGCTTGCCAACGGAGCGGAGATATTGGCAGTTCGCGACAAGGCAGAGAACTATATCCTGAAAGAAACGAAAGAAGACAGCGAGACGGCGATAATGAACGCCAAGTACGGCATTATCCACGGAGCGTTGCAGGAGGCGGGAAGTGAAGAAGGCAAGAAGGCGGATACGTACCAGATGACGCACGTTATAGATGCCGTCATTACCAACAAGTACGTCGGTTTCCCTCTGTTCTTCCTCTTTCTTTACGTCATGTTCGAGGTGACGTTTACCCTCGGGCAATATCCGATGGACTGGATTGACGCCGGGGTAGGGGTGCTTAGCGATTTTGTTGCCAATGTGCTGCCCGACGGTCCGCTGAAAGATATGATTGTAGACGGTGCCATAGCCGGTGTAGGTGCGGTCATCGTGTTCCTTCCGCAGATATTGATTTTGTACTTTTTCATCTCCTTTATGGAAGACTCGGGCTACATGGCGCGCGCCGCTTTCATCATGGATAAGGTGATGCACAAGATGGGTCTGCACGGCAAGTCGTTCATTCCGCTCATCATGGGCTTCGGATGTAACGTGCCGGCGGTCATAGCCACGAGGACGATAGAGAACCGCCGCAGCCGGCTGATAACAATACTCGTGCTGCCGCTGATCAGTTGCAGCGCCCGAATGCCTATCTATATTATGATTATAGGAACGTTTTTCGCCGTGAAATACCAGTCGCTGGTAATGATTTCGCTGTATGTGATAGGCGTTTTCCTTGCCGTTATCATGAGCCGTATATTCAGCCGCTGGCTTGTCAAGGGCGACGACACACCGTTTGTGATGGAGCTTCCGCCGTACCGTTTCCCCACGACAAAGGCGATAATGAGACACACTTGGGAGAAGGGAAAGCAGTATCTTAAAAAGATGGGAGGCATAATCCTTGTTGCCAGCATTATTGTCTGGGCGTTGGGATACTTCCCCCATAACGATGAACTTGCCAACCAGCAACAGCAGGAACAGAGCTACATCGGACGTATAGGAAAGATTGTCGAGCCGGTGTTCCGCCCGCAGGGATTTGACTGGAAACTGGATGTCAGCCTTATTGCCGGCGTCGGCGCGAAAGAGATTGTAGCCTCGACGATGGGTGTGCTCTATGCCGAGGATGAGAGCGTTGCCGACGACAGCACTGCCGACGCAGAGAAATACAGCCTTATGCGCGCGAAGATGGAAGCCGACGGCATAACGCCTCTGATAGCATTCTCTTATCTGCTGTTCGTCCTTATTTACTTCCCCTGCATCGCGACGATAGCCGCCATAAAGGGCGAGACGGGCAGCTGGCGTTGGGCTCTGTTCGCCGCTGTATATACAACCGTGCTTGCGTGGGTGGTTTCCGCCTGCTGTTATCAGTTGGGGCTGCTGCTGTTGTAAATACAGAAACACGGTTGCGACGTGTGTCATGGCGGCGTAATGATGTAACGTAGCATAGTTATCGCCCTGAACTTACAGTCTGTTACATTTTCAATAGATATTCCTTACAGTTTTCATGCGGATTATATCGCATTCCAAAAGGCGGTCTTTTAGCTCCTAAAAGACCGCCTTTTAGCGTGTAAAAGGTAAGCTTTTGCAAGGTAAAAGCTTACCTTTTAAAATCGTAACCACGGCATATTGAAAAATTATTATTGTTGTCCGGTAAGAGTATGTTATGTCGCAACTTTT
>CAJMQT010000091.1 GCA_905215655.1 uncultured bacterium | reverse complement strand
CCACCGTCACCGACCTTGACGGTAATTTCGCCATCAGTGCCGCTCCCGGCGACCTCTTGGAAGTGACATACATCGGCTACAAGACGCAGACGGTGAAGGCAACGGCGTCGTCACTTTCCTTAAAAATGGAAGTTGAGACGAGTGACCTTGACGAGGTTGTTGTCGTAGGTTACGGTACGGTGAAGAAACGCGACCTTACCGGAGCCGTGACGTCAATGAAGAACGAAGACATCACAATCGCCCCGACTAACAACGCCATGGAGGCGTTGCAGGGTAAAATTGCAGGTATGGACATCACCGTCACAACGGGACAGGTCGGTCAGGACCCCTCAATCCTGTTGCGTGGCTCACGCTCTATTTACGGTAGCAACTCGCCGCTGTTCATCATCGACGGCGTGCCCGGCAGTTACAGTAATGTCAACCCCGCCGACATCGAGACAATCGACGTATTGAAAGACGCGTCGTCAACAGCCATCTACGGTTCGGCCGGTGCCAACGGCGTTGTAATGATCACCACCAAGCGCGGTCGGGAAGGCAAGGCTACGGTCAACTTCGACGCTTACTACGGATTTAGCGGCACGCCCAACTTCAAGCATGGCATGGTCGGCGACGAGTGGGTGAAATACCAGAAAGAGGCTTACCTCTATAAATACGGCGTCGAAGCCGAAAACATGGCGTCTATCTTCAACAACGACGCTTATCTCGACGCTTACGAAAACAATAAATGGATCGACTGGGTTGACCTTGCATCGGGCAACACAGCGACGACGCAGAAATACTCTATGTCTGTAACAGCAGGCGGAAAGAAGACAAAAATCTACGCCGCCGCGTCTTATTCGAGAGACGAGGGTCTGCTCGACAACGAGAAGCAGGACAGATACCAGCTCCGACTGAACATCGATCAGGAGATATTCGATTGGGCTAAAATCGGTTTCATATCAAACCTTACATACCAAGACCGTGACGCCGGAGTGAAGAATACCTTTACGAAAGCTCTCTCGTCATTCCCTCTCGGCGATCCGTACAACGAGGACGGCAGTCTGCGCCATGAGTACATCAACAATCAGTACTCTCCGCTGGGCGACTTCATTAAAGACCAGTATGTAAACAACACCCGCTCAACTTACCTCAACACAACGGGTTACCTCGAACTGACGCCGTTGAAGGGACTGAATTTCCGCTCACAGATCAGCACCACGCTGAGCAATTCAAGACGCGGACAGTATTGGGGCTCGCAATGTAACGCCAACCGTCCTACTTACGCCGGCTCACCCCACGCAGAGATAAGCCATTCAGACGGATGGTCGTACATCTGGGAGAACGTCCTCAACTATAAGTTGACGCTCGCCAAAGACCACGACTTCGGCTTCACCTTCATCACGTCATGGCAGAAGTCTCAGTCGGAAAGCACTCTTGCCGGAGGTAGCGGACAGGATATCGACAAATGGTCGTTCCACCGACTGATGTCTGCAAAGTCGGCACACATCGAGTCTGATTTCAGCCAGACGCAGAAGATGTCTTATGCCGTACGTTTCAACTACTCTTACAAAGGTCGTTACCTCTTGAACATCTCAAACCGCTGGGACGGTGTGTCATGGTTCTCTGAGGGCAACAAGTGGGACAGCTTCTTCGCAACGGCAGTAGCATGGCGCATCTCTGACGAGAAGTTCATGGAAGGCACACGCTCATGGCTCGACAACTTGAAACTCCGCATCGGTTACGGTGTGACGGGTAATGCCGGAGGCGTCGGCGCTTACTCCACAAGCACCACTCCTTACGTTTATTCATCGGCAGGTGTGACGGTCAACGGCAAGATTGTTCCGTTCGCGCAGTACACCGGAACGGTGGCAAGTGCCAACCTCGGCTGGGAGAAGTCTTACAACTGGAACTTCGGTCTCGACTTCTCTGTCCTCAACAACCGCATCGACGGTTCATTTGAATTCTTCACAACAAAGACAAAAGACCTGCTCTACAAGCGCACCGTGCCCATCACGTCGGGCTTCACGGGCTGGGGCTCACCGCTCTCAATGTGGCAGAACCTTGCCGAGACAAGCAACAAGGGCTTTGAGGCAACAATCAACAGCCACAACATCCGCACCAAGGATTTCACGTGGAACACCTCTCTCTCTGTAACATGGAGCAAGGAGAAAATCGACAAACTGCCTGACGGCGACCTTATAGCAGAAAGCCTCTTTGAAGGACAACCCATCAAGACGTTCTACGGATACAAGTATGCCGGACTGTGGAAGACCACCGACGACGCCGACCTCATGACGCAATACGGCGTGAAACCGGGCTTCATAAAGATTGAGACCAACGAGAAGAACGAAGACGGCGGCGTACACAAGTACGGACAGGACGACCGCAAGATACTCGGTCATCAGAACCCGAACTGGATCCTCGGACTCAACAACACCTTCACCTACAAAGGTTTCGACCTCACCGTCTTCTTGATGGCACGTCTCGGACAAACCATAAAGAGCGATCTTATGGGATGGTACACCGCAAAAGGATCTCTTACCGAGAACCAACTTGCCGGCGTTGACTATTGGACGGAAAACAACCAGAACGCTTTCTATCCGCGTCCCGGTACCGGCGACGAGCAGAGCACGGTTTACTCCGCTCTGTCTTACCACGACGGTTCTTTCGTGAAATTGAAGAACATTACCCTCGGTTATACCGTTCCGCAGTCTATCTCGAAGAAAATCCTAATGGAAAAACTGCGCGTCTACTTCACGGCTTACAACCCCGCTATATGGGTTAAGGACAAGCAACTGAAAGACACAGACCCCGAAACAAACGGCTCTGACGCATTCCCGACATACCGCCAGTTCGTATTCGGCGTAAACGTAACGTTCTAATTATTCAACAAAAGAGACACTTTAAATTATGAAAAAGATTATAAGAAATATATTCATTGCCGCCGCCGTGGCGACAATGACCGGCGGACTGCAATCGTGCAGCTTGGATGAAGAAAACCCCGGAGGTTTCGCCCTTGAAGACCTCGCTCTGACGGAAGCAGGATATGAAGAGCTTGTCAACCAGTGTTATTTCGCTTTGGAGCGCACATTCTACGGAACGGACGGCTTTATGGAGTTCACCGAAGGCGACACAGACCTTTGGACTTATCGTGCAAACGACGACAACTCGTATCAGCAGTATTTCTGGTTTTACGCAGGAACGTCGCCCAACACGACATACACCAACAGCTTGTGGAACAGCACGTACGACGGCATATCTTCTTGCAACGCCGTGCTGACCAACGCCGACAAGGCAAAGGCTTTCCTCTCCGAGGAGCAGCTCAATAACAAGATGGCTCAGGCGCGCTTTATGAGAGCAATCTATTACTTCAACGCCGTAGAGCAGTTCGGCGGTCTGACGGTAATCAAAGAGAACGAGAAGCTCGAGGCAAGCTATACCTATCAGCGCACGGCGCCGCTCGACATCTACCGCGAAATGATTATTCCCGATCTGGAATATGCGGTACAGTGGCTCGACAAGGGCAACGACGCGCTCTGCACCACGCCTACCAAGAAGGCGGCACTCGGTTTCCTCGCGAAGGCTTGTCTGCAAACCTATGAGTACGGTTCGACCGAGTTCTTGCAGAAAGGCATGACCGCCGCACAGGAGCTTATTACTGACTGCGAGGCAGGCGGCGGTACCTACGGCGCCTACATGTACGCCGATTATGCCGACGTGTTCAAGGAGGCTAACAACTTGGAGAACAAGGAAGCGCTGTGGAAGCACCGCTGGTACTCGGGTGCCGACGGTCACGGCTCGAGCAACGGCGCACAGAAATGTAACCGCAACGACGAGAAGTTCCTCTGCGTGCTCAACAAGTTCGGCGCTCGCGAAGACAACGTCGAGACCCGTCTGACATGGGAAGGCAGCTATCAGGGAATTTTCATGCCCACGCAGCACCTGCTGAACCTTTTCGTTCAGGACGACAACACGCTCGACCCGCGTTTCCACGCATCGTTCACGACAGAGTGGAACGCCAACAAATCGTACATGTGGAAATCGGTCGACGACCTCAACCTGTGGGGTAAGGACGCATCTCTGAGAGGACGCAGAATTAACGTCGGCGACAAGGCGATAAAGATTATCATGCCGCAGGATCCCGATTATGCAGCTGAAAAGGCCGGCATGGCTAACGCTACTTACCTCGTTGTGGACTATGCAGCCGTTTATAACGACGCCAACCGCAACGTGATCATGAAGAACGCGGCAGGCGACGAGAACCAGTGGCGCTACTTCTATCCGTCGCTCAACAAGCACAACAGCAGCAATTATTACGTCGTAAACCTGAGCAAGCAGCGTCTGGGCAACCTCAACGCCACGTTCATGATGCGTATGGCAGAGGTTTACCTCATCGCGGCAGAACTTGACATATACCTCAACGGCGGCGCAAACGCCATGGGATACATTAACAAGGTACGTTTACGCGCCGGTGCAAAAGCCCTCAGCGGCACGGCAACGGTACGCACGGTGCTCGACGAGCGCGGTCGCGAACTCTGCGGAGAGTACTGCCGTTTCTACGACCTGAAACGCACGGGAATGTTGAAGAACGACACTTATCTGAAAGAGACGCATCCCGACCTTGCAAAATACTTCGATGCAAACTATGCCCTGCGTCCGATTTCCAGCTCGTTCACAGACCTTCTGACCAACGGCGCGGAATATCAGAACCCGGGATATTAATTTACGAAACACAATCAGGTGCGGGGCAAAACCTCGCGCCTGATTTTAAAACAAATCATTTACAATCAAAACATTTTTAACTTATGAAGAAAATTTACACTTTGGCATTACTGGCATTCGCCGGTGTCGTAACAGCAAACGCACAAGCACGTGCTTTCAAACTGGACAAGAACTACGTTATTTACGCAGACCACAACGGCACGGACAATATCGTAAATGCTCTGGAAGGAGCATTCCTTGACGACGATTTCAACACCTTTCCCGTTTCAGGAGGTAAGGTTTCCGATGTGACACACAAACTGACAAAAGACTATACTGACCCCGAAACAGGAGTGACGATTAAGGCAGGCGAATACAAATTTATCTCGACAGCAACTGAGATTAAATTCAAGGATTCCTACAACACGCAGGGACTTAAAAACATCAAGAAGGTAATTGCCTACATCGGCGGTATCGGCTCAAACACGGCTTACGTGCGTTTGACACAAAAAGATGAAGACGGCGAAAACTACGTAAATTATGAAGGCGAGCCTGAGACAAACCGTGCTTGGTCTTACTATTGTGCACCTAATCTGGAACTTGGTCCCAAACCCGACGGTGACAAGAAAGACGATTCTTACCTGACATATTCTTCTCCCATTAAACTGACCATCGACCTTACAAACAACCAGACAGGTACGGAGGAAGATATAAGCGGACACAAACTGTATGTAAATGCAAACAAGAGCAGTTTCTTCCAAGGTACATCAAATGCTTGGTATTGCGACTATCAGGAGCTCGAGCCGGGAAAACCTGTTACGGAAAAGAATATGTTCATGCAGTTCTATGAGCAGAAAAAAGAAGTTGTAGACGGCAAAGACAAGATATCAAGAGGCGATAACCTCATAGCTTGGTCGGCAGAAAACAGATATAGCGTAGCTCTGAAAAAAGGTGCGTTCATAATGGCTCTTGCTTTCATCTGCAACGACGAAAATGCTGAAACAATGTCTATTAACGTAAAAGATGGCGTGAACGCAAAATGGGTGTCGGGCACATCAGGCATCACATCTATCACAACCGACGGACAGAATGTAGCAAAGAAGGGCGCGATGTATAACCTTGCAGGTCAGCGCATCGCAGCTCCCGTAAGCGGACAGCTCTACATTCAGGACGGCAAGAAGTACATCAAGAAGTAAATTCCTGCGGAATATAATAATTCATTATAAAAAGGTTGCGGATATAAGATTATCCGCAACCTTTTTGTTTGTTCTTTAACGCCGGTTCGCCGATTTTTCCGTACATTTGCATCGTAAAAACATCTATTATATGCGCAGATTGACGATTTTACTGATGTTTCTTGCTGTCTCGCTGTTGGCTTTGGCACAGGAGTCGCGACCGTTTGATGTGACGATAAGCAGCGAGGAACATAAGATTTCGATACGTATGAACCTGTATGACAAGAATGTCAGCGTGCCGGGGCAGGACGTCTTGGGCGCTGTCGACGGATACTTCTATTCGTCGCAGAGCAGGAATATATGGCTCATCGTTGACTCGCGGATTACGGGAAAGAACACGGCGGAGATAGAAGTGATTAACGATTACGGCAGCGAAGACTTCACCGCCGTGATAAAACATAATGCCGACGGCACGTATTCGTATCGCAAGAAGGGCGGCAGTACGCTTAAATTCGGCGTCAGGGGCAAGTGGCAGAAACTGCCGGGCGCGTTTGTATTGAGAGAAAAATAACAGCTAACACCACCCCGACAGCCTCACCCCCGACAGCCTCACCCCCCCCCGACCCCTCTCCCAAAGAGAGGGGAGGAGGGAAATATGCTTTGTGGGTGATTTTCTTAACTCTTAATTCTTAACTCTTAACTCAAAAAAGATGAAGATAATAGACTTCGTGAAGAAATGGACCTTGCCTTGCGCCATGGCTTTCGGCGCAATGACCTACATTTTGTTTACCAACGTCGAGCCGCTGGTGCCCGTGGGACGTGCCGCGGCGCCGCTGATACTCGACATGCTGCCCGTCCTTATCTTTACGATGCTTTATGTCACGTTTTGCAAGATACAGGTGTCCGACCTCCGTCCGCGCCTTTGGTACTTCGAGCTGCAAGGCATACGCACGCTCCTTTCGGCAGCCGTGGTGCTGGCGATATTGCTTGTCGACGATTTTGACACGAAGATTGTGCTCGAAGGAGTGTTCATCTGCGTAATCTGTCCTACTGCCGCCGCGGCGCCCGTCATCACCGAGAAGTTGGGCGGAAATATTGCCTCGCTGACCGTCTATACCATCATCGCAAATATCGTCACTTCTGTAATAATCCCGTTTTTCTTCCCCATCGTCGAGAAGGGAGCCGACATCTCTTTCTCGTTCGCTTTCGTCATGGTGCTCAAAAGGGTTGTCACGGTGCTGCTCGTGCCCCTCTGTCTGGCTCTGCTGACGCGCCGTTATCTGCCCCGCTTTGCCGAGGCGGTGAAGCGTCAGAAGAACATCGCATTTTATATATGGTCATTCAACCTGTCGATCGTTATGGGAATGACGGTTCACAACATCACCCACGCCCCCGTTGGCAACGGCGAACTGGCGCTGCTCGTCATTCTTCCTCTCTTTGTGACGCTCCTTCTCTTCTCGATTGGAAAAGCCGTAGGGCGGCGCCACGGCGAGAGTATCGGCGCGGGACAGGCTCTCGGGCAGAAGAACACCATCGTCGGAATATGGCTCACCATCACCTTCCTTAATCCTACGGCTGCCGTCGCTCCCTGCGCTTACGTCATCTGGCAGAACTGCGTCAACGCTTGGCAGCTTTGGTATAAGGAGAAGCACGGCAAGTTGAAATGGTGAGATAACGTGAGTTAATTTCAAGGAGTTAAAGAAGTTAAAGGAGTTAAGACACATGCTTGTAGCTATTAAGCCGACAAAGGTATTGTCTTAACTCCTTTAACTCCTTTAACTCCTTTAACTTCTTTAACTCCTTGAAATTTTATCCAACAAAAAAGGTCCGAAGAAATCTTCGAACCTTTTGCGCTTCAAGATGGGCTTGAACCAACGACCCCCTGATTAACAGTCAGGT
>CAJMQT010000090.1 GCA_905215655.1 uncultured bacterium | reverse complement strand
GCACAGACATTTGGAACTCTCGTAACGAAAGCCTATGAATAATGCAGGTTAAAACTTCTACGACTTCTTCTAAATACATTTTGCCGTCTTTCAGCGTGTAAAAGGTAAGCTTTCGCACGCTAAAAGGCAAGCTTTTACACGCTAAAAGGTAAGCTTTCGCACGCTAAAAGGCAAGCTTTTACAAGAGGCGAAAATGTATTTATCCTGCATATACATTCTTTTTATCGTTAAAAAATGTTTCATACATTTAAATTATTTATTTTGCACTTATAATTTATTAGAAATCTGTGACAATGTATTATAATTAATTTTTACTTTTGTTTCAATTTAACGAATGTGTTATAACACATTTCACAATTTTACAAAATTTTATTTTTTATGTTCAAAAAATTTTTCTTCGTCATCGCGGCGGTACTGACTTCGGTCTGCGCCTTCGCGACCGCGCCACAATCCAAGATTGACGGCGTGGAGCACGCCTTTACCGGAACGCTTGACACGGCGGCAATAGCCGGCAAGCAGGCAACGGTAAAGACGGCACCGACGGCAGAGAAACTCGGCGACGCGCTGTTCAAACCAAAGGGCGACGCCGTAAAGAGTTTCTCGTTGGCAAAAGCAAAGCCGGTACCCATCGAGGCGCCGGTCTACGACTTTACGACCACTGCCGCCACGAGTGGAACACTGTCCGCATCCGCGCGCTCGCCGCACAGGGCTGCCGGAAAGGTTGTCACCGGATCGCTGTTCACCAACGACCTTAATTATAAGGGCGTTCTGTACAGCTCACGCATCGAAATCGCCAAGACCGGCGGTGAAGATGACAAGGCGTATGCCATCACCAACATCTATGGCACAGGCGCCACCATCAGCGCCACCATCGACGAGGCTGCCGGCACGGTGACCATTCCGTATCAGAAGGTGACAACCGTTTCGGGCATGGGCGACGTAATGATCTGCCCTATGTCTTTCACGGGCGGCAAAGCCTCCTATTCAAAGACTGACCTCGTCGGAACGATCGACGCCGACGGCGTGATAACGCTGCCCGGCTGGGGTCTGCTTATCACCGAGGGCGAAAATGCCGGCAAAGGCTACAACTTCTTCATGTCGTCAACATGGTCGCCGGCCAACGCCACCGTCACCGCTTACGACATCATCAAAGAACAGAACGTGGAATACAGATGCCTCATCAAGCAGCAGTCTGACAACTCGCTGACATTCTACGGACTCTCGGGCGTTACCGCCGAGGTGCTCAACTCGCGCCTGACGGCAGGAAAGGAAGTGCTTATCCCCAACACCTTGGTCTACAACAACCAGATGTACGGCGAATTCTACATCTATCCTTACGACGTTGCAAGCCAGAAGACACTGGCAGGCAGCAATCTTAAAGGTGTTTACGCCGACGGAACTATCGACTTTGCAGCATGGGCAATAGCCTCGCGCCAGTATCCGACGCTCTACGTTGGTTACAAATACTCAGGCATAAAGGTGAAGCCCGACTTCGAGATAACATTCCCGGTTGCCGAGGCATTCAATGCCGAGGGCGCCGGAACGGCTGACAGCCCCTATCTGATCAAGACGGTAGAACAGTTTACTGCGCTTGCTACGAACGTTAACGGCGGCACCGACTACAACGGAACGCACTTCGCGCTTGCTGCCGACCTTGACTTCTCATCCGTACAGTCGGTGGCATATCAGCCCGTGGGCGACATCGACACACCCTTCAACGGCACCTTTGACGGAGCCGGACACACCGTGAAAGGTCTCAACGTATCAAATTACAGCTACGCCACGCTCGGTCTCTTCGGACGTCTCGGCGTGAACGCAACCGTCAAGAACATCAACATCGAGGGCTTCCGCCTCTCGTCCGCAGGTACTTACGTCGCTGCACTCGCCGCCTTCTGCGAAGGAAAGGTAGACAACATCACAGTAACCTCGACGTCGATAACAGGCAACTGCGACATGGCGGCAGGTATCGTAGCCGGTGCACGCGGATGTACCATCACCAACGCCACCTTCCAAGGCTCGCTGACGGGCAACGGTTCTGTTGCGGCGATAGCCTCACAGGCTGCCGACGCCACGATAACCAACTGCCACTCGCGCGCCAACATACAGCACAACGGCTACTTCTCGTCGACATGCCGCGACGCGGCAGGACTCGTCGGAGCTGCCATAAGGACAACGATCAAAGACTGCTCTACCTCCGGAATGCTTCAGGATGTAGCAGGATTTGCCGCATCAGGCGGACTGATCGGACGTCTGCTTGACGAGTCGACGGTCAACAGCTCGTTCACCACGATGGTCATTAATGCAACGGCAAATTCAAGCATGACCACCACAAGCCCCATCAACTGCTATCAGGGCGGTCTGTTCGGATACATCAACAACGCCGTGGTACGCGACTGTTACAGCTCGTCTTACATATTCCAGAACACGGCGGTGGGCGCAACCTACTGCGGCGGACTGATCGGCTATCTCTCCGTTGCCTACTCATTCTCAACGACAGAGGGCAGCCAGATGAAGAACCTCTCCCACCTGTATAACTGCTACTTCTCCGGACAGGTTTACTCGGCTGCGACAGAATCGTCAAAGAACATCTACGGCTCTACCTACCATCTTGACAGCTGGACGGGCGAATTGCCCGAAAATCTGGCGTTCCACAACTGCTATTACGACAGCCAGATAGCCCTCGTGGCAGGCGACGACATGGGTCGTCCCACATCATTCTTCACCACATCCATGCCCGAAGGCTTTGACGCCGCCGTATGGAAGGTAGAGGCAGGACGCTATCCCGTCATTGCGGCGCTTGCCGGCTCGCAGGCATCAGAACTCTCGTCGGCACCCCTCACGCTCGCCGACGGACAGAACGCTGCCAAGGTGACGCGCAACTTCACCATCACTCCGCTCACCAACGTGACGTGGGGCATATCGGGCGACGACGCCATCGTACAGGACAACGGCTCGATAGCGATATCAGGTTCTGACGTAACAATCAAGGACAAATACTCTACATCGGTAATCGTCGCACAGAGCAAGGACAACTGGGGCATGAAGCTCTACCGTCTCGCAATCGTGCCCAAGTGGTTCGACGGCGAAGGTACTGCCGAAAATCCCTATCAGATCAAGACGGCCGACGACTTCATCAAGCTCGACGCAGCCGTGGGCACACATGCCCAGCCGCACGTGGGCGACTACTTCAAGGTGATGAACGACATCGACTTTACCGGCTCTACGTTCCAAGGCGTGGCGGCAGGCAAGAACAGCAACCGCCCCTTCGGCGGAACTCTTGACGGCGACGGACACGCCCTGCACAACCTCATCATCGACGGTATCGTTGAAGGTGCTGACGGTAACGCCGACCAAACGGCGTCGCGCTCGTTCGCAGGTCTTTTCTCGCTGTTGTCACAGACAGCTGTCGTAAAGAACCTTAACATCGCCGCCGACTGTAATTTCAGAGGTTACAGCTACGTTGGCGCGATAGCCGGCGCATCCTTCGGACGCATCGAAAACTGCCGCAACTACGCCATGATAGCAGCCGCTGGCTCTTATGCCGGCGGTATCACGGGCTACGCCACCAAGGGCGCTGACGTCAGCGGATATGACTATAAGGGCGCCGTGGTAGAGCGTTGCTACAACGCCGGATCGGTTGCAGGCTCTTACTCCAACTACGGCGGTATCGTTGGTTTTGCCAATGCCGAGGTAAGTCTCTGTCAGAACGACGCTGACGTGACGGCATTCGCCCTCGTTCCCGGATTGAAAAACGTTCAGGTAAACTCGCTCGGAGGTATCGCAGGACAGAGCTACGGAACGATTGACCGCTGCGTCAACAACGCCACCGTGTCCGGATATTACTCTGTCGGCGGTATCGTTGGTACATCCAACGACGCCTCTGTGACGGCTTCGGTCAACAACGGCTTCGTCAACATGCTCAGCGATGACGTGCGCCGTGGCGGCATTATCGGAGGAAACACGTCTTACAAGACCATCGAAAACAACTATTATGACTCGTCGCTCAACATCAACGGCGCGGCTAACAACGGCGGTATTGGCGGAGCAACGGGTCTCTCGTCAGTCGATATGACTTCCGGCAACCAGCCCGAGGGTCTCTCTGCCGACGACTATGACTTCGCGGCAGGCAAGTATCCCGTGCTGAAAGCATTTGCCGCCGAGGCAGCGACAGTTGCCCTGCGCTCTATGGTGGTTCAGTTCGGCAACGGTCAGATACGCACCAACGCCCTCGAGCCCGTCACTCTGTCGAAAGAGACAGACTGGACCCTTAAAGAAGGAACCAACTTCAAGATTACGGATAACGTGCTCAGCGTCACCTTCCCGGCTGACCTCTCCGTGCCCGTAGACACTCTGACAGGCGTCAAGGACGGCATGACTAAGGTATTACCGATATCGGCGATACCCGTAATCCTTAAAGGTGAAGGAACAGCCGAGTCGCCATACCTTATCGAGACGACCGAAGACTGGAACAAGCTGTCCGACTTCATGCTCGTCAACAAGTATGAGTACAACGGCAAGCACTTCCTGCTCGTCAACGACCTCGACTTCAAGGGCGACTCCATCCGACTGCTCGCCGTCAACGGCGTGAAGTTCGAGGCAGAGTTCAACGGTAACGGCAAGACAATCTCCAACTACGTCTACTCCAACCCCAACTCTGTGGCGACAGTGTCAAGATGGGTCGGTCCGAACCTCTACCGCGGTGTCAACATCGGTCTGTTCGGCACCATCGGAGCTGAGGGTGTGGTAAAAGACCTTACGGCAAACGGTAAGTTTGAGGCTGTAAACAACATCGGCGGTATAGCCGGCGACGTTTACGGCAAGCTCATCAACGTAACTCATAAAGGCACGATATCCAACACTTCAAGTTCAAACATCGGCGGTATAGCCAGCAAGGTGTTCGACGGCGGCAGCCTGACAGGATGCGTCAACGACGGTCAGGTGACGGCGAAGACCACCAACGCCTGCGGTATCGTCGTGACGGCAAATGTCGGTTCGACGGTTGAAGGCTGTGTGAACAACGGTAAAGTGAAGTCTACCACGACGGGCGCTTATGGTATCGCCAACACCGTCAGCGGCAAGATGATCAAGTGTGTCAACCACGGACAGCTCTTAGGAACGGGCACGGCGGCAGGTATCTGCGGCACCTTGTCAAAGACGGGTGTGCTCGAAGAGTGCTACAACGACGCCGACATCAACTACGGCACCACCGGCGGCAACCTTGCCGGAGTGGTTTACAACACCTCCGACCAGACCGCAGCCGGCACAACCGAGCCGACATCGTGGATCAAGAAGTGCTACAACACAGGTAAAATCTACGGAAAGAACAACGTCTTCGGTTTCAGCTACAACATCAAGAAGGGCGTGCTCGTTGAAGACTGCTACAACACGGGCGACGTGACGGCGGCAGGCACCAACGCCTCTTTCGGATTTACGGCGGCGATAACATCCAACAATGCCGAAAATCTCGTGCCCACACAGATACGCCGCTGCTGGAACGGTGGTAACGTAACATCTACCACCGTCGCATCGCAGGTGGCAGCAGGCTTTGCCAAATCGGTGGCAGCAGGAACCATCATCGAAGACTGCTATAACCTCGGCGACGTAACGGTAAAGGCTCAGGCCACAAGCAAAACGCAGATTTGCTGCGCCGTAGGTTTCATCGGCACAATATCCGGTGGTCACATCTCACGCTGCTGGAACGCAGGAACGGTTTACGGATTGACGCCGTGTAACGCAGGTATCGCAGGATACATCTCCGGCACCAACTGCACAACGCTTGAAGAGTGCTTCAACCTCGGCGACGTGACGGGCAGCTCGCTGCTGGCAAACGGCGACGCAGGCAACGCCAACGGTACCGCCGGAGGTCTGTTCGGTTACATCTCGATCGGCAACCCCGTGATACGCAACTGCTACAACGCAGGCACCGTGACGGGTAACAACCGCGTGGGAGGTCTCGCAGGAGGCATGTTCCGTCCCGACGCAATAGTTGAGAACTGCTACAACTCCGGCAAGGTGGTTTGTGAGAACACTTGGTGGAGCGGCACAATCTATACAAGTAGTGAAAATTACGGCTCAGGCGATACGGAGACTTCATACTTCGCCAACTCGAAGAATGTCTTCTACGACGCCGACATCGTCACCGGAACGGAGTATCGCAACTTCCCCGGTTCGGCAAAGACGACAGCCGAGATGGCCGCGCTCAACATCAGCGAGGCATTTGAGACGGTGAACGGATACCCCGTTCTGAAATCGCTCAACGCCGAAGGTACGGCAGCCGCCACCCTCGACGCTTCAAGAGTGTCGACGGCAATGATACTCGTTGCCGACGGTGACAGCTATTCGAATGTGACGAAAGAGTTGACGCTCGCTGCCGACCCGTCAGTAAAATGGACCGTGACCGGCGACGGCGAACTGACCATCAACGGTTCGACGGCTTATCCCACCAAGATTGGCAAGGTGACCGTTACGGCTTCAAATGCCGACGATACGATGCAGCGTTCGTTCGAGCTCGACCTTAAAGCTATCGCATCATCGATCGACGGCATCGACGCCAACGGCAAGACCATCGTATCGACGATCTATGTCGACCCGGCAGGACGCATCGTTCCCGTGCCGACGGCAGGTCAGCCCTACGTTGTCCGCATAACTTACGCCGACGGTACATCAACCGTCCGAAAGGTTGTGACAAACAAATAATCTAAAAAAAGCGCTCCGAAAGGGGCGCTTTTTTTAATTAAGAATGAAGAATTAAGAATGAAGAATTAGGCGATTGGCGAATTAAGAGTTAAGAATTAGGAATTAAGAGTTAAGAATGAAGAATGAAGAATTAGGCGATTGGCGAATTAAGAGTTAAGAATTAGGAATTAGGAAAATATGCTCTAATCAAGCCGGACTGTTCTTCTGATTATGCAGATATAATTATTTGAGTTTCAACGACTTATATCTTGCTTTCCAAAAGGCAGGCTTTTAGAGTGCAAAAGGTAAGCTTTTGCACGGTAAAAAGTAAGCTTTTGGAATGTAAAAGGCAAGCTGTTTGGAAACTCTCCGAACTCACGTTAATTGTAAGTATAAGTATCAGGGGTATGGCACGAATGTGTCGTCTGTGGTGCTACTCTTTATTATCAAAATAATGATGTCCGGTAAAAGTTGCGACATAACAAACTTTTACGGGACAGCAAGAATTAAGAAAAAATGCTTTATTATTATCTGTCACATTAATTCTATTAATTCTTAATTCTTTTAATTCTCCTCCATGTCGGTATTCCCCGTACAAGATGGATTATTGTTGTGACGCCTGTTGCGATGCCAAAGGCGTAGTGCCACAGTCCGAGATTAGGTATCTTGACCGGTGAGAGCAGCTTTACGGCGCCCGTCAGCAATGTCAGGACAAGCACAACTTTCAGCAACGACGTAGAGACGTAAAACCATTTCACCTTATGCCTGATAGCCGTGAGCGCCTTGCCAAACTGCCTCCAATGAACGAAGGCGATGAGACACATCGCGAAGCCGCAAAGCCAATGGATGATTTTTATAAGGTAGCGCGGTTCTATCAGTATGCCGTGTTTTTTCAGATGAAGTGTAAAGCCCGTGATAAGGGTCGCGGCGAATAAAATCATCATCGCCGTACCCATGTCGGCTTTTTGTCTTAAAGCAGCCATAATATTTACGTTTTTATTTGATGATGCAAAGTTAAGGATTTATGGAGATACGCCAAAAGAAATATAATGTTATTTCGACGAACTGACATTAATTAAATAGTATAACTCGCTAAATTTCATTTTTCATTTAACCTGCATTATTCATAGGCTTTCGTTACGAGAGTTCCAAATGTCTGTG
>CAJMQT010000089.1 GCA_905215655.1 uncultured bacterium | reverse complement strand
AGTTCGTTTCACTTCCTTTTATTTTGCTTTTCGCTCGACTTGCACTATCTTTGCAAGGACGAAACAGCAAATTGGATTATGGAACAAGGCATCACACCGTTAATGGGATTATCGCTCACGGAACTTAAAAGCATCACGAAAGAGCTCGGTATGCCTGCCTTCACCGGCGGACAGATTGCCAAATGGCTTTATGACAAGCATGTCGGCTCCATTGACGAGATGCTGAATATATCCAAAGCAAACCGTGACAAACTGAAAGAAAAGTATGAAGTGGGCTGTCTGCCGCCAACAGACTGTCAACGCTCGGTGGACGGAACAATAAAATATCTTTTCCCAACAGAGAACGGCAAGTCGGTCGAAACGGTATATATTCCCGACAAAGACCGCGCCACGCTGTGTGTTTCGTCGCAGGTGGGCTGCAAGATGAACTGCCTCTTCTGCCAAACGGGGAAGCAGGGATTTGAGGGTAACCTGACTGTAAAAGACATTCTGAACCAGATTTACTCGCTGCCGGAGCGTGACAAACTGACCAACATCGTGTTCATGGGTCAGGGAGAACCGATGGACAACCTTGACAACGTGTTGAAAGCAACCGAAATTCTTACCGCCGAATATGGTTACGCATGGAGCCCCAAGCGCATAACAGTAAGCAGCGTAGGAGTAAAAAACAAGCTGAAACGATTTATTGAAGAGAGCGACTGCCACGTTGCAATAAGCATGCACTCGCCCATTCCGGAGCAGAGATCCATGCTGATGCCTGCCGAAAGGGGCATGTCGATAACAGAGGTGGTGGAACTTCTGCGCAACTATGATTTCAGTCATCAGCGGCGCTTATCGTTCGAATACATCGTGTTCGGCGGACTTAACGACTCGATTGCCCACGCACGTGAGATTATCCGGTTGCTGAAAGGACTTGACTGTCGCATAAACCTGATACGTTTTCACCGGATACCGGGCGTAGACCTGCACGGTGCTGATGATAAAAAGATGGAGTCCTTACGCGACTATCTGACGCAACACGGCGTGTTTACAACAATAAGGGCAAGTCGCGGACAGGACATTTACGCCGCTTGCGGACTGCTGAGCACGGCGAAAAAGGAGGCTAAAAAGATATGAAACTTTCGGCGCTCATGCTGTTTTCGGCGGCAGTCATGATGCTCTGTTCTTGCAAAGACGGCGCCGATGCGCTGCTGCCCAAAAGCGGCGGACGGTCATACGAGGTGCTGGTTGTGGCAAAAAACGACACCGACCGTTCACTCATGGACAGTCTGCTGACACAGAACGTGCCGGGACTGCCGCAAAACGAGCCGTTGTTCGATGTTTCCTTTACCGACAGCGAACATCTTGACCGGACGGCAAAAACGGTTCGTGCGATAGTTTTCGTAACCGTCGACTCGCTACGTTTCACGTCAACGAAGATAAGATACGAGAAGAACGTCTGGGCGAAACCGCAAATGGTGGTGTACGTAAACTCGCCTTCAACAGCGGCATTAAAGCGCGATATAATCAAGAGCGGACGAAAGCTGACCGACCTTCTGACAAGAGCGGAGATCAACAACACATTATCCACACTAAAAAGAGGCGGCAACTGGAGAGCCGAAAAATATATAAATAAGGTGTTCGACATAAGCATGAAAATTCCGACGGACATGAAGTCGGAAAAACGCGGAAAAGATTTTATCTGGCTGTCGGACAACGCGGCATGCGGCATGCGGAGTATCTGCGTCTACACCTACCCCGGAAAAGCGCTCGATATTGCAGATTTCATCTCGGCAAGAGACAGCATAATGAAGGCTAATATACCGGGAGAACGCGACGGGATGTATATGCAGACAGCGGCGGAAAGCGTCGAAACAACTCTGAAAAAAGAGAAAGGGCGCACCGTGATGGAATGTCGCGGACTGTGGGAGATGCACGGCGACGCGATGGGCGGACCGTTCGTAGCCTTGGCGGAAGCCAATCCGGCAAACGGGAAAATCACCGTAACGGAGGCATTCGTCTACGCCCCGGAAATGAAAAAGCGCAATCTGATAAGACAAACGGAAGCCGCGCTTTACTCCAACTTTTTTAATTAAGAGTTAAGAATTAAGAGTTAAGAATTAAGAATTAGGAGTTAGGATTTAAGATTTGCGTCGAAGAGGAGTTAACGGGAGTTATTGCTCCGCTCTGGGAGCTTATCGGAAATTAACAGACAACGGCTCTTGGTGGAAACAAGCGGACAAGCGGACAAATTGACAATAAACTAAAAAACGGAATTTATAAACCAAATATAAAACAACAAAACGTGCCTTTGCCTCCTGTCAGGGAGACAGGGAGATAAAATAAAAACATTTATGGAAAACAACAAAATACGCGTTGCTATAACGCACGGAGATACGAACGGGATCGGATATGAAGTAATATTCAAGACTTTTGCCGAGCCGACAATGCTTGAATTGTGCACACCGATAATCTACGGCTCGCCGAAAGTTGCCGCATACCATCGTAATGCTCTCGGCATACAGGCAAACTTCACAATCATCAACTCGGCAGAAGAGGCTAATCCGGGCAAGCTCAATATGATTCCGGCTTTTGAAGAAGAGGTAAAAGTGGAACTTGGAACAGCTTCGAAAGAGGCGGGAACGGCATCGCTGAAAGCCTTGGAGAGAGCGATGGAAGACTATAAGAACGGTCTTGTCGATGTGCTCGTTACGGCTCCGATAAACAAGAACAACATACAATGCGACGACTTTAAGTTCTGCGGGCACACGGAATACATCGAAGAGCGCGCCGGCGAGGGCAAGAAGGCTCTGATGATACTGCTTAACGACATCATGCGCGTGGCTCTTGTAACCACCCATCTGCCGATAAAAGACGTGGCGGCAGCCGTCACAAGAGACAAAATCGTTGAGAAAGCAACGATCTTCAACACATCGCTGAAACGCGACTTCCGCATCTCCTGCCCCCGGATAGCCGTACTCTCGCTCAATCCCCACTCGGGAGACAGCGGTCTGCTCGGCAAAGAAGAAAAGGAAATAATCATTCCCGCAATAAAAGAACTGTCTGACAACGGCATTTATGCGTTCGGTCCTTTCGCTGCCGACGGTTTCTTCGGGCACGGTTCTTACGAGGCTTTTGACGGAGTGCTCGCCATGTATCACGACCAAGGACTGGCTCCTTTCAAAAGCCTTGACAACGGTGACGGCGTGAACTACACCGCCGGACTGCCCATCATCCGCACCTCGCCCGACCACGGGACGGCTTACGAAATAGCCGGCAAAAACGTTGCCGACGAAAGTTCTTTCAGACATGCCATCTACGTGGCGCTCGATGTTTACCGCAACCGCAAAAACTATGACAAACCGTTTGAACACCCGTTGGAGAAACTTTATCACGAAAAGAGAGACGACAGCGAGAAAACGCGTTTTGCCGTAAACAAGCAGAAGAACAACGAGAAGGCGCAGGAAAAGCAATAACGTGGCACGATGAAGAAGAAGTATCAGAACGGTTTTTTCATCTTCGGCTTGGCAGTTCTGGCAATAATGGTAACGCAGCTCGACTTCAATGAAGTATGGAGCGGAATCACGCGTGCCGGTTATTGGTTCTTTGCGGTCGTTGCCTTATGGACCGTTCTTTACGTCTTCAACACCGCCACATGGTACATTATCATAAAGAGCGGAGCCAAAGAGCCGGTAAAGATAAACTTCTTGTGGCTTTACAAGATTACGGTGTCGGGCTTTGCGCTCAACTACGCCACGCCGGGCGGACTGATGGGCGGCGAGCCCTACCGGATAATGTCGCTGTCGCCGATAATAGGAACGGAACGCGCCTCCTCTTCGGTAATCCTTTATGCGATGACTCATATTTTCAGTCATTTCCTGTTTTGGCTGCTCGCCGTGATCCTGTTTCTACTTACCGAGCCTCTTAATGCGCTTACCGGGACCATCGTCTCGCTGACGACTGCGTTCTGCATGCTCGGCATCTGGTTCTTCATCAACGGCTACAAGAAGGGAATTGCGGTAAGGATAATGAACATCTTGAAACATATTCCGGGCGCGAAGAAACGGGTACGGGCTTTTATCGACAGGCACAAAGACCAACTGAGCGATGTGGACAGGCAGATTGCGGCGCTGCACAGGCAGAACCGCAAGTCGTTCGTTGCCGCCGTCTTGCTTGAACTCGGATGTCGTGTCTGCTCGTCGCTGGAAATTATGTTCATACTCTTGGTTCTTGTTCCTGACGCCGGTTTCGTGCAAAGTCTGCTCATACTGGCGTTCACCAGCCTGTTTGCCAACCTCCTCTTCTTTCTTCCCTTACAGCTCGGCGGTCGCGAAGGCGGCTTCCTCATGTCAACGGCGGGTCTGTCTCTGTCTGCCGGTGCAGGCATATTCGTCGCTCTGATTGTAAGGATACGAGAGCTTATCTGGACGGCGATAGGACTGCTGTTCATCAAAATAGAACGACGCACATACAAGAAACGCTAAACAACAGTAAATCAACGAATTACAAATACGACTTCAAAAGGCGGTCTTTTGCATTGCAAAAGACCGCCTTTTAGCGTCTGAAAGGTAAGCTTTTACAAGGTAAAAGACCGCCTTTTGCAAAATCATAATACAGCCGATACGACATACGACATTAATATGGTTTGTAAACATCTTTATCGTCAACGATATAACAAGATTTCGCCGAATTCACGTTAAATCAGTGCCATAATTGCAGATATTTAAAATAAAATGTGTAATTTTGTCAGCTAAATGAACACAACCGAACTGCAAAAAGTCAAGCAACGCTACAACATCGTCGGTAATTGTGCCGGCCTTAATCGTGCAATCGATGTCGCCATGCAGGTGGCACCGACCGACCTGTCTGTGCTCATAATCGGCGAAAGCGGCGTGGGAAAAGAGATTATACCGCGCATAATTCACGACAATTCGCCAAGAAAAAGAGAAAAATATTTCGCCATAAACTGCGGTTCGATACCCGAAGGGACCATTGACAGCGAGCTGTTCGGTCACGAGAAAGGCTCGTTTACGGGCGCGATAGGCGAAAGCGAAGGCTACTTCGGCGTTGCAAACAAGGGAACAATCTTTCTCGACGAAGTGGGAGAGCTGCCCCTCGCCACCCAAGCACGGTTGCTGAGAGTGCTCGAGACGGGCGAATATATCCGCGTGGGCGGTCAGAAAATAATGAAGACGGACGTCAGAATAGTTGCCGCCACCAACGTAAACATGCGCAAGGCGATAAGCGAAGGACGCTTTCGCGAAGACCTCTACTACCGTCTGAACACCATACCGATACAAATTCCGCCGCTGCGCGACCGTGGCGAAGACATCATCCTGCTGTTCCGCCTCTTCGCAATGCAAATGGCAGAGAAGTACAGACTGCCCAAAATAACACTCACCGACGAGGCTCGGAACATAATGCTGAAATACAAATGGCCGGGCAACGTAAGACAGCTGAAAAACATTACGGAACAGATGTCGGTGCTGAGCGAGAACCGCGTCATAGGCGGAGACGACATACACAAATTCATTCCGGAAGACATGGAGAGCACACAGCTCGCCACGATAAAGACCGCAAGCAGCCACTCTTACGAAAGCGAGCGTGAAATATTATACAAAATACTTTACGAACTGCGTGGCAACGTCAGCGACCTGCGCCGCGAGATGAACAGTCTGCGCAAACAGCTGGACACCTCGCGCACCACACCGGCGCCGCAAAACGAGAGCCGTCTACCGTCAATCATATCACGGGAAGAGACACCCTTAAACACCACACCACACCAAGCGCCGACAGTAATGGACGCCGTGGCGGAAGAAATATCAGAGCCCGAGAGCCTGAACCTCGGTAACGTAGGCAGGCAAATGGTAGAGAAAGCCCTGGAACGGAACGGCGGCAACCGTAAAAAAGCCGCCCGGGAGCTCGGCATTTCAGACCGGACCTTGTACAGAAGAATAAAACAATATGGACTTGAAAAATAACTCCAAACAGAACAAACGCCCCGAAGCACGCCCCGAAAAATCAGTCATGACGGGAGCGCTGGTCCTGATAGCCACACTGATTATCGTGCTGGCGTCATGCAGCGTGTCTTACAAATTCAACGGAGCAAGCATCGACTACAACAAGACCAAGACCATACAGATAGCCGACTTTCCCATACGTTCAAGCTACGTCTGGGGACCTATGGCAAGCATTTTCAACAACTCACTTAAAGACATATTTGCCAATCACACCCGACTGATACAGGTCAAGAGAAACGGAGACCTGAAAATAGAAGGCGAGATAACACAGTATTCGCAACGGAACAAAGCCGTCACAGCCGAAGGACACTCCGCACAGGCAGAACTCTCAATGACGGTCAACGTAAGATTTACCAACAACGCCAACCACAACGAGGACTTCGAAAAACAATTTACGGCAACATCGACATTTGAAACGACAACATCCCTCAGCTCGGTACAGGAACAACTCGTAACCGAAATGGTTGAAGACATCACAGACCAGATATTCAATGCCACCGTGGCAAACTGGTAAACAGCAACAATATGGATTTAGAGCAACTAATAAAACATCCCGAAACGATGGACAAGGAGACGCTGTACGACCTGCGTTCCCTGCTCGCGCTGTATCCGTATCATCAGACAGTAAGGCTGCTGTTGCTCCAAAACCTGTATCTGATGCACGACCCCTCGTTCGAC
The DNA here is from genome assembly GCA_905215655.1 of uncultured bacterium. GTDB lineage: Bacteria > Bacteroidota > Bacteroidia > Bacteroidales > Bacteroidaceae > Prevotella. The sequence continues at coordinate 1,184 of CAJMQT010000089.1, read as the reverse complement.
GAAGAACTGAGACGGTCGGCAGTCTATCTGACAGACCGCAAAGTAGTGTTCAATCTCGTCGAGGCAGTTCACTATAAACTGAGAAGCGCCGCAAGACAAAACAAGAAAGAAGAGACCGCCGACAACACCACAAAAACACAACAAGGCGGAAGCAGGACAATATCCCTGATCGAACAATTCCTCGACACAATACCGGCAGACAAAAAGGAAGAAGAAAACAAAGAGACAAAAAAGAAACGTAAACCCACACCCGCCGACGCGGCAATAGATTACGTATCATATCTCCTTGAAACCGAAGGCGAAGATGAGGAACAGAACGAACAAAACAGCCCCACGATGAAAGGGCAAGACCTTATAGACAACTTCATCAACAACGACAACGGCAAAATAAAACTCAAAGAACAACCCGAGTACATGCCCGAAATCGACGATAACGAAAAGAAAGAAAGCGACGAAAAGTATTTTACCGAAACATTGGCCCAAATTTACATAAAACAAGGCAGATATTCAAAGGCTTTGGAAATTATTAAGCGTTTAAATTTGAATTATCCAAAAAAAAACACTTACTTTGCAGACCAAATACGGTTTTTAGAGAAATTGATTATAAATAACAAATATAAATAAAGAAAAATGTACACATTATTCGTAATTTTTATCGTGTTGGCATCACTTCTTATGATAGGAATTGTGCTGATTCAGGAATCCAAAGGAGGCGGACTCGCATCCAACTTCTCTTCATCCAACCAGATTATGGGTGTGCGCAAGACCACAGACTTCATCGAGAAGGCAACATGGGGACTTGCCGTTGCGATGGTTGTGCTGAGCATCGTATGCGCTCACGTAGCTCCGAAAGCAACAAACGAAGAAAGCGTTATAGAAAAAACTGCTACCGAACAACAGCAGACCAACCCTAACAATCTGCCCGGCTTCGGTGCAAGCCAGACACAAAAGGCAGCTCCCGCAAATGCAGGAGACAACGCTAAACCCGCCGCTCCTGCAACTCAGGACAAGAAGTAAAGACCCTGAAACGCAACAAAGAATTAGAAAAAATACGGGATTTTATTTGGTAATATCAAATAAATCCCGTACCTTTGCACTCGCTTTAAATAACAAAGCGATTACACGGTGGATGTAGTTCAGTTGGTTAGAGCGTCAGATTGTGGTTCTGAATGTCGTGGGTTCGA
>CAJMQT010000088.1 GCA_905215655.1 uncultured bacterium | reverse complement strand
TACGAAACAAAAATGGCACTTTTAAAGCGAAAAACATCGGGTTTTCGGGCGTTTTTCGCGGATTTATATTGCACACTTTTAACAATTTCAATATAAAGAATTGTTAATGTGAGGGTTACGTTTGCACACGTATTTTAAAATATTTGCGGACGAAAGATTTAAATTTTCAAATTTTTAATCCTGAGAGCCTCAACGTTTTTCAATATGTAAGGAAAAAGAAGGAAATGGTGACGCTCTGAAATATCAATAAAACATCAGGAGATGTATCAAAAAGAACGGAATAAACCTGCCGTGTAGGGACATGCCTTCGGCATGTTATTCTTTTGATTTTCAATCAATTGAATAGTTACACGTGCCAAAGGCACGGCAATACGAGGCAGGATTATTCCGTTGTTTTATACATGTTGGGGACTTTGCGCGTTATTATACAAAGTCTTTTTCGAGTTCTTTCTCTTCATCGTCTTCGTATCCGAAGTCGTTGTTTTCCAAATCGTAGACGGGCTTCTTTTTAGGCGCGTGCCAACCGTCGTTACCGGTCTCGTTGCCATAGCCGGGTGAGCTGACGAGGAGGTTGCACGTTGTTTCAGTGATGATTGTTTCGATTTCCGGTTTTATATATTTTTTCATTGTGATGTTCTCCTTTTAAAAAAATTAATTACGCCGCCGCGCGTGGCGGAGCAAGCGGTGTTGCCCTGCCACGCCCTGACGGGAGGGTTATTTTATTGCGATCTTCTTTCCGTCTATCAGGTAAATGCCTTTGGGCAGACGTGTTTTGTCTGTGCCGACGTAAGCTCCTGTTACAGAGAAGATTTTGCCATTGACATTGTTTGTCGTGGTCTCGACGTTGGTTATGCCCGTTGTACCGCCGTTACCGTCGAGCGAGAAAATCTTGGGAGCAAGTCCTGTCGTGCCGAAGTCGATTGCGAGGAATGCATAAGGCGCCTGATATGCAACTGCCTTACCGTCTGCTGCCGCCCAGAAGAAACCATAAACGTTTGCCGAGTTATGAGAGAGGATGTAATATTTTACGTTTTCTCCGGCTACTTCGGTCTTTCCTTCGGCGTTTACAGCGTCAGCTCCATGGAGCATGTTTCCTTCGGGTGCTGGTTCTTCGGTTGTTGTGTACTCGAAAGTATAATCATTTTTCTCACCTTTCCAGAGGAGCGCCGTCTTTGCCGGAACGACAGAACCTTCGGGATAATTATATTCGATCGTCAGCGTACCGCATGTTTCATCCGTTGCCTTAGTTTCTGTAACGATACCACCCGTCACGCCTGCGGGCATTTTGTAAGCCTTTTCAGAATAAAACGTTGCGTAACCTTCTACGCCGATTGAGTGCGTGCCGGTCTCGACAGGTTTGTCCTTTTTATATAATTGAACAACTAACACGCCAGTACTACTTGGCTTATACGCTCTGAAACCTCCCTTGTTGCTATTTAAAGTTGCATTATAACAAATAAAATTATTTCCGTCTGCTGTATTTGCAATAGTTACATTTTTTTGTGTTGTAAATGATATCGTCCAACCAGTATTAGTCGTTGTACTTAATTTATTACCTGTTTTTCCTTCCCATCCGATACCCTTAGGGCATTGAGCCGTTTGAAGAGCATAACGGTCAGCTGTACCCGCCAATGTTATTTCATAAGGATTTGTAACATCGTTTTCACTTTCGACTGTCGCAACATTATTTCCATCTACTTCCGTTATGTTTATTGCGACACAATCACCATTATTGCTTGAATTTATTAATCCCAAGGCAACTTTGTTTTTTTCATTTACAACAATATATTGTGCTCCGACTTCAATTTCGTCAACACTTGTTATTTTAGTGTAAGTTGCTTGTTTCTGGTTCGGGTCTACCACTTTAAGAGTATATGACGCTGTTCCTGCTTTGTAAGTTTCCGTTTCGGGCGTCGTTGCCGTAATGGTTGCTGTTCCTGCCGCATTTATAGTAACTTTGCCTGTTGTTTCGTCAATAGAGATTGCGCCGTCAGGATTACTTACGATTGAATAAGTCGCCGTAAGTCCTGAACCGTCAGGAATACCGTTCAAAGTCGGCTCAGTAAATGCTTCGCCGATATTAAGAGTGTAATCAGTCTGCGAGAAAGACAAATCGACAGGTGTAAGCCCATCATCAGCTGTCATCTTATAAAAGGCTGTAATTTGACCTCTAATATTAGTGTCGGTTGCAGTAGCATAACATCTCCAATTCGACTTGTTATAAACACCAACATATCTTGTTGCATTGCCTTTACCATGGAGTTTATTACTTTCAAATGTAAAAGTATTTGTCGCTGGTTTAGAAGTAGTAGAAGGATCAGAACCGACTTTCATACCCTTGGAATCATTGATCATATAGAGCATGTTTGAAGATACTGAATTTGAGGTAAAACTGCAAGAACCATCACTATTTTTTGTTACGACCCATTTTAAATTTTCCGTAACAGCCGAAGCAGTAAGTTCGGTTTTGTCAGCATCCGAAACAAAGGTTACAGGCGTTGCCGTAGGAGGATTTGAAGTTTGGTCATTCGGTAAAGCTTTTGCAGAGGTTTGATCAACAATAACAATTACGTCGCCGGTCACCAAATCATCAAAATTGACCTTTGTGTACGTTTGCGCTAACGCACTTCCCCGCCCTATTATGCACAGCAAACATACAATAAGGGCTGTCTTAAAGTAATTAAAATTCCACATGTTTGATATTTATTAATTAGTTAGTTAGATATTCAAGACAAAGGCGTTACGCCAAAAGCCGATTACTTTTAAAAAAAGTATATTTGGATACAAAGTTATAAATTAATCCGATAGGTCGTATATAAAAACAAGAAAAAAGCAAAAAAATCATAAAAAAGACAAGAAATCAGTATAAAAAATATAAACGACATAAGTTAAGGTGGAAATTTTACGGTTCGTTATAGCCCCAACCAGCAAATAAAATTGAAAGATTGAAAAATTGAAAGATTGAAATTGGGGCAGTAAATGAAATTATAAGACAAATGGGACTTATGGGACAAATAAAGCAACAAAGCAAATATAAATGCCTCCCCTCGGGGAGGTTAGGAGGTGGCTGTTCAACATCTTTATTTATTTCATCGATCTCACGTTACATTAATATAATTATGGGCGGAAAATGACGACAGAGCAGCGGAATATAAAGTCAGTTTGCCATCGCACAAATAAAAATATTGTTCAAAAATTCGGTAAAATTGCTAAATTAAGAATTATTTAAGACGGCGACGTGAGTTATCGTTTTGTCTTTTAATATAAATAATCTAAATTTGCAGACATTCAAAAAGATTATAATATAACATTTAAAGCATAATATAAAGAGGTAAAGACATGAACAAAAAAGTAATTATCCCCGTCGCAATAATAATTCTGCTGCTCGTAGGCGGCATCATTTACCTTGGCTTAAACCTGAAAGAACAGCAACAGGCAAACAAGGACATGCAGGAGCTCGCAGAGCTTGACAAGCAGGAGATGGAGAACGAATATCAGCGTTTCTCCGACCAATACAACGAGATGAAGACGCGCATAAGCAACGACTCGCTGATAGAACAGCTGTCGGCAGAGCAGTTGAAGACAGAAAAACTGCTGCAAGAACTTAAAACGGTGAAGGCTACCGACGCGCGTGAAATAACCCGTCTGAAAAAGGAACTCGCCACATGCCGCGCCGTGATAAGGAGTTATGTTCTTGAAATAGACTCTCTGAACAGACTCAACCAAAACCTCAGAAACGAGAACACACAGATAAAAGGACAATATGAGACGGCGACAAAACAGATAGAGGGTTTGAACGCCGACAAACAGTCGCTGTCGGAGAAAGTAGCGATAGCCGCCCAGCTCGACGCCACCGGCATAAGTCTTACGGCAAGAAACAAGAGAGGAAAGTCTACCGACAACCTGAAAAAGTGCAAGACGTTACAGGTTAATTTCAGCATAGCAAAGAACGTTACGGCGAGCAACGGCGTGAAGACCGTTTATGTAAGAATCACCACTCCGGCAGGCAGCGTGCTGTCGCAGGGCGGCACATTCCAATATGAGAACCGCACCCTGCCCTTCTCGATGAAGAAAAGTATCGAATACACCGGCAACGAAACGCCCGTAACAATGTATTGGAACGTTAACGAGGTGCTGAGCAACGGAACTTACAACGTAAGCATCTTTGCTGACGGCAACATGATTGGTTCAAGAAATTTCAACTTTAAATAAATTGAAAAATTGAAAGGTTGAAAGGTTGAAATATTAATGAGTAAATCAGCTTGTCAACTCGTTTACTTGTTGACTCGTTTACTAAATAAAAAATAATGAGAAACGTCTTAATCATATTATTTCTCTTGGTCATGCCCCTGTCTGCGGCAGCGCAACAGGCGCTGTCTCTTGACAGTTGCCGTGCAATGGCGCTGCGCAACAACAAGCAGATAAATATGGCACGACTGAAACAAGACGTCGCGCTGAACACCCGGAAGACGGCACGGACGAAATATCTGCCGCACGTCGACGTAATGGCGGGTTATGAGTTCATGAGTAAGGAGATTTCCATCCTTAACGATGAACAGAAAGGTGCACTCGGCAACCTCGGCACATCATCGGCGGAAAAGGTCGGAAGCATGATGCAGACGGCAATCTCCGACATGGTAAATCAAGGATTGATAACGCCTCAGACGGCAGGCGCGCTCGGACAGATTGCAAGCAACGCCGGCGCCGGAATGCAGCAATTAGGCAACACCATAGGCAAATCAATCAGCGACGCCTTCCGTACAGACACACGAAACATATTCACCGCCTCGGTAATGCTTACTCAACCGATTTACATGGGCGGACGCATCATTGCGGCAAACAAGATAGCCGACATGAGCGAACAGCTCGCGGCGGACAATCTCCGAAATCAGATGCAGAGCACGGTGTTTGACGTTGACAACGCATATTGGACCGTCATATCGCTCAGACACAAAGAACACCTTGCAAACAATTATCTCGACCTTGTGAAGAAACTTCGTGAAGACGTCCGGAAAATGATACGCGAGGGAGTGGCGACAAAAGCCGACGGACTGAAAGTGGACGTCAGGGTGAACGAGGCAGAGATGCAACTGACGCAGGTACAGAACGGTGTCACGCTCTCGAAAATGCTGCTCTGTCAGCTTTGCGGACTGCCTGTCAGCGATGAAATAACGCTTGCAGACGAGGCGGCGGAGAATATAACGACCGGGCAGACAACACCGACAGCCGACGTGGAGGCGGCAAAAGGAAACCGCACCGAACTGAAAATGCTGAAAAACTCGATAGAGATAAGCAAGCAGAAGACCAATATCACACGCGCCGAATATCTGCCGCAGGTTGCCCTTACGGCGGGTTATCTCGTGACAAACCCCAACCTTTACAACGGATTTGAAAAGAAATTCTCCGGCGTATGGAATGTCGGCATAATGGTAAAAATGCCCGTATGGAACTGGTTTGAAAGCAATTACAAGATAAGGGCAAGCAAGACGGCAACCAACATAGCAATGCTGGAGTATGAAGAAGCATGCGAAAAGGTCGAGCTGCAAGTAAACCAAAGTTCGTTCAAAGTGAAAGAAGCCGACAAACGGCTTGCAATGGCGAAGAAAAACATCGAACATGCGGAAGAAAACCTGCGCTGCGCCAACCTCGGTTTCAAGGAAAACGTGATGGACGTTACCGACGTAATGGCTGCACAGACGGCATGGTTGCAGGCAAACTCGCAGAAGATTGACGCCGAAATAGACGTCAAGCTCAGTCAGACAAATTTGAAAAAGGTACTCGGAGAAACATTATATTAAAGATAAAGACATGACAGAGAAAAGTCAACATAAAAATATTTTGATTGCAGTAGCCGCGTTTACGGCGGTTGTCTTGGCAGTCGGAGCGATAGGATACTTCACCTTGGGAGACACGGACGAAGTGATACAAGGAGAAGTCGAGGTGTCGGAATATCGCGTTTCGAGCAAGGTTCCGGGGCGCATTCTTGAAATAAGAGTCAAAGAGGGAGACTTTGTCAAGGCGGGAGACACGCTCGCCATACTCGACGCTCCCGACATAAAGGCAAAGCAGATGCAGGCAGAGAGCGCCGAGGACGCCGCATCGGCAATGAGCGAGATGGCGGAGCGCGGCGCCCGTAAAGAGCAGATCATGGGAGCCTTTGAGGTGTGGCAGCAGGCAAAAGCCGGTCTCGACATAGCAGAGAAGTCGTACGGCAGGGTGCAACGTCTGTTCGACGAAGGTGTGATGACAGCACAGAAGCGTGACGAAGCACTTGCCAGCTACAAGGCGATGGAGGCTCAGGCAAAGGCGGCAAAGAGTCAGTACGACATGGCGGTCAACGGAGCGCGCCGTGAAGAGAAACTCGCCGCGGCTGCACAGGCTAACAGAGCGCGAGGCGCCGTAAGGGAAGTAAACTCTTACATCCATGAGACCGTGCAGACAGCGCAGTTTGACGGCGAGATAAGCAATATCTATCCGAAGGTAGGCGAGCTTGTCGGCGCCGGCTCACCGATAATGAGCGTCTCGATAATGAGCGACCTCTGGGGCACGTTCAACGTGCGCGAAGACCAACTCAGAGGCATGAAGACGGGCGACACCTTCACGGCTTACAGTCCGGCGTTCAACAAGGACATCCGGATGAAAGTGTATTACATGAAAGACCAAGGCAGCTATGCCGTATGGAAAGCGACGAAGAGCAACGGGCAGTATGACCTGAAAACATTTGAGGTAAAGGCGCGTCCGATAGACAAGACTGACGGACTCCGCCCGGGCATGTCGCTCATAATCAAGAACAGATAACGATTTGTTGTGGCGGAACGGTCTATCATAAAAGCATTGTCGGACACGGTACGACGGGAGTGCGGAATACTCTTGAAGAACCCGATGTACATGTTCTGCATGGTTGTCTTCCCCATCTTCGCGACGATTTTCTTCACGTCGCTGATGCAAGAGGGGCAACCGACGGACATGCCGGTGGGCATAGTAGACCTTGACCGCACGTCGACCACGCGCACATTAACAAGAAAACTCGACGCTTTTCAGAACACAAAGGTGGCTCATTACTACCGCAGCGTGAGCGAGGCAAGGCTCGCCATGCAGCGGAACGAGATTTATGCGTTCCTCTATATACCTGAGGGCACCACGTCGGAACTGCTCGCCATGCGTCAGCCGAAGATATCTTTTTATTACAGTTCGACATCGCTCACGGCGGGCGCGCTCCTCTTCAAAGACCTTAAAACCATCTCCACACTCGGCGCGGCGGGCGCCGTATCGTCCGTGCTGACGGCAAAAGGACTTACCGAAGAGCAGGTAATGAGCGTCCTCCAACCTATTGTCATCGACACGCACACGCTAAACAACCCCTCAATCAATTACAGCGTTTACCTCAGCACGATGCTCGTTCCCGGCTGTCTGATGCTTTTCATATTCCTTGTCACACCTTATTCTCTCGGCACCGAACTGAAATTCGGCACATCAAAAGAATGGCTCGGCACGGCGGGTGACAATATCTTCACAGCCATTTTGGGCAAGATGCTGCCGCAGTCTGTCGTCTTTCTGACAATAATGTACGCCTATTTTTATTATATTTACGGCGTTCTCGGCTTTCCACATCTTGGCGGAACGGGCGTGATAATGCTCCTCGGACTGTTAGCGGTGCTCGCCACCCAGGGCTTCGGAGTGTTCATCTTCGGCATAATTCCGTCGCTGCGTATGTCGGTGAGCGTATGCACCCTTTGGGCGGTGCTCAGTTTCTCGCTTGTCGGAACAGCGTTCCCGCTGTCTGCGATGTCGCCATTTATCGTTGGCGTGGCGCAACTCTTTCCACTCCGCCATTATTATATGATTTATCAGCTTGCCGTCTTCAACGGTTATCCGTTGGGCTATTCATGGCTATACATCGCCGCCCTTACGGCGTTTGCCTTGCTGCCGCTGTTGGTAACTGGCAGGATCAAGCATGCCATG
>CAJMQT010000087.1 GCA_905215655.1 uncultured bacterium | reverse complement strand
GGCGGTCTTTTAGCTCCTAAAAGACCGCCTTTTGTAATATGGCTTTTTGCCGATGAAAACCGTAAGAAAAAGCTCTTGATATGTAACAGATTGTAAGGAAAAGTGTTGTTAAAATAAATTAGGAGTACTTCTACACTCCTAAAAAAACTTCTATACTCCTAATTTACATATACCCCAACCAACGGAGAATGTCGTTAAGGTTGGCGAAGACCATCAGAAGGATAAGTATTCCGAAGCCCACATACTCGGCGCGGATAAGGAATGTCTCGCTCGGTTTGCGGCGGGTGATCATCTCATAAAGCAGGAACAGCACATGTCCGCCGTCCAACGCCGGTATAGGCAGGATGTTCATGAATGCAAGGATAATACTCAGAAACGCCGTCATGCGCCAGAAAAGCATCCAGTCCCACGTCGGGGGGAACAGACTTCCGATGGCGCCGAAACCGCCGATAGACTTCGCTCCGTCGGCGGTGAAGACGTATTTCATGTCGTCAACGTAGCCGCGGAGCACGCCGATACCATATTTCGCGCCCGCCGGAATGCTCTCGAAGAAACCATATTCCACCGTTACAGGCTTATAATAAGACATCGGTGTCGTACGTCCTATGCCGAAAGTGAGGTCGGGATTGAGCACTATTCTGGCTCTTTCCGCATTGACGGTGTCGCCTTTGTGACTGAAAACGACGGTTAACGTGCGTATTTTCAGACTGTCTTTATGACTCTTCGCGGCTGTCATCATATCGCCGCGGACGCCCATCACCTCGTCAAACTCGTTCCACGAGTCTATCGCTTTGCCGTTTATCGAAACGAGCTTGTCGCCCTTGCGCATTCCGATTTTTGCCGCGGGAGAGTTCGGCATTACGCTGTCTACGTCGGCGGGGACGAACGGAAGAGCGAAGACGGGCTGCTCTTTGAGCATTGTAAGCAGGCTCATCTCTTCGGGCATGGTTATCGTAACCTTCTTGCCCTGTCGCATTACGTCAACCGTCTGTGCGTCGGCTATCTTGCGATACATGTCGACATCCAGTTTCTTGAACGCTCCCTCGTTTGTTCCGAGCAGTATATCGCCATCCTTAAAGCCGATCTCTTTCGCCGCCTGATTGAACTTCATGCCCATCGACATGTCCTTTACAGAGATGTAAGAGTCGCCCCAAGTGAAGAGCACCATCGAATAAATGGCAAGCGCAAGGACAAAGTTGACGAGCACGCCGCCGACCATTATGAGCAGACGTTGCCACGCCGGCTTTGACCGGAACTCCCAAGGCTGCGCCGGTTGCTTCATCTGTTCGGTGTCGAACGACTCGTCTATCATTCCCGAAATCTTGCAATAGCCGCCCAACGGCAGCCATCCCACGCCGTAGGTGGTGTCACTCTTCTTCGGCTTGAACTCGAAGAGATGAAACCAAGGGTCGAAGAACAGGTAGAACTTCTCGACCCTTACACCGAAAAGTTTTGAGAAAAAGAAGTGTCCGCCCTCGTGAAACAGCACGAGAAGTGAGATCGACAGCATGAACTGCAACAGTCTTATCAAAAATATTTCCATAAAGATTGTATTGTTGTTTATTTTCTTGAATTTCAGAAGTACAGGAGTACAGAAGTGCAGACAAATGTCCTTTTGGTTAGAGGACAATAATTCATGCGATAAAACATTTGCTTTTCAATACGGCAAGACATTTGTCTGCACTCCGGAACTTCTGTACTCCTATACTCCTTTTAATTATTTAATATTCTCTTCCGCCACTCTTCTTGCCTCGGCGTCGGTGGCGATATAAGTCTCGTAATCAGGCGTCCGGCTGAACGCAACGGTAGCCATGGTCTTCTCGATGACGTCGCTCATCTGCATGAAAGAGCAGCGGTCTTCGAGGAAGGCACGGTTGACTATCTCGTTGGCGGCGTTGAGGATGCACGGCATGTTGCCACCTTTGTTTATCGCGTCGAAAGCCAACGCAAGACAGCGGAACTTCTCCATATCAGGCTCGAAGAACTCCAACGGATGGCGGAACAGGTCGAGACGCTCGCCCGGAAGGTGCAGACGGTCGGGATAAGAGAATGCGAACTGGATGGGAAGGCGCATGTCCGGCACGCCGAGTTGTGCCTTCACGGCGCCGTCAACAAACTGTACGGCGCTGTGGACGATGCTCTGCGGATGAACCAATACCTGTATCTTGTCAGTCGGGACGCCGAAGAGCCACTTTGCTTCGATAACCTCAAAGCCCTTGTTCATCATCGTGGCACTGTCTATCGTAATCTTTGCGCCCATGCTCCATGTGGGATGTTTCAGCGCGTCGGCTTTCGTGACGGAGACAAGCTGCTCCTTGGTGAAGTTGCGGAACGGACCGCCCGATGCCGTCAGAAGTATCTTCTCAATCTCGTTGTCGCCCTCTCCGATGATGCTTTGGAATATCGCCGAATGCTCGCTGTCAACCGGGATAATCGGCACGCGGTACTCGCCGGCAAGGCGGCAGATAAGCTCTCCCGCCACGACAAGCGTCTCCTTGTTGGCAAGACAGATCTTCTTGCGCGCTTTTATGGCGTGAATTGTAGGGCTTAATCCGGCAAATCCCACCATCGCCGTAAGCACCATGTCTATCGGTTCGGCTTCGACAATCTCTTCGATTGCCTTCATTCCGGCGTAGACCTTTATGTCCGGAAGGTCTTGCAGAAGGTCTTTCAGCTCGTCATACTTGTCTTCGTTGGCTATAACCACCGCTGCCGGACGGAATGCGCGTGCCTGTTGTGCCAGCTCCTCCACACGGTTGTTGGCCGTCAGACAGTATGCCTCGTATAAGTCCGAGTGGTCTTTTATCACCTCCAAAGCCTGTGTTCCTATCGAACCTGTTGACCCCAGAATGGCTATTTGTTTCTTCATGTCTTTTTTATTGATATGGAGTAAAAAGGGAGTAAAAAGGGAGTAAAAAGGGAGTAAAAAGGGAGTTAACGGATATTACCCTGCAAGGCATGCGTCCGATAACTTCCTTTTTACTCCCGTTAACTCCCTTTTAACTCCCTTTTAACTCCCATTATGATTATAATCTCATTCCAAATCGAGCAGTCCTTCGGGCAGACTGACTCTTATTTCACGTTTTTCTATGTTGATGTCGTTGATGTATTCTTCTGACGCAGGTATCAGAATGTCGCGTCCTTCGGGCGTCGTGACGTTGAAAAGAATGTTCACCGTCGAGTCGTCGACGCTCGTTATTGTGCCTATCGGCTTATTGTTGTCGGCGGCGTCTGTCATCGTAAAGCCAGCGATGGAATGCAAGGAAGACGACAAACCGTCGTCGCCGGCAAGCTCGCGGGCAAAGTAAACATCGCAGCCCGTAAGCTCCTGAGCCTGCTCTTTGCTGTCTATGTCGCAGAATTTCACGAGCGCCGTCTCGCCCGTCTTAAATCTGTATTCCTCGAAAAAGAAAGGAACAAGGATTCCGTCGATTAGTAATATAAGGTAGTCGGAGTCGGTACGGTCGAACACATCGTCGTCAAACATAAACGAAACTTCGCCGTTTATGCCGTGCGGCTTGCCTATCTTGCCTATTTTGTAAACGTCTTCCGTTCTTATCATCTTGTCGCTTTATGAGGTTAAGACCTGTCATTCCGTTCTCTCGATTTTTGCTCCCAATGCGTTCAGACGTGCCTCGATGTCCTCATATCCGCGGTCAATCTGCGCGATGTTGTCAATCCGGCTTGTGCCGTTGGCACTCAAAGCGGCGATGAGGAGAGCAATTCCTGCGCGTATGTCGGGACTCGACATTCGTCCCGCACGCAACCTTATTTTGTGGTCATGACCTACAACCACCGCCCTGTGAGGGTCGCAAAGGATTATCTGTGCGCCCATGTCGATGAGTTTGTCGACAAAGAACAGGCGGCTTTCGAACATCTTCTGGTGGAACAATACGCTGCCTCTTGCCTGCGTGGCGACAACCAACAATACAGACAGAAGGTCGGGGGTGAGTCCCGGCCAAGGGGCGTCTGAGAGCGTCATTATCGAGCCGTCGATGAACGAATCGATTTCGTAAGTCTCCATCCGGGGGATTATTATGTCGTCACCTTCTACGTCTATCTTCACGCCGAGCCGTCGGAAAGCGTCAGGAATGATACCGAGATTTGGCAGAGAGACGTCCTTTATGCGTATGCCGTTGCCCACCATTGCAGCCATTCCGATGAAAGAGCCGACCTCGATCATGTCCGGCAGGATGGTGTGGGATGCTCCGTGAAGGCTCTTTACGCCTACGATTGTGAGCAGATTTGACGCTATTCCGCTGATGCGGGCGCCCATACGGTTAAGTAAGTGACAAAGTTGCTGGATGTAAGGCTCGCACGCCGCGTTGTAGATTGTTGTCGTTCCTTCGGTCAGAACGGCAGCCATGATGATGTTTGCCGTACCCGTCACCGACGCTTCATCGAGCAACATGTAGCAGCCTTTGAGGTCGTTGCCGTGTATTTCGAACGTTCCCCGCTTGTCGTTATGAGTGAACGTGGCACCCAAATTCTTAAATCCGAGGAAGTGAGTGTCAAGTCTTCGGCGCCCGATCTTGTCTCCGCCGGGTTGTGTCACCACGGCTCTTCCGAAACGGGAGAGCAGCGGCCCTATCATAAGTACGCTGCCACGGAGCGACGCGCACTTGCGGATGAACTCGTCGCTTTCAAGATAATCGAGGTTGATGTCTTGCGCCTTGAACGAATAGTCGTTGCGGTTTATCCGTTCAACGGTCACTCCGATGTCGACAAGAAGTTTGATCAGATTGTTTACATCGAGTATGTCGGGGATGTTGTTGATCCTCACTTCTTCTGCCGTAAGCAGCGATGCGCATATTACTTCGAGTGCCTCGTTCTTCGCACCCTGCGGCTTTATCGTTCCGCTCAGCGGGTGTCCGCCTTCTATTATGAAAGATGCCATATTGCGATGGTTAGTGGTTTGGCTTGTTGCGGCTTGGTTGTTTCTTTTTTGCTACTTGGTTGTTTCTTTCTTGCTCTTTACTTTTTCCTCATGTTCGGCAGGTCTATTTCCTCTTCCGGCGTTTCTCTCCCGGCTCTTTCATGCTGCCGATGTTGAATTTAAACTTATCCAGATCCAGCTGCACCGAGCCTTCGGTAAACCGTGCGAGGTCTGACGCTATCTTCTCGTCGTCGCTCGAACCGTGGCTCCATTGCATCAGGTTACGCTTCATCTGGTTGGCAGTCAGCCGCGTGAGTTCGTCGCGTTCGCGTCCTTCCGGCATGTCTTTGAGCTTCTCGAACAGTTCGAACATCATGCTTCCGTAATGTTTCACGGGGTTCTTCTGCTTGGGATAGTCCATCGGCTGCGGCTTTCTGGCAATGTTCTTTGCCTCGCTTATGTCGACGGGATAGTCGATGTCGAGCTTGAAGTCGCTCATTATCGCAAGATGATCCCACAGCTTTTGCTCATAGTCGATGCTCTCTTTGTTTTGCGGGAACATGCGTTCCATTATGCCGATAATGGTGTATGCGCATCTCTGACGCTCCTCTTTGCTCTTCAATGTTATGGCGTAATCCACCATGTATTGTACCTCTCTGCCGTATTCGGGCAGTATAAGCTTCTTGCGTCGGGTGTTATAGTCTAATCCTTCGATGTTCATTTGCACTGTTATTAGTTTTTTTTGTTGTCTTATTCCGTGCTCCGTCAGTTTGTCACGGGCTTGGAAGAATGTCGCCGTTCTTAAAGAAGTTTCTTCGGAGTCTTTGCAACAAAGTCTTTAAGATAGAACGGCACGAAGTAGGCAACGTCCTCAAATATGCCTGCGTTAAAGCGCTTCTCGGCTATGGGAAACATGTTCTTGGCAAGCGGTTCGATGCCTTTTATGAGCACGGCATTGTCATTGTCGATCACGTCGATGCACTTGCAGGCTCCGTTTCCGAAGAAACAGACCTTGCCTTTGTCGAGGATTTCTTTATAAGTGTCGGTGTCCACCACGTCGGCTTGCACCCCTCTTACTTCGCGGAGGGCGCGGTCGTATATGGCGGAGTAGACCTCCATCCGGCGTGCGTCGAGCATCGGACATAGCAGAGTGTCTTCTTCCGGTTCGTGACCGAGCAGCACCGGCACGGCGAGAATTTCGAGCGTAGGCACCGAGATGAGTTTCAAATCGCGTCCGTAGCAAATGCCTTTCGCCATGGATACGCCTATTCTAAGCCCCGTATAAGAGCCGGGACCGCAACTGACGGCAACCGCGTCGAGCTTGATGTCGCGGATGTCGACATACGAAAGCGCCTCGTCGACGAATGTTCCGAGCCTTACCGCATGGTTGGGACCACCGTGGTCTTCCTTGTTGAAAATACATTCGCCGTCGCGACTTACAGCCACCGAGCATACGTCGGTGCTTGTTTCAATATTTAAAATACACGACATAAATCGGAAATATCTTTCAAATAAAGTGCAAAAATACGCTTTTTTCCGAAGAAAGATGTACTTTTGCATAAATTTAACTACAAACTGTTATGATACAATCAATGACCGGTTACGGCAAGTTTGTCGTGACTTTCAATGGAAAGAAGATACATGTTGAAATTAAATCCCTTAACAGTAAGGCTCTTGATTTGTCAACGCGCATAGCTCCGATTTACCGCGAGAAGGAGATGGAGATACGCCGGATGTTGTCCGAGACGCTTATCCGCGGCAAGGTAGACTTCGCCATCTGGGTGGAGAAAGACGCCGCTTCGGACGCCACGACAATCAATTCGGCGCTCTTGGAAAACTATTACAACCAGATAAAAGACATCTCGGCAAGGACGGGAATGCCCGAACCGCAGGACTGGTTTGCCACGCTCATGCGCATGCCGGACGTGCTGACAAAGACCGAGACGGAAGAACTGACAGATGAGGAGTGGACCGCCGCACGCGAGGGAATAGACCGGGCGTTGAACGAGATTGTAGAGTTCCGCCGTCAGGAGGGCGCCGCCCTTTACACTAAATTCAGTGAAAAGATAGATAACATCGCCGCTCTGCTGGCGTCAATAGAGCCGTATGAAAAGTCGAGAGTAGAGAAAATACGCGGCAGAATAACGGAAAACTTGAAGAACATCCCCGAGATAGACTACGACAAGAACCGCTTGGAGCAGGAACTTATTTATTATATCGAGAAGTTGGACATAAGCGAAGAGAAACAGCGCCTTACCAACCATCTTGAATATTTCCGCAAAACGATGGACGGCGAGCCGGGACAGGGCAAGAAACTCGGCTTCATCGCGCAGGAAATGGGTCGTGAGATAAACACCACGGGCAGCAAAAGCAACCAAGCGGAGATGCAAAACATCGTGGTAAAGATGAAGGACGAACTCGAACAAATAAAGGAACAGGTGCTTAATGCGCTGTAATTATTAAAATTAAGAGTTATGAATTAAGAATTAAGAAAATGTGCTTTGTTGGTAATTTTCTTAATTCTTAATTCATAACTCTTAATTTTTAATTGGTCTAACTCTTAATTCTTAATTCATAACTCTTAATTTTTTATTGATTATGAAGGGAAAAATTATTATCTTTTCCGCACCGAGCGGAAGTGGGAAAAGCACGATAATAAACCGTCTTATGCCGCAGAAGGAGCTGCGCTTGGCGTTCAGTATCTCATGCACCAGCCGTCAGCCGCGTGGCAACGAGCGTGACGGCGTGGAATATTTCTTTGTCACTCCCGACGAGTTCCGCCGCAAGATAGACAACGACGAGTTCATCGAATACGAGGAGGTGTATAAAGACCGCTATTACGGAACGCTGAAGCAGCAGGTGGAAAAGCAGCTGGAGCAGGGCGAGAACGTGGTCCTCGACGTGGACGTGAAAGGCGGATGCAACATCAAAAAGTATTATGGCGACAGGGCGTTGAGCGTCTTTATTCAGCCCCCGTCGGTCGAAGAGCTGCGCAAACGGCTTGAAGGGCGCGGCACGGACGCCCCCGAAGTGATAGCGACACGCATCGAGCGAGCCTCTTTCGAACTGTCGTTCGCCGACAGATATGACCGCGTCGTGATTAATGACGACCTTGAACGGGCGGTCGAGGAGACCGAAAAGATTGTGAGGGAGTTCGTAAAATAGACGCCCCTCCCCAGCCCTCCCCAAGAGCCTCTCCCCCGACCCCGCCCCCAAAGGGAGGGGAGTAATTACCTTTGAGGGTAAAT
>CAJMQT010000086.1 GCA_905215655.1 uncultured bacterium | reverse complement strand
ACTCCTCTTTAGAGAATGAAAATCTCTCGTCCTAACCGATAGACGAAGGGACCATAGGTTGTTTTTGCGGTGCAAAGGTACGGGTTTTATTCTTATCTTCCAAACTTTTTGTAATATTTTTTACGTCAGGATGTAAAATTTCCGTACTTTTGCAATCATGCTGACAAAGACAAGGGCTATTGTGCTTCATTCGTTCAAGTACGGCGAGTCGAAGTTGATTGTTGAGCTTCTGACGGCTCAATGCGGCAGGGTGTCGTGCATAATGAACGTCAGGACGTCGCCGAAGAGCAAGTTGAAGAGGCAGTATTTCAGTCCGTTGTTCATCCTCGACGCGGTGCTCGACCTGCGCCGTGGCTCCGGTTTGCAGCGTATCTCGGAGGCGCGTCTGGCTTTTCCGTTCACGTCAATACCTTACGAGCCTCACAAGTCGGCCATCTCTATGTTCACGGCGGAGTTTCTTCGTTGTGCCACACGCGAGGACCAGCTCGACGAGACGGCGTTCGGGTATATCGAGAACAGCATCCGCTGGCTTGACGGGTGCGACGGTCATTACGCCAATTTCCACCTTGTTTTCATGATGCGCATGGCTCGTTTCCTCGGATTTTACCCGGATGTGGGGCGTCACGAGGCGGGCTCTTGGTTTGACATGCGTGCCTGCGCCTTTTGCCGGACGGCTCCCCTGCATCATGACAGGCTGGTGCCCGAGGAGGCGGACAAGGTTGACTTGTTGTTGAGAATGAACTTCGCGACGATGCACCTCTTTAAGATGACGCGCGCGGAGCGTAACCGCATGGTCGAGGTTATCCTTGCTTTTTACCGCATACACATACCGGGCTTTCCCGAGTTGAAGTCGCTTGCCGTGCTGCAAGAGTTGTTTTCGGGGGCTTAATTATGAAATAAGGAGTTCAGAAGTACAGAAGTACAGGAGTTCAGACGATAGCATTTTAGGATAAACGAACGTTAGTTATGTATTCTTTCCTTGTTTTCAGACTTTCGGACTCATATCATTATATAAATAGGTAATGCGCCGGACGGCGATTATCTTACGATCCGTAAGATTTAAAGACGTTTTCCTTACAGTTTTCATCGGCAAACCGTCGTATTGCAAAAGGCGGTCTTTTAGCGTGTAAAAGCTTGCCTTTTGCTTTGTAAAAGCTTACCTTTCAGCGTGCAAAAGGCAAGCTTTTAAAAGTGTAAGAGATATGCTTGACTTTGTCGAACTCACGTTAATTAAAGAACTTGCCGCGGCTAAATTCATCGAACTTATTGTTCAATCAATACACAAACAAAAAAATGGGAAAATGAAATTCACATCTTTCATTTTCCCATTTTTCATCATTCGTTATTCTCTTATGCCAGCAGTCGTTTCACGATGCCTGATATGATGCGTCCGTCGGCTTTGCCGGCAAGCTGTTTGGAGGCTGTGCCCATCACCTTGCCCATGTCTTTCATGCTCTGCGCTCCGACCTGTGCGATGATGTCTTTTACTGCCGCCTCAACCTCTTCTTCGGTCATCTGTTTGGGCAGATACTCCTCTATCACCGCCACTTGGGCGAGCTCTCCGTCGGCAAGGTCTTGTCTGCCCTGCTGAATGAAGACGGCTGCCGACTCCTTGCCTTGCTTTGCGAGCTTTGCAAGGATTTTCATCGCGTCGGCGTCTTCAAGGGTGTCGTTGGCGCCGGGGGCGGTTTTTGCCTCGATAAATACTTTCTTTACGTTGCGCAGGGTGTCGAGACGCACCTTGTCGCGGGCTTTCATAGCCTCTTTGATGTCGTTGCTGATGTTATCAAATATTGCCATTGTAGTATGTTTAAGCAAATCTTATTTTACCTTGTACTTTTGTATCTTCTTTGTCAGAAGCGGGCGCCGCCCCTACCGTCTGATTGCGTATGGCGTCGAGCTCTTGGCGCGTGCGCTTGTAGGTAGGCGTCTGCTCCACCGCCGATATGATGTCGTCATTGTCGAGGTCTTCCTGCCGGAAGATGTAGATATGCGGACGGCGCTTGTATTTCGAGCTTTTGCCGTCGGAGCCGTAGTAGTGCTCACGCTTGGCGCGACGCTCGGCAGCCTTCTCTTCTTCTTCGGCGCGACGCTCGTTTTCTTCCTGCGAGTGCTTGCGGATATGTCCGTTCATACCGTCCACGTCTTCAAGTCCGAAGCCGGTGGCGAGTATCGTCACCTTCACCTTGTCTCCGAGTTCGGGGTCCATGGCGAGTCCCCACTTTATCTCAAAGTCGTTGCCGAACTTAGCCATAAAGTCGTTGACGTCGTTCATCTCTTCCATCATCAAGCCGGTCTTGCTGTTCTTGTCGCCGCAGAACGATATGCTGAGAAGTATCTTTTTTGAGTTGAATATGTCGTTGTCGTTGAGCAGCGGCGAGTTCAGAGCGTCGTCGATGGCGCGTTTCACCCTGCCTTCGCCCTCGCCGTAGCCGGTGCTCATTATGGCGACGCCGCCGTCTTTGAGCACAGTCTTCACGTCGTTGAAGTCGAGGTTGATAAGTCCGTGGACGGTAATTATCTCCGCAATGCTCTTTGCCGCCACGCTGAGCGTGTCGTCAGCCTTGCCGAATGCCTCGAGGATAGGCAGCTCGGGATATATCTCGCGCAGGCGTTCGTTATTGATTACGAGCAGCGCGTCAACGTGCTTTGACATCTCCTCGACGCCGTAAAGAGCCTGAT
Organism: uncultured bacterium; assembly: GCA_905215655.1. Classification (GTDB taxonomy): domain Bacteria; phylum Bacteroidota; class Bacteroidia; order Bacteroidales; family Bacteroidaceae; genus Prevotella. The sequence continues at coordinate 5,465 of CAJMQT010000086.1, read as the reverse complement.
CTATCTTCTTCTCGCCTTCAAAACGGAAGGGGATTGTCACAATTCCGACTGTCAATATGCCGAGTTCTTTCGACACGCGGGCTATCACCGGAGCGGCTCCCGTGCCGGTTCCGCCGCCCATTCCGGCTGTGATGAAAGCCATCTTCGTACCGTCGTTGAGCATCTTTTTCACGTCTTCTATACTCTCTTCGGCAGCCTCACGTGCCTTCTCGGGCTTGTTGCCGGCGCCAAGTCCCTCTTTTCCGAGTTGCAGATGGACAGGCACGGGCGAGTCGTTAAGTGCCTGATTATCTGTGTTACAGAGCACGAACGACACATCATGGATACCCTCGCGATACATGTGATTTACGGCGTTGCCGCCACCACCGCCTACGCCGATGACTTTGATTATGCTGTTTTCCTTTTCGGGTTCGCCGAAATCAACTATTCTGTGTAAGTCAACCATATTCTGTTTTTATTAAAATCGTGGTAAAAAATTGATACAATCGCTGTCTCGAATGAGATTATTCATCGTCGGCTACGAGCTTGACAAAGAAGTCTTTGAGCTTCCTCACATGTCCTTTTACGTCCTTGCGATTTTTCCGTTCCTCCTCTTCCTGCCGGGCAGCTTCCTCGGCTTCCTGTCTGGCTGCTTCTTCGGCAGCCTTGCGTCGCTGCTCTTCCACCTTGTCTTTCTCGGCTGCCGTCAGCACTACTCCGCTTCCAACCTCGTTAGGATTGCGCGGCTCCTTATGCAGGTCGGCGGTCGTCGTGGGCGTCTTCGGCGTCTTGTCGCTGCCGAAGAGGTCTACGTTTTCAGGCGTATCGGCGCCCGCACAATTCATGTCTCCCTTGGCAAGCAGAGCCAAGACGGTGTTCATCATTCCGTTGTGAGCCGTAATGTCGGGATGATTTGACGTGATATTATGTGTCACGAACTTGGCGATGCGTATCTTTTCTATGTGCGTATGGTTTCTGAAAGCCCTGTCGATGTTCTTCATGTTGGAGCCTCCGCCGGTAAGAATGACACCTCCGAGCAGTCTGTCGGCATACTCGGCGGGCACCTGATACCAGACGTTCTCGATGATTTCCTGCAAGCGTCCTTCGACAATCTCTATGAATTTGCGGCTCTCTACGCTGCGTTCCGCGTCGATGGGGAGCTGCAAAGTGTTGTCAATCTCGTTGTTGTCGGTGTAAGCGTTGCCGTGTTTCAGCTTCATCTTCTCGGCGTTGCTCTCTTCCATCTGCAACGATGCGATGTCTTTCGTGATGTTGCTGCCGCCGAGAGGGATGACCGCCAGATGGCGAAGGATGTTCTTATAATAAACCGAAACGGTGGTTGTGTCGGCTCCAAGGTCTACGAGCACGCAGCCCGAACGTTTTTCGGCGTCGGTCAGCACGCTGTCAGCAAGCGCCAAAGGGGCGAGATACATTTCGGCGATAGCAACTTCGGCGCTGTCGAAACATTGGTTAAGTTTGCGGTAAAATGTCTTCCGCCATAATATATTAAGGAAGTTTCCTTCAAGTCGTTCGCACTGAATGCCGACCGGATCAAGCTGCAAGTCGTTGTCCACTTTGTATTCCTGCGTGGCGGCATCGAGTATCTCCTGATCCTGATAAAGCACGTTGCGGTTGGCGTCCATCAGTTCGTTGATCATCTCTTGGGTTACGACCGTGTCTTTCGGAAGGTCTTTGCCAATGACGTTTCTGACGCTGCGTATCGACTGACCGCCCACGCCCACGTAGACCTGAGATATCTCCGATTTAAGCGTCGTGGACAGTTTCTTGACGACGTTCGAGATACATTGCACCGTCTGATTTATGTTGTAAACAGTTCCTTTGCGGATAAACGATGATGAATCTTCCTTCACTACTGCAAGCACGGAAATGCTGCCGTCAAGATTTTTCCTGCCGGCAACGCCTGTGACCTTGGACGAGCCCAACTCTATTGCTATGATAAAATCCTTTGCTGCCATACGTTATATGTTTGTTTTTTCTGTATTTTAATTTAGAAATTCCTGTCTCTTCTTACATATTATCTGGTTGTCAAACTCCATGTCGATGTAAGAATATTTGTTCCAACCCGCCTGACTGAGTCCGTATTTGTAGAATTTGGCGAGGCGGTCCATCTTCTTCTTGACGAAGTTTTCCACCAAATCCTTGCGTTGGCTCTTATATTTTGTCTGCGGAAGGGCGCCAAGATAAATGATGTGATTGCCCACCCGGGGCACCAGTTCGACGCCTTTGTCGGGCAGGACGTTGATTTGCACGATCTGGTTTTTCCAGAAATCGTCGCTCATCAGACCGATTGCGAGGTATGCAAGATAGTTCCGGGCGTACCATTCATTAATGTATCCTGTGGCTATTATCAGGTCGGATGTATATTTTGAATTTGGCATAATGCCGCCTTGGTCGTCAAGATAATAGTCGGCGCCGGCTATGTTTTTGATGCGCACAATGGGCAACCGCTGTGTCAGCGAGATGTTCACCGTGCCGTCTTTTGTCTTGAAACATTCCGCCGTTTTCACGAAGGGACCCGATTTCAGGCGGTCTTCGATGTCGCGGGGGTTGATGTCTTTCATCTTTTTCTTGAACGGATAGAGGCGGTTGCGTTCAAGGATGTTCTTCACTTCGGCGGCGCTGAGGAAGCCGTTTGTGCTCTCGTCTTCAATGTTTATCGAGACTTTCGTGCATACGGGATAAGCCTCTTCCGGTGTATTGAAAGAGGTTACGGCGAGCAGGAGATATACGGCAAGGCATAAATCGAGCGCCACCAATATTGTCTTTTTCAGTCGGTGAGACATTTACTTATACTTGTTTTGGAGCACTTTCTCTATCTGCGGAACGTAATTGTCAAGGTCGCCGGCTCCGAGAACGACAAGCACTTCGAAGTCGTTGTCCTTCACATACGACAGTACATCTTCCTTATGAATCATCTTCTTCTCAACTCCGGGCTTCAGATTGTCGTAAATCAGCGCGGAGGTTACGCCCGGAATGGGCTCTTCGCGAGCGGGATATATGTCGCAGAGCACCACCTCATCGAGCATGGAGAGACTCTCGGCAAAGTCTTTGTAGAAGTCTCTTGTGCGCGTATAGAGGTGCGGTTGGAATATCGCGGTTATCTTTTTGTCGCGGTAAAGTTCGCGAATGCTCTTCACGCTTTGGTATATTTCTTTCGGATGATGGGCGTAATCGCTGAGGAAGACGATGCGGTCTGTCTTTATCTTGAAGTCGAAACGACGGTCTACTCCGCGGTAAGTCAGCATGCCGTATTTCAGCTCTTCCGCCGTGCAACCGTTTAGCTGAGCCATCGCCATTGCCGCTATGCCGTTGTCGATGTTTATCGCCACGGGCTGTCCGAGCTGTATTCCGCGCACCGTCTCGATGGGTGAGATGAAGTCGAAGGTTATCTCTCCGTTCTCGATTTTTATGTTTTCGGCATGGAAGTCACCCTCTTCGCGACTGTATTCATACACCTTCACACCCTCGGCAACGCAGGGTTTCATCTCGAGGTTCTTGTGTATTATCAGCGCTCCGCCGGGCTGTATCAGCGTGGTATAGTGGCGGAAGCTCTCCAAGTATGCCTCTTTGGTGCCGTAGATGTCGAGATGATCGGGGTCGGTGGATGTTATGACGGTCATCCATGGGCGCAGCCAATGGAAGCTGCGGTCAAACTCGTCCGCCTCGATCACCACGTAGTCGCTCTCTTTGTTGAGGATGTAGTTGGTTCCGAAGTTCTTAGATATGCCTCCGAGGAAAGCGTTACAACCTATGTGGCTTTGGTTCATTATCTGGGCGCACATGGTCGACGTGGATGTTTTTCCGTGCGTTCCGGCAACGCAGAGACCTTTATGTGTCCGTGTGAGCATGCCGAGCACTTGTGCGCGTTTCTCCACATCGAAGCCGTTTTCACGGAAGTAGACCAGCTCTTTGTGGTCGGCGGGTATGGCGGGGGTGTATATCACGAGCGTCGAAGCAGGCTTGCGGCACGCGTGAGGGATTTCTTCGGGGTTTTCGTCGTAATGTATCAGCATTCCTTCTTTTTCCAGACGAGCCGTCAATGCCGACGGAGTCTTGTCGTATCCGGCTACCACTACGCCGATGTGAAGGAAGTAACGTGCTATGGCGCTCATGCCGATGCCGCCGGCGCCTACGAAATATACTGCTTTAATATCTTTCAGTTCCATTGTTGTCTTTGGGCGTCTTTATCATCTCCGCGCCCGGTGTTAATCTTATTTCGATTGTCTTTTTGTTGCTAATTTGATAACTTCGTCGGCTATGATGTCTGCCGAATCGGGCAGCGCGAGCCGCTTTATATTCTCCGACAGCGCCGCGAGGCGGGCGTCATCGGCTACCGTCGCGAGGGCGAGGTCTACCACTTCTGCCGGTGCGTCGGCGTCTTTCACGTACAGCGCGGCGTCTTTTTCGACGAGGGCGAGTGCGTTTTTGGTCTGATGGTCCTCGGCTACGTTGGGCGAAGGAACGAGTATCACGGGCTTGCCTATCAGGCAGAACTCGGATATACTGCTTGCTCCGGCGCGGCTAATCACGAGGTCTGCGGCTTTATAAGCGGCTCCCATGTCGCTTATAAAGTCGGTTACGTGCAGATTGTCGGGCTTGCCTTTGGCGTCAAGTTCGGCTTTCACGGCAGCGGAATAGTACTTGCCGGTCTGCCAGATGAACTGCACGTCTGACGCCTTTATCGTGTCAAGATGGCTCAGCACGCTTTCGTTCATGGTTCTTGCGCCGAGACTTCCGCCCACGATAAGTATCGTCTTCTTGTCCGGCGACAGTCCGAATGTCTTTCTTGCCTCGGCTGTCGTGAGTGTCGTGTCGAGCAGATTTTGCCTTACGGGGTTGCCGGTCTTCACGATTTTGTCGGCGGGGAAGAAGCGTTCCATGCCGTCGTAAGCCACACAGATGCGGTCGACCTTCTTGGCAAGGATTTTGTTTGTGACGCCGGCATACGAGTTTTGCTCCTGTATGAGGCACGGCACGCCTGCCTTGGCGCACTCGTTCAGCGTGGGACCGCTGGCGTAACCGCCCACTCCGACGGCAGCCATCGGCTTGAAGTCGCGTATCACTTTCTTAGCCATACGCTGGCTTTTCCATATCTGATAAAGCACTTTGAAGTTCTTCAACAGGTTTTTCCGGTCGAAGCCGTGTATCGGCAAGCCCACGATTTCATAGCCTGCCGCCGGCACGCGCTGCATTTCCATACGTCCGAGGGCACCCACGAAGAGAATGCTTGCATCGGGATGTTTAGCCATGATGGCGTTAGCGATTGAGACGGCAGGGAAAATATGTCCTCCGGTACCTCCTCCGCTTACAATTATTCTCAGTTTTTCGTCCATTCGTTCTTATACCTTATTATTTCGCAAAAGTACGCAAAAAATTTCTTTTAATATAATTTTGAATGATATTTTTCTTGCCTTATATAATCAGGGGTAAAATCAACGGTTTTGCAAAAGGCGGTCTTTTACCTT
>CAJMQT010000085.1 GCA_905215655.1 uncultured bacterium | reverse complement strand
AGGCAGTTGGGACTCGCAGTAGAAACGCCTATGAATAATGCAGGTTAAAATAACCGATTACAGTTTATCCAAACCATGTTTCACCGTAATAAACTGTCTACATGCGCTTTGCCATGCCGTCTCCGGTTGCCGGATGAGCTTTCTCTATAAACGGTGGAAGGCTCATCCGGAGGCTCTTTCCGAGATGCGGATCAAGCGTTAGCCAGTTCTATCCTGAACGTCGTACCCTTGCCCGGTTCGGAACTTTTCACGAATATTTTGCCGTTGTGATACTCCTCTACAATCCTTTTCGCCAATGAGAGACCTAAGCCCCAACCGCGCTTTTTGGTCGTAAATCCGGGCTTGAAGACGTTGCGCAGATCCTTTTTCTTTATTCCTTTGCCCGTGTCCGAGACTTCTATTATCACCTTTTCGGCGGTCTGCTCAACGTGCAGCGTTATCGAGCCGGAGCCTTCCATGGCGTCGACGGCGTTCTTGCAGAGGTTTTCTATAACCCATTCAAATAGCGACGTGTTGATCTTTACGATGATACTGTCGTCGGGGAAGTCTTTTATCATCTTCACCTTCGATGACGTCCGGCGGTCCATATACTCCGTAACGTGGTCCATCACTTCCTTCATGTCGGCCGGGACGGGCTCCGGCAGCGAGCCGATTTTCGAGAAACGGTCGGCTATAAGTTCGAGGCGCTTCACGTCTTTGCCCATTTCGGGTATCAGTTCGTCGTCCGGATAATTCTCTTTGAGGATTTCCGTCCACGCCATAAGGCTCGAAATAGGTGTGCCGAGCTGGTGGGCGGTCTCTTTTGACAGTCCCACCCACACCTTGTTTTGTTCCGCCCGCTTTGACGTCAGCAGGGCGAAGATGGCTATTACGACAAAAATCATGACCACGCCGAGCTGCACGTAAGGGTAGGCGGCGAGCCGTCGGATCATCACCGAGTCGTCGTAGCAGACGTTGATGTAATCTTCCTTCACGCTGTCGTCAAGGTTTATCTTGATGGCACGCCCGCGTTCCAGCAGTCTTTTGCCCACAACCTCGGCGTAACGCATGCTGTCGTTGTAGTTCTTTCCTTCCAGACGGATGTTGCGGAAGGTCTGTACGGTGCCTTGCGGGTCGGTTACTATTATTGGGATTGTATTGTTCTCGTTGATTACTTTCAGCACGAGACTGAGGTCGGTGTTCTCGTCAGCCATGTTGAGCGAGCGCATCGCCTCCGCCCAAATCTCCATCTTGTTATGCTCTTCGGCGGCAAGTTCCTTGACGAGCGAATTAGAAACGACGAGCGAAGCGACAGCAATCAATACCGCCGCGACAACGAGAATTATCTTTACCTGTCTTATTCTGTCAGTCCATTGCATAAGGAAAACAACCGGCTTTACGGTCTGAAAGTCCGCACACGCATTCTTCAAAGACGCTGTTACGCGCCGTCAGCCGGTGCGGACGCTTTCTGCCGGTATGAATATAACGAAGAAAAAATGCGGATATTGCTTGCAAAGGACTTTTAACCCGAAATATGATTGCCGTGCCGTAAAATAAGGACGTAAAGGCGCCATTATGACATCAACCGGATGAAAGAACGTCAGTTTTTACCGTAAACGCATGATTTTTTTGCTTTTGTGACGCACGAATAAAAAATAATTTGTAACTTTGCAGCCCAAAGGCGATGCAGGTCTGACGTCTGATAAGCACAAAGCAGCGTCGGGCAGGCACGTTCTTCATGTTTCAAAAGCAGATAAGCGATGTTCGATATAAAGTCGTTGACAATAGACCTGAAAGGCTTGAAACAAGACGATACCAACCTCGTTTTCAACCTTGACGATGCTTACTTCACCGCCGTTGACGGTTCCGAAGTGCGCAGCGGCAGGGTTAATCTGGCTCTTGACATACACAAATCAGTCAGCTTTTATGAGTTGAACTTCCATTGCGAGGGCACGGTCATGGTGCCGTGCGACCTCTGTCTCGAAGACATGGAGCAGCCCATATCCACCGACAACAAGCTGATTGTGAAACTTGGAGAGGAATACTCGGAAGATGACGACATAATAACCGTCGAGAAAGACAACGCTCTGCTCGACATTTCATGGCTGGTCTATGAGTTCATAGCGCTCGGCGTACCCATTAAGCACGTGCATGCACCTGGAAAATGCAACCCTGCGATGATCAAAGCTCTCAACGAGCATTCAGCTGCCCGAAGCAGCGATGGGGCACAAACGCAGACAACTGACCCGCGATGGAGCGCATTGGAAAAGTTGAAAGAGTGAAATAAATAAGGTGAAAGCACGCTGATAATGCTTTCTGCGGCAAGAAACCTTGGCTCACTTGACACGAACAGAAAATTAAAGAACAATAATTAAAGATTAAAGAAAATGGCACATCCTAAAAGAAGACAGTCAAAGACACGTACACTGAAAAGAAGAACCCACGATAAGGCAGTAGCTCCCACACTGGCAGTATGCCCCAACTGTGGCGCTTATCACATCTATCACACGGTATGCCCCACATGCGGCTACTACCGCGGAAAGATTGCTATCGTAAAGGAGACGGCTGAATAATGGAGAAAATTAACGCTGTAATAACCGGCATCGGCGGCTATGTGCCCGACTATGTGCTCAACAACGAAGAGCTGTCGCACATGGTCGACACCAACGATGAGTGGATTATGACGCGTGTCGGCATAAGAGAACGCCGAATATTGAAGGAAGAAGGTCTCGGCACGTCATACATGGCGCGCAAGGCGGCAAAGCAACTGTTGAAGAAGACAGGCGCCGATTCCGATTCAATCGATGCCGTAATCGTCTCGACATCGACGGCAGACTATGCCTTCCCCTCAACGGCATCAATCGTAATAGGCAAGCTCGGACTGAAAAACGCCTTCTCGTTCGACTTCTGGGCTGCATGTTGCGGCTTCCTCTACTCACTCGACGTTGCCGCAAGCATGATACAAAGCGGACGCTACAAGAAGATCATCGTAATCGGCGCCGACAAGATGTCGTCAGTCGTCGACTACAAAGACCGTAGCACATGCGCCCTCTTCGGCGACGGAGCGGCAGCGGTATTGGTGGAAGGTACGACCGAGGAGAACATCGGAGTGATGGACTCACACTTCCGCGCCGACGGCAAGGGACTGCCGTTCCTGCACCTCAAAGCCGGCGGCTCGGTATGTCCGCCGTCACACTTCACCGTCGACCACCGTCTGCACTACCTCTATCAGGAAGGTCGCACCGTGTTCCGCTATGCCGTGACAAGCATGAGCGACGACTGCGCGCTTATCGCCGAGCGTAACAATCTCGACAAAGAAAACATCCGCTTTATCGTGCCCCATCAGGCAAACATCCGCATCATCGAGGCTGTTGCCAAACGTCTCGACCTGTCGATGGATAAAGTCATGGTCAACATCGAACACTTCGGAAACACCAGCGCGGCGACAATTCCGCTCGCTCTCTGGGAGAACGAACACCTGCTCAAAAAGGGTGACAACATCATAATGACGGCATTCGGAGCCGGATTTGTACACGGAGCCGCTTACTACAAGTGGGCTTACGACGGAGACAAAGTGGCACAAGGAAAATAACATCCTACATAACAATAAACAGCAAAGCCGCAACTATCATTGATAGTGCGGCTTTGCTGTTTTTATTGAAATACTTATTGTTCTGCGACTACTCTTTTCAGCCGGTCGAAAAAGGAACATCTTACGTAAAGAAACTCATCATCCGCCCCGTTAAACTCGAAATACGCGTTGACGGAAGTATGTCCCTCCGCGTCCTCGGTCATGACTTTCAGATAAGGCATTGCGTCACCCGAAAAGTCCGAATAACCGAGTTTCCACGTCCCGTAGCCGGTGTCTTCGTAAGCAGTCTGCCAGTCGGTGAGCTTTTCCTCGCCGTCAATCAAGACCTTCTCTCTCTTTACCAGCTTTCTCGTATATGTGCATTTTCCGTCGGAAGTCAGTTTAAGGTATTCGTAACGTCGGAACAAATCCTTTTCTTCCGAGTTGCTCCATTCGCCGCAAACCTTGTCAAAATACTTCTCGTTCAGCTCCGCCGTCTCCTTCTCGTAAGGCTCTTTGACCGGTTGAGGGTCAAGGTCGCTGCAAGAAAAGAGCAACGTCAGGAGTAACGCAAACGTGATAATTCTTTTAAACATGCTCATTGTCTCTTTGTTAATGGTTTTCGTTCTTTTGTTAAAACGTTTCCGGCTGTCGTTTATTGTATGATTTTTAACGCCGGCAACCGGCACCGTTGTGATGTTAACATCTTTTATCTTGAAATTCTTACGCTCATAACCCGCCGTTTTGGATGAGCCGTTTTTTTTTCGTATATTTGCAGACTTAGATTATAAGTTTTATTAAAACTACAAACAAAAAACAGATGCACAAAGCCGGATTTGTTAACATCGTGGGCAATCCCAACGTGGGAAAATCGACCCTGATGAACCGTCTCGTGGGAGAACGGATAAGCATCGCCACGTTCAAGGCACAGACCACACGCCACCGTATAATGGGAATTGTCAATACGGACGACATGCAAATCGTATTCTCGGACACGCCGGGAGTGCTCAAACCCAACTATAAGTTGCAGGAGTCGATGCTCGCATTCTCTGAAAGCGCACTGAAAGACGCCGACGTTCTGCTGTATGTGACAGACGTGGTGGAGAACCCCGAGAAGAACATCGACTTCCTCGAAAAGGTCAGGAAGATATCAACGCCGGTGCTGCTGCTGATAAACAAAATCGACGAAAGCGACCAGAAGACGCTCGGCGAACTCGTGGAACGCTGGCACAAGCTGTTGCCCGACGCTGAAATACTGCCGATCTCGGCAAAGAACAAGTTCGGGACAGACATCCTGTTGAGGCGTATAAAAGAACTGTTGCCCGACTCTCCGCCGTATTTCGACAAGGAGCAGCTTACCGACAAGTCCGCCCGCTTCTTCGTGAGCGAGATAATCCGCGAGAAAATCCTGCTCTATTACGACAAGGAAATACCTTATTCGGTCGAAGTAAGCGTGCAGTCTTTCAAGGAAGATGACCGTCGGATACACATCAACGCCGTGATTTACGTCGAGCGGGACTCGCAGAAAGGCATCATCATCGGACACCAAGGAATAGCCCTTAAAAAGATGAGCACCGAGGCGCGGAAGTCGCTCGAGAAGTTCTTCGGCAAGAGCATATATCTCGAAATATTCGTCAAGGTGGATAAAGACTGGCGCAGTTCGAAGAGAGAACTCGACAACTTCGGCTATAACCCGGAATAGTAGGGGAATTAAGAGTTAAGAAACAAAGTTCGGCGTCAAGCCAATTAAGAGTTAAGAAAATGGAAATGTAAAATTAAGAGTTAAGGATTAAGAATTAAGAAAATGTGCAATGAAGGCAATTCTTCTTAATTCTTAACTCTTAATTCTTAATAAAAAAAGAATAGTATGGCAAACTTAGTAGCGATAGTAGGACGCCCGAATGTTGGCAAGTCCACACTTTTCAACCGACTGACAAAGTCGCGTCGCGCCATTGTCAGCGAGACGGCAGGCACCACCCGCGACCGACAGTACGGCAAATGCGACTGGAACGGCAAGGAGTTCTCCGTCGTTGACACCGGCGGATGGGTCGTAAAGTCGGATGATGTGTTTGAAGAAGAGATACGCAAGCAGGTGATAATAGCGACGGAAGAGGCTGATGTGGTGCTCTTCGTGGTAGACGTCATGACCGGTCTGACCGACTGGGACGAAGATGTAGCCGCCATCTTGCGCCGTACAAAACTGCCCGTAATCGTCGTTGCAAACAAGGTTGACAACAACAACCAGCAGTATGCGGCAGCCGAATTCTATAAACTCGGTCTCGGAGACCCTATCTGCATCAGCAGCGCTTCGGGCAGCGGAACGGGCGATTTGCTCGACCTTGTGCTCACAAAGTTCAAGAACGACACCGTCGAACTTCTCGAAGAAGGCATTCCGCGCTTTGCCGTCGTAGGTCGTCCTAACGCCGGCAAGAGCAGCATCATCAACGCCTTTATAGGCGAAGACCGTAACATCGTGACCGAAATAGCCGGCACCACGCGCGACAGCATTTACACCCGATACGACAAGTTCGGCTTTGACTTCTATCTGGTAGACACCGCCGGCATCCGCAGAAAGAACAAAGTGACCGAAGACTTGGAGTTTTACAGCGTCATGCGGTCAATCCGTGCCATCGAGAGCTCTGACGTCTGCATCCTCATGATTGATGCGACGCGCGGCATAGAGGCGCAGGATATGAACATATTCCAGCTGATACAGAAGAACAACAAGTCGCTTGTTGTCGTCGTGAACAAGTGGGATCTTGTCGAGAACAAAGACCAGAAAGTCATTGATACGTTTGAAGATGCCATCCGAAACCGCATGGCTCCGTTCACCGATTTCCCGATAATCTTCGCCTCGGCACTTACCAAACAGCGTATATTCAGGGTGCTCGAAACAGCCAAGGAAGTATATCTGAGCCGCAAGATAAAGATCGGCACCAACAAACTTAACGAGATAATGCTGCCCCTCATCGAGGCTTATCCGCCACCATCGAACAAGGGTAAATACATAAAAATCAAGTACTGCTCGCAAATACCGAACACTCAGATACCCTCGTTCGTGTTCTATGCCAACCTGCCGCAGTACATCAAAGAGCCTTACAAACGCTTTCTTGAAAACAAGATACGCGAGAACTGGAAGTTGACAGGTTCTCCGATAAACATCTTTATAAGGCAGAAATAATTTCAAAAGCACACAAGGGGCGGGAAAATGAGTTTGCCCGTCCCTTGTTTTTTTAGAGCAAAAACAATGCGAAAGACATTCATTTTCATTCTATCATTTATCATTCTGACCGTCGTCTCGTGCTCCGAAAAGCAGGAAAGGGACGTCGCCGCACGCATGGCAAAAGAGTATTACGACTCTCTGTTTGCCGGAAATGCGGCGTATTTCGTGGCAGGAACGTATCTGCCTGATACCGTTCCGGACAGCTATTCCGAGCAACTTGAAGCCAACGCGAAGATGTTTGTCGCCCGGATGAACGACGAGCACCACGGCGTAAAAGAGGTGAGAGTGCTTAACTGCGTCAACGACACCATCGTGTCGAAGGACAAACGGAGCAGCGCTTACGTAGCCGACGCTTACCTCGTGCTCTGTTTCGGTGACAGCCTTAACGAGGAGATAGTGGTCCGGATGATAGAGAACAACGGGCGGTGGCTGATGAAGTAAGCCGCAGGCAACCATAAAACTTACGATTATGAAGAAGGTGTTATTTGTTATTTTGTCGGTTCTCTATATGAGTAATGATGCGTTTGCGCAAGAACCGATAGGTAAAACAGACTTTAAAGACCTGCCTAACGACACCTCCTCGTCCGTTTTCAAGCCCGTGATGTCGCCACTTTCGGCACCTTTCGAGATGCCTTCTTTTATGCAGGAAAAGGATTTTAAATATCTCGGAGATGACCATAAATCCCATAAAAATGACTTCCCGGCATTAAAGAAGTATGCCAAGACGCCGGCATTTACAACCTCTGATGTCCTTTACAACGCCATGCCGCGACCTTATTTTATACCGATGCAGGGCAATCCTACCGCTTATGACTTCAACAAAGGCGGCGTGCTGACGTCCTGGGGTAGTGGCGCCGTAATTGGAACGAGCAGCCGTGTCACCATGCCCGGTCTGCTTTCACGGCAAAGCGCGTCGCTCACAGCAGTACAGAACATCGGCAACCTTACTCTTGAAGGTAGCGTCTCGGCGCGTAATTACACGCTATGGCAAGGTTCGGCGAGGCAGTTCGGCGTCAGCGGAGCGGCAACATATCACTTTAATGAGAACATTTCGGCAACCGTGTTCGGCAGCTATTACACCAACAACTCATTCCATTCGTTTGCCGCTATGCCGTATTTCGGCACCAGAACATACGGCGGTTATTTCACGTTCATGGGCGAGACTCTCGGCGCCGACCTCGGAGTAGAGCGCTATTACGACCCTTACTCGCGACGATGGGAGACCTCCCCGATAATAACTCCTAAGATAAAATTCAGCGATAAGTTCACTCTCGCGCTGCCGGTGGGGCAACTTGTCAAAGAAATCCTTGACGACAAAGTGTTCAAGAGCAGTCGTAAATCCGGTCCGATGATAATGCCCGAGACCGGCGTCAACATCGCCCCGATACCTTTCGGACCGCCCGAAATGCCGCGAT
>CAJMQT010000084.1 GCA_905215655.1 uncultured bacterium | reverse complement strand
ATTATTATAATTAGATTAGTATTTCAATCGCAAATATAGCATTTTTTGTTGAATGTCAAAACAATAAAAAACAATTAAAACCTTGTTTGCAGTCTTTTAGCCAAAAATCAAAGTTTGAAGTCTTGCTGATGGTTGTTGACGAACCGTTTTTCCTCTTTTTTTACATAATATTGTTGTATTTCATTTCCTGTTTTTACACTTTTGAATATACAATTCCCGGCAGTCTGAAATCCGTTTTCAGACAAACCGTCTTACAAAAGACCGCACTTTCAATTTTAAAAGGTAAGCTTTTACATTGCAAAAGACCGCCTTTTACACGCTGAAAGGCAAGCTTTTACGATGTAAAAGACCGCCTTTTGGAAAACGGCATGTTGCCGGTGAAAACTGTAAGGAAACTATATCGATAATGTTTCGGATTGTAAGTAAAACGCTTTTTCGTAACGTATGAAATACGAACGGCTGATCCCGATTTTTTAATACATTATGTCGGAAAGAGGAATTTATTGCTTAAATTTGCATCGGTAAACAAATCCGACACCCGCAGAGGGAGGCGGACGCGAACAGAAACAGAACGAAATGAAATCAGTAAGACCGAAGAAAAACCTCGGACAGCACTTCCTTACCGACCTGAATATCGCCAAGGCGATTGCCGACACGGTGGACGCATGTCCCGAGATACCCGTTCTCGAAGTGGGACCGGGCATGGGCGTGCTTACGCAATACCTCATGACAAAAGAGCGCGAGGTGCGGGTGGTTGAGATAGACGCCGAGTCGGTGGCTTATCTTAACGACAAATATCCTGCGCTGAGAGATAATATAATAGGTGAAGACTTCCTGCGGATGGACCTCAACGGTCTTTTTGCGGGGCGTCAGTTCGTGCTCACGGGCAATTATCCTTACGATATCTCGTCGCAGATATTCTTCAAAATGCTCGACAACAAGGATCTTATCCCATGCTGCACGGGTATGATACAGCGCGAGGTTGCACAGCGTATCGCCGCCGCTCCCGGCTCAAAGACCTACGGAATACTCAGCGTCCTGATACAGGCTTGGTATGATGTGGAGTATCTTTTTACCGTCGACGAGAACGTGTTCAACCCGCCGCCGAAGGTGAAGAGCGCCGTAATACGCATGACACGCAACGGCGTTGAAGACCTCGGGTGCGACTGGGGGTTGTTCCGCAGGGTGGTCAAGTCGGTGTTCAACCAGCGTCGCAAGATGCTCCGTGTGTCGCTGAAACAACTCTTCTCCGACGCCGCCCCGAGCGACGGATTCTATACCCGCGACATCATGACCAAACGTCCGGAACAGTTGTCCATACCGCAATTCGTCGAACTTACCAATATGGTTGCCGACGAACTGAACCGTACAAAATAATTTGTATAATCCAAATTAAATATATACATTTGCAAAAGTGAAAAACAAAAACGAAATAATATGATAGACGTTAAAGCAACTTTGAGTGAAAGTGAGGAAAGAATGGAGATGGCGGCGATGTTCCTCGACGAACAACTGTCGCGCATTCGTGCCGGAAGAGCCAACGCGGCAATTCTTGACGGAGTGAGAGTAAACTCTTACGGCTCGATGGTTCCTCTTAATCAGGTGGCGAATGTTTCCATACCCGATGCCCGTACAATAGCCATACGCCCGTGGGACAAGAAGATGATAAAAGACATCGAAAAAGCGATAATGGACTCTGACGTAGGCATCACGCCCGAAAACAACGGCGAGATAGTACGTCTCGGAATACCGCAGCCCACAGAAGAGCGCCGTAAAGAACTTGCAAAACAGTGTAACAAGATTGGCGAGAAGGCAAAAGTGGAGGTGCGCAACGTGCGTGCTGACGTGAAGGAAAAACTGAAAAAGGCAATCAAAGACGGGCTCTCGGAAGACAATGAGAAAGACGCCGAACTCGAATTGCAGAAAATTCACGATAAGTATATAAAGAAAATCGATGATTTGCTTGCCGCAAAGAACAAGGAAATCATGACCGTATAACTTTTAATTAAGAATTAAGAGCTAAGAATTAAGAATGAAAGTTACCTTTGATTTTAAGTCTTGTATCCATCAAAAGTTACTTTCATTCTTTTTGCTTAATTCATGACTCTTACTTCTTAACTCTTAATTTATATATGAGAGGACTTGTAATAAGGAATACCGGCAGCTGGTATTCGGTAAGGACGGACGACGGACAGACCATCGAATGTAAAATCAAAGGCAACTTCCGGCTGAAAGGCATACGCAGCACCAACCCCGTGGCGGTGGGCGATTATGTCGAGATTGTCTGCAACCGGGAAGGCACGGCGTTTATTACCAACATAGAAGACCGCCGGAATTACATCATCCGGAAGTCTTCCAACCTCTCCAAACAGAGCCATATCATCGCGGCGAACGTCGACCAGGCGTTCCTCGTCGTGACAGTCAACCACCCTCAAACATCAACAACCTTCATCGATCGCTTCCTCGCTTCTGCCGAGGCTTACCGCATTCCGGTGGTTCTTGTCTTCAACAAGACAGACCTGCTGACGGAAGACGAGCTGCATTATCAGGATATGATGACCCTCCTTTACGAGAACATCGGATATAAATGTGTCACCGTTTCGGCGCTCAACGACGA
Organism: uncultured bacterium; assembly: GCA_905215655.1. Taxonomy (GTDB): domain Bacteria; phylum Bacteroidota; class Bacteroidia; order Bacteroidales; family Bacteroidaceae; genus Prevotella. The sequence goes on along the minus strand of CAJMQT010000084.1, from coordinate 5,623 downwards.
TGTGACAGACACGCTGAGACCTATCCTTGAAGGCAAAATAACACTATTCAGCGGCAACAGCGGAGTGGGGAAGAGCACCCTGCTTAACCGTCTTATTCCGGGAGTAAACCTCAGAACGGCGGAAATAAGCGACGCCCACAACACCGGAATGCACACAACCACGTTCAGCGAGATGCTCCCGCTGCCTTACGGCGGCTGGGTTATAGACACTCCGGGGATAAAAGGCTTCGGCACGTTCGACATGGAGCCCGAAGAGATTTGCGGCTATTTCAAGGAAATTTTCATGTTTTCGAAAGACTGTCGTTTCAGCAACTGCACGCACACTCACGAACCGGGATGCGCCGTCAGAAAAGCATTGGAAGAGCATTATATTTCCGAAAGCCGTTACAACTCTTATCTCAGCATGCTTAAAGATAAAGAGGAAGGCAAGTATCGGGAGGCATGGTAAACATTGGAAAACAAAAGATTAAATCAGGTGAGCAGGAATAACGAACTGGAATTGGCGTGGAACATCATTGAGAGAACCGGTGCAAACCTGTTTCTTACAGGAAAAGCAGGCACAGGAAAAACCACATTTCTTAAAGAACTTGTCAAGCACTCGTCAAAGCGGATGGTTGTTCTTGCTCCTACGGGCATTGCCGCAATCAATGCCGGAGGCGTCACAATCCACTCTTTTTTTCAACTGCCGCTGTCGCCGTACATCCCCGGGACAACGTTCGACCGTTCCGAAACAAACAAGTATTTCCGTTTCAGTAAGGTGAAACGGAACATCATTCGCACGATGGATCTCCTCGTAATTGACGAGATAAGTATGGTTCGTGCAGACCTGCTTGACGCCATCGACTCCGTAATGCGCCGTTACCGCAACCACGGCAAGCCCTTCGGCGGTGCCCAGTTGCTGATGATTGGCGATCTGCAACAGCTCTCTCCCGTGATAAAAGATGACGAATGGTCGCTGTTGAGCAAGGTTTATGACACTCCTTACTTCTTTTCAAGCAAAGCGTTGAACGCTTCCGAGTATCACACAGTCGAACTGAAAGAGGTTTATCGGCAGCAAGATATGTCTTTTGTCGCGCTCCTTAACCAAATAAGAGAAAACCGTGCGACGGCTGAGACGCTCGAAATGCTTAACAAAAGGTATATTCCCGACTTCAAACCGGACAGGAACAGCGACTTCATTCGCATCACGACGCACAATCATCCGGCGCAAATGATCAACGAACAGGAACTCAACCTGTTGCCGACCCGCGAATATTCATTCAAAGCGGAGGTGGAAGGCACGTTCCCGGAGACGTCTTATCCTGCCGACGAACGCCTCGTATTGAAGGAAGGCGCGCAGGTTATGTTCATTAAAAACGACCCCGAAAAGCGTTTCTACAACGGCATGATAGGCGAAGTCGTCTTTGTTGACGACCGTGAAATCACCGTCCGCTGCAAGTCAGGAGGCGGCGCGTTCAAGCTTGAAAAGGCTGAATGGACAAACTCAAAATACACCCTTGACGACGTGTCAAAGGAGATAAAAGAGACCGTTGAAGGCGTGTTCCGCCAATATCCGCTAAGACTTGCGTGGGCGATAACCGTCCACAAGAGTCAGGGCTTGACCTTCGAGCACGCCATAATCGACGTCTCTCACTCTTTCGCCCACGGTCAGACATACGTGGCTTTAAGCCGATGCAAGACTCTCGAAGGCTTGGTGCTCAGCGCACCGTTGCGTAGTGAGGCGATAATCAGCGACGGAACGCTGGATGAATACTTGTCAAACGTAAGTTCGAAGACGCCTTCTGCCGAGACGTTATCGGATCTTCAACGTGCCTACACGATCCAACTGCTCGACGAACTCTTTGATTTCACGGAGTTACAGATGTCCTTCAATCTGTTGTTAAGAACCCTCGATGAGCATTTTTACAGGCGTTATCCGAAAATGTTGGCTGAGTATAAACGCCTCGCAGCGTGCTTTGGCGGACTCATTGACGTATCGGTGAAATTCAAAAACCAATATTCACGGCTGATAAACGATGGCGCGGGAGCAGACAACACGTTGCTTCAAGAGCGCGTACATAAGGCTTGCGCTTATTTTGCGGAGAACATCCGACCGCTTGTGGAATTGTGTAAAAAGACGAAAGTCGATACCGAGAACAAGGCGCTGAAAAAGCAGTTTGACGACCGTTACAGCACTTTTGAGAGTGTGTTGGTGCTGAAATACAAATTGTTTGAATACGAATCGAAACTTGAAACGTCGTTTTCTGCCGGCGATTACTTGCAGATGAAAGCACGTACGTTGCTCGGTCTGGACGGCGAAGAGCCGGAACGATCGCGTAAAAGGAAAACGACCAAGGTCAAAGAGCCTAAACAACCGAAACCAAACACACGCCAAGTAAGTTTTGATATGTTTACGTCAGGCATGTCGTTGGCTCAAATCGCCGCGGAGAGAAGTCTCACCCGGGACACCATTTTCAATCATCTTGCTTATTACGTGAAAGCCGGTCAGCTTGAGATAGACAAACTTATACCGCAGGAACACTTGCGCGAAATACGTTTGTGTATCATCGAGCACCCTGAATTTAACACCATCGGAGAAATCAAATCAGCCGTAAGTCAGGATATTACTTACGGCGAAATAAGAATGATTATGGGGTGAGCCGATAAGGCGGCAACCTTTATTTATTGTTCACGCCATATCCGAAAAGTGCGAAATCTCCTTTCAACGGGTCATCCGGAAATATCTCGGAAAGCCTTGAAGTGAGCTTTATAGCCGTAGCCATCGATGCTGTTTTGCAGTTAATAAGGTTTAAACGATTTGCCTGCTGCATGACGTGCGTGTCCAAAGGTATTATCAGCGTGCGCTTATCGATAAAGCCGCTCCACAGTCCGAGGTCAACGGGTGAACCGTCTCTGACCATCCAGCGCAGGAACATACAGATGCGTTTGCAAGCCGAAGTGGCGTTTTTCGGTATTACGGTGCTCGTTCCCTTGCTTGCAAAATATGCCGTTACGGCTTTCACGGCAGACAATCCGTCGGTCGAACGGCTTTTTATGAACTGACCGATGCTGTCATATTCCGCCAGCATTGATCGCAAAGAGCATAGCAGTACGTGCATCGTTTGCTGTGTGTAAAGCCTGTAAAAACAAGTGCCCGGGTCGTCGGGAATGTCTTTCTTGAAAGCCTCTTCTTTCACCCAATGATACACGTCGCCGCCTGCAAAGTCGTAAATCATTTGTATTTTCGGCATAAACTGTTTCCTGTTTCCGTAGCTCAGGCATGACGCGATGAATGCAAATGTCTCTATGTTCTTGTCTTCCGTGACTTGGTGCATGAACCGGCTCGGGTCGTCGGGCAAGAAGTCGGATGTCTCGTAACGTTCGGCGTACAGCCGGAGCTGTGCTGCGGTGTTTTCGTTTATCATGAGTAAAGTTGAAATATAGAAAAAAGTAAAGAAGTAAAAAGCCCGACGGACATTATATTCCGCAAAACCTTTTACTTCTTTACTCTATGTTATCAGATTGGATATCAGAGGATTGTCTTTACTGCTTCAAGCATACCTTTCTCTTGGATGAGGTCGAGGTCTTTCTTGACAAGCTCTGCCAAGCCCTTGACGCTGTGCAGGTCTTCACCCCAGATAGAAGTAGCGCCGAGCACGCCGTCGGTAACTTTCTGTGTGTCTCCTGTTGCCCAAAGTTCTTTCAGCAGGTCCATGATATCCTGTGCGTCGTTCGGTACGATTTCAACGCCGTCCTCACGCTTGCCGCCTTTGTAGTAAGTGATGATTGCTGCAAGACCGAATACGAGTCCTTGGGGCAGTTCGCCCTTGCGCTCCAAGTATGTCTTTACTCCCGGAAGGTCGCGTGCGCAGAATTTCGGGAAAGAGTTGAGCATGATGCTCGTTACCTGATGGTCAACGTACGGGTTGTTGAAACGCTCGAGAACGTCGCCTGCGAATTGTCTCAGCTCGTCCATCGGCAGGTTCAGAGTCTCCATAAGTTCCTCGAACTGTACCTTGTGGATGTATTTGCCGATTACCTCGTGGTTGCAAGCATCGCGCACGATGTTCACTCCGCTGAGGAATGCAACAGGTGAAAGCACGGTGTGCGGACCGTTGAGCAGTGTCACCTTGCGCTCGTGGTAAGGCTTCTCGCTCTCTGCGATGAGAACGTGCAGACCAGCCTTTTCTGCGGGGAACTCTTCGCGGAGCTCTTCGATAGACATGTTTTCGGGCTTCTCGATAACCCAGAGGTGGAAGATTTCTGCCTGAACGACGAGGTTGTCTTTGTATCCGACTTTCTGCTGTATGTCAGCGATTTCTTTGCGCGGGAAACCGGGAACGATGCGGTCTACCAACGTAGCGCAAACATAGCAATAGTTTGTGAACCAGTCTTTGAAAGCCTGATAGTTAGCTCCGAAGTCTTCTTTCCAGAGTTCGATGTACTTGTAGATGCACTCTTTCAGGTGGTGACCGTTAAGGAAGATCAGCTCGCAAGGCATGATGATAAGACCTTTGCTGGGATCTCCGTTGAATGTTTCAAAGCGGTGATACAGCAACTGTACAAGCTTGCCGGGATAAGAAGATGCCGGTGCGTCGGTGAACTTGCATGTATCGTCGAAAGCGATACCTGCCTCCGTCGTGTTAGAGATAACGAAACGAATTTCAGGTTGCTCTGCGAGAGCCATGAAAGCTGCGTTCTGGCTGTAAGGATTGAGGGCGCGGCTGATCACGTCGATACGCTCCAGAGAGTTAACGGCTTCACCGTTAAGACGTCCTTGAAGGTTTACGTGATAGAGGCAGTCCTGACCGTTGAGCCAGTCAACCATACCGCGTTCGATGGGCTGAACAACTACAACGCTACCGTTGAAGTTTGTCTTCTGGTCCATGTTCCATACAATCCAATCAACGAAAGCGCGGAGGAAGTTACCTTCACCAAACTGAATGATCTTCTCGGGCATTACGCTTTTGGGCGCTGTCCTTTTGTTTAAAGCTTGTAATTTTTTCATGATTAATTTTATATTTTAAATAATTTGTTTTTCATAAAAGCATTGCAAAGATAAACATTATTTTGATACGTTGATACAAACAATTACTTAATTTTTACGTAAAGGTTTGCATTTTTGCTGCACCGACCCTTCGCCGCCGTTTTCTTCATTAAAAAACAAATAATTGACCGGATTTTGTTTACACCTTATTTTATATGTATCGCGGCGTGAGAAATCAGCATTGTATGGCAACGTTGTCAAGAGATTAAAGAGCCGTTCTTATCATATTACGGTCTGACCCCATAAAGTTACGATTTTAAAAGGTAAGCTTTTGCCTTGCAAAAGACCGTCTTTTACACGCTGAAAGGTAAGCTTTTGCAAGGTAAAAGACCGCCTTTTGAAAATCAATATATCTCAGATGAAAACTGTAAGAATAACACTTAAAAAAAGTAACAGACCGTAACCGGAGGTGCAAATTATGAATTAAGAATTAAGAGTGAAGAATTAAAGTTGTATACGTTCCTTAAACTTATTATATCAATGTCGGGCACTTTAATTCTTCACTCTTCACTCTTCATTCTTCATTTTTTACGTCTTAAAGCGAAAATATTTTCAAAAATGTCAATGAAAAATTTGGTGGAATGGAATTAAATATAT
>CAJMQT010000083.1 GCA_905215655.1 uncultured bacterium | reverse complement strand
CTGACGCACAGACATTTGGAACTCTCGTAACAAAAGCCTATGAATAATGCAGGTTAAAATAATAAAGTATGAAAAAAGGGAAAGGTAAAAAAAAACGACATTTTCGTAAACTTTAACCTTAGAATAAGTTTTATTAATGCAAACACAGACATTTGATACTTATAAGTTTTTACCTTTGCGTTATGAAAGAAAAATAAATGAGACGAAAAAGTTTTCTATTGACTTGTGCTTGTCTTCTGACAATCAACATAATACCGGCCGACGCCCAAAACAACGATAAGTTCGTAATGTTCAAATACGGGAATTTCGACCGGTGGGTGACACGCAGCGTCAAAGAGTCTGCCGTCATCGGCGGAAAGACAAAGACGCTGTATGAGATAGGACCCGAGCAGACAATATCCGGCAATGTGCCTTACACCAACAAAGGCGGCTCACCGTGGGGCACGTCAAACGTGATGGCGAAGGTTTCTGGAATAACGAAAACCAACGTATCGGTCTATCGCGACCGCCACGGCAGCGGCTCTTGCGCCAAGCTCGAAACGCATATCGAGCAGGTGAAGGTGCTCGGACTGATAAACATCAAGGTGCTTGCCGCCGGCTCCATATACCTCGGCGACATGAAAGAGCCTATAACTGGAACAAAGGAAGGTCCCTCGGCGCTCAACTGGGGAATACCTTTCAACCAACGTCCCAAAGCGCTGCGTTTCGACTATAAAGTAGCTGTAAGCGGTGCGCCCAACCGTATCAAACAGACGGGTTTCAGCAGCAAGAAGACCGTGGCGGGCAAAGACCGCTGTATGGCGATATTACTGTTGCAGAAACGGCACGAGGACGCGCATGGCAACATTACGGCAAAACGTGTGGGGACGATGGTTGTCACTTATGACAAATCCACCGGAAAATGGATTGACGGTGCGACATATCCCATTCATTACGGAAACATCACAGGCGAAAAGGGATACAACGCGACCCTCATGGGGCTGCGCTCTACCGACTACGCCCGCAACAGCCACGGCAAGAGCGTGGTCGTAAAGGAAACGGGATGGGCCGGCGCCAACGAGACGCCGACACATATCATCGTGCAATTCTCGTCGAGCCATGGCGGAGCATATATCGGCACGCCGGGCAACACGCTTTGGGTTGACAACGTAGGTCTGGTTTATTAACATTTCACCGTATGCGGATTGACGTCGCCATAATATCTTTAACGTTGCTTTTTACTGCCGGACAGACGGCGGTGGCAAGCGATGCCGCGGATATCGTAACCGACGACTCTACGACTGTGACAACCGAAAAGGCGACAACACAGAAGAAGTCTCTGATAACCAGACTTCTTGACTATTTCAACGACGCCAACAAGGAGAAGAAGGACAAGAAGTTTGATTTCAGCATAATCGGAGGTCCGCATTACAACACCGACACTAAACTCGGACTGGGACTTGTGGCGGCGGGACTTTACCGCGCCGAACGTGGCGACTCATTGTTGCCGCCGTCCAACGTTTCCTTGTTCAGCGACGTTTCCACGGTGGGCTTCTGGCTTATCGGAATTCGCGGCACGCACATCGCGCCGAAAGACAAGTACCGTCTGCTCTACACCGTGTATCTCTATTCCTTCCCCGCCGACTTCTGGGGCATTGGCTATGAACAGGGAAACAACGCGGCTAACAAGAGCGAGATGAAACGCTGGCAGGCAAAAGTGAGCTCGTCGTGGCTGTTCAGGCTTGCCGACAATCTGTACCTCGGGCCGACGGCGTCTTACGACTTGGTGCGTGCCAGCCGGGTGGAACGCCCGGAACTGTTGAACGGCATGGACGACAAGACGTGGAACATCGGGCTCGGAGCGATGTTAGTGTACGACTCGCGCGACGTGCTTACCAATCCTCACCGCGGGCAGTATATCAGTCTGACGCAGAATTTCCGCCCGAAGTTTCTTGGTAACACTTACGCTTTCTGCACCACCGAATTGCAGGCAAGCGTTTATAAAAGGGCGTGGAAAGGCGCCATCGTAGCCGCCGACCTGCGGACAGAGTTCAACTTCGGCAACCCTTCGTGGGCTATGATGGCTCTGCTGGGCAACTCCAACTCGATGCGCGGATATTACGAGGGGCGCTATCGCGACAAACACAAGATTGAGGTGCAGGCGGAACTGCGCCAGCATGTATGGCGGCGCAACGGTATCGCCGTCTGGGCTGGAGCGGGCACGGTATTTCCAAAATTCAGCAAAATCCATGCTGACGGAATACTGCCCAACTGCGGCATTGGTTATAGATGGGAATTAAAGAAGGATGTAAACGTGCGCCTTGATTACGGTTTCGGCAAGGCGGGGCAACGCGGTTTCCTGTTCAACATCAACGAGGCGTTTTAATCAAAATCGGACATCAGACCGTAAAGGGCATTTAAACGAAAGTAAATCTGACGACCGATTTGGGCTTAAAAAGAAGAAACAATGAAGAAAAAAATCATAAATCCCGAATTTCTGTATTGGCTGACGGTGGCGCTGCTCATGCTGCCTAATGTCGCGCTGTGCTTTACCGAAGACATGTCTTTCTTTGCCTGCCTTGCGAACATCGTGCTGCCGTCAGGTGTCTACCTGTGGCTTATGACGCTTGCCCGGAAGCCCGGAAAGATGATTTGGGCATTGTTTCCTCTCATCTTCTTCGCTGCGTTCCAGCTTGTGCTGCTGTATCTGTTCGGACAGGGTGTGATAGCGGTAGATATGTTTCTGAATGTGGTCACGTCTAATCCTACCGAGATATTCGAGCTGCTCGACAACCTTATTCCTGCCGTTGCCGGCGTGTTCATCATTTACCTGCCGCTGCTGGCATTGGGAGTGATGTCGATAAGGAGCGATGTCGTTGACGCCAAACCATTAAGACGGCACAGCAAGATGGCAGGATATATAATTTCGGGAGGTATCGGAGTCTTGGGCTTGGCTTACGTTTTTGACAGCGGTTACAAAATCCTGAACAATCTTTATCCTGTCAACGCCTGTTACAACCTTTGTCTCGCAATCGACCGCAGTTGGATTTCAGCGCATTATAAAGAGACGTCCGCCGACTTCAAGTTCCACTCGCGCCCCACTCATCCCGCCGACAGTACCGAGGTTTATGTTATGGTGGTCGGCGAGACGGCACGCGCCCAAAACTTCGGACTTTACGGTTACAGCCGCAACACCACGCCGTTATTGGGAAAGACCCGGGGCGTCGTGGCGTTCAACAATGCCCTGACGCAGTCAAACACGACACACAAGAGCGTGCCGATGTTGCTCTCTGCCGCGACAGCTGACGACTACAGCCGTCTGTATAACGAGCGTGGCATTTTGTCCGCTTTTCGTGAGGCAGGTTTCTTCACGGCTTTCTTCTCCAACCAAATGCCCAATCACTCGTTCATCGACTTTCTTGGCGAGCAGGCGGACACCTGTGTTTTTCTGAAATCAAAAGCCCCGCAGGGCGTCAATATCTATGATGCGGAATTGTTGCCGATGGTGAGCGGCATACTGAAACAAGGCAGGCGTAAGGTGTTTATCGTGCTCCACACCTACGGATCACACTTTGAATATCGCGAGCGTTACCCAAAATCGTTCGCCTTCTATCAGCCGGACGACAAGACGGAGGCAAAGTTCGAGAACCGGCAAAGTTTGCTTAACGCCTATGACAATACCATTCTTTACACGGACTATCTGCTGAACAGCTTGACACGGATACTTGAACGGCACGGAGGACTGTGTGCCATGTTATACACCAGCGACCACGGCGAGAACATCTTTGACGATGACCGCCGTCTGTTCCTGCATGCCTCGCCGAAAGCGTCGGAGTACGAACTTCGTGTTCCTTTAATCATTTGGCAGTCTGAATCACATCGCAAGGAGTTCCCGAAAATTGCCGCGGCTCTCCTTGCCAACCGCACGAAACAGGTGCAGACAAGTATCTCAGCATTCCACACAATGCTTACGCTCGGCGGCATAAGCACACCTTTATATCAGCCCTCGGCGTCGGTGGCGACAAAAGAATACAGGTCTCGGAAGTTGCAATATCTCACCGACCACAACGAGCCGAAAGAATTATGAGGCGAAACAATAACGACCGTTAATTCCTTTTTTGATACAACTTCCTCATCAACAAACAGCCGACAGGAACAAAGACTAATCCTGAAAGATATCGGAACAGAGCTGCGACATCTCTTCCCAAAGGGCTTCGTCAGGGCATTGGCTGAACTCCGCCAATCCTTTTTTCGTCCTTTTATATATTTCTTCATATTGTTCCGTGGTGAGAACAGCCTTTGCTTGGTCTGAAATAACGAAAAAAGCCATGCCTCTAAACATGTCTGCGGCATCGCCATACTCGCCCAGGCGGTATGACATCTCGGCTATATGCAGATTTTGAAGGGCGTCATTATAATCGGTTACAATCATATCTGAATATATTTTTCGGTTCTTGATTAAATTCTGTGTTTAAGCCCAAATCGCTTTCTATGTTCAAATCCAAAAAATTAACCATTATTTTTTGGATTTGAACATAGAAAGCTTTAATTCTGAACTCTCAATTTTTCAATTTTTCAAACTCCGTTTTCCTCACAGAACTTCTCACCCAACACGAAGCCTTCCTCGTAGAGACGTTCGAGCTTTTCGAGGTCTTTCCCTATACGTCCCACCTCCATCGGTCGCTCCGGACGTATGCAGACTATCTGTCCTGCACGCTCCATCTCCTCAATCATTTCGAGCTGACGATTGTAAGCCTCACACCTATGACTGAGCACGACGCGCAGACGGGGATAATTTTTGTAAATAAGCCGTGGTATCTTATGGTCCTTTTCCGTGCTGCGGTAACCGTAGTTGCGGGTCAGGACGACGACATTCTTATGATGTCCCTGCTCCATGGCGCGCATTACAGGGATACTGTCTACAATGCCGCCGTCAAGCATCGGCACACCGTCGACGCTGACTATCTTGCTGACATAAGGCAGACTGCTGCTGGCACGGACAATGTCGAGCAGACGCTGACGGTCCTTTTTCTCCGTAAGATAGCAGGCACGCCCCGTCAGACAGTTGGTGGTAACCATCTCGAAGACGTCAGGATTATTGAAGAAAGCATCGTAATCGTAAGGCAGCAGTTCGTTGGGAAAATCGTCATAAAGCAACTTACGGTCGAAGATACATCCCTGCGTGACAAGATGACGCAGACCTATATATTTGTACTTGGCAAGGAAATCTATGTTGGAGATGCGTGCGCGGCGTATCTGCCGGCTCATATACGACAGACCGTTGCAGGCTCCCGCCGACACAGCGACGACATAATGGAAATAACATTCGTGCTTCATGAAAGCGTCGAGCACGCCGCTTGTGAAGACACCGCGCATGCCTCCGCCTTCAAGAACCAATCCCGTATTTCTGTCAATTCGCATAAAAAGTCCTAAAATCAGCGACAAAGGTAGTGAAATTTACATAAAAATCCATATCTTTGCAAACAAACATAACATTAATTTAACAAGTATCCGTCTGAGTCTTATCATGCCTTTTAAAATGACGGAGATGTTATCCGGATTTTTCCAGAAAAGTCCGACGGATGTCCGGAAACGCATCAACAACGACTCGGAGAGATACTTTGATAACTTTATTTTAAATATATGTTCTCAAAAGAAACTTACGTCAGCCGTCGTTCCGAACTCAAAAAGCTCGTCAAGAGCGGCATTATAATCCTGTTCGGCAATAACGAGTTGCCGTCAAACTATCCCTCCAACGGTTACGCTCCCTTCCGTCAGGACTCTACATTCCTGTATTATTTCGGAAAGAGCCGCGACGGACTGGTGGGCGTTATTGACATTGACGAAGGCACGGAGACGCTCGTCGGCGACGATGTCGACATTGAAGATATCGTATGGTTAGGCTCCGTCGACACCGTTCACGACATTGCCGGGAGCGTGGGAGTAGGCAACACGGCACCAATGAAGGAGCTGAAAATAATCTGCAACAACGCCCTCCGTCTGAAAAGACCTATCCACTTCCTGCCGCCATACCGTCACGACACGATGATACAGATCTTCGATCTGCTCGGTATTCACCCGAACCAGCAGAAAGAGTCGGCGTCGGTGGAGCTGATAAAGGCGGTAGTCAAGATGCGCTCCACAAAGGAACAGCAGGAAATCGACGAGATAGAGCAGGCTTGCGAGATTGGTTACAAGATGCACACAACGGCGATGCGGCTGACAAAACCGGGGCTGACGGAGCATTACGTCGGCGGAGTGATTGACGGTGTGGCGAACTCTTACGGAACGAAAGTAAGTTTTCCGACCATCTACACCCAGCACGGAGAGATTATGCACGGCATTCCTACGTGGGACGTCCTTGAAAGCGGACGCCTCGTACTGTGTGACGCAGGCGCCGAGAACCGCAACTTCTACTGCTCGGACAACACTCGAACCTACCCCGTCAACGGCAAATTCACGCAACGTCAGCTCGAGATTTACAGCATTGTCGAGGCGTGTCACGATCTCGCCCTTGACGTGGCAAAGCCCGGAGTACGGTGGTATGATGTCCACATGGCTGTATGCCGACTGATGACGGAGCGTCTAAAAGAACTCGGACTGATGAAAGGCGATACAGAAGAAGCCGTCAACGCCGGAGCACACGCGCTGTTCCTGCCCCACGGACTGGGACACATGATGGGAATGGACGTTCACGACATGGAAGGATTAGGACAGAACTACGTCGGATTTGATGAAGAGACACAGCCCTCGACACAGTTCGGAACAAACTGTCTGCGCATGGGACGACGCCTCGAAAAGGGCTTTGTGGTGACCGACGAACCGGGTATCTACTTTATTCCGGCACTCATCGACGACTGGAAGGCGCGCAAGCTGCACACCGACTTCATCAATTACGACAAGGTGGAGAGCTACAAAGACTTCGGCGGAATACGCATCGAGGACGACGTCCTGATAACCGAAGACGGTTGCCGCTTCCTCGGCAAGGAGCGCATTCCTTATCACCCGAAAGACATCGAAGAGTTTATGAGCAACAACTAAACAACAAAACAACATATTGAAAAGATGAAAAAGCTGTTTACTTTGGCTCTGCTTGCCTGCATAGCGGCAGGAGCCGGCGCGGAGAACAAGAAGGACTCCGTTGACAAGAAGAAGCCCGTGTTCACCACCATCAAGGAGAACAAGATCACAAGTATCAAGGACCAGAACCGCAGTGGCACCTGCTGGGCGTACTCAACACTCGCCTTCTTTGAGAGCGAAATACTCAAAAAGACAGGCAAGACCTACGACCTGAGCGAGATGTTCGTGGCAAACAAGGACTACATGGAGCGCGCGGTGCTGACAGTAAGAATGCACGGCGACAGCCAGTTCTCACAAGGCGGTAGCGCAGGCGACGTATGGGTGATAATGAAAAACCACGGTATCTGCCCCGAGGGAGCCATGGCGGCACCGGGAAGTCTTACGGGCGACTCGCTCGCAAACTTCGGAGAGTTCTTCAAAGTGATGGAACCTTACGTTGCAGCCGTATCAAAGAGCACGGCAAAGAAGATTTCAAACCAATGGAAGCAAGGTCTTCAAGGCATTATCGACGCTTACCTCGGCAAGTGTCCCGAAGAGTTTGTTTACGAGGGAAAGAAGTACACCCCCAAAACATTCATGGCTAGTCTGGGCATTAACCTCGACGATTACGTCTCGATAACGAGCTACACCCACCATCCGTTCTACACTCAGTTTGCCGTTGAGGTACAAGACAACTGGCGCTGGGAGCCGTCTTACAACGTGCCGATGGATGAGATGATGCGCATCATCGACAACGCTATCGACAACGGATACACCATCGCTTGGGGCGGCGACGTTACCGAAGACGGCTTTACGCGCAAAGGTCTCGGCGTTGCCTACGACGTGAAGAAGGCACGCAGCATGGCGGGCACGGACGCCGACCACTGGTTCAAGCTCTCAGCAACGGCAAAGAAGAGCAAGCTCGACTCGCTCGGAATAGACGCTCCGGAGATTGTCCCCACGCAGCAGATGCGTCAGGAGTCATTCGACAACTGGGAGCTGACCGACGACCACGGCATGCAGATCTTCGGCGTTGCAAAAGACCAGAACGGCCGCGAGTATTACATGGTAAAGAACTCATGGGGCGAATACGGCGACTACAAAGGTATCTGGTACATGACAAAGAACTACGTTGCCTACAAGACAATGGACTTCATGGTCAACAAAAACGCCATTCCGAAGGACATCCGCAAGAAGCTCGGAATATAACCATATCTCTTAACCTGCATTATTCATAGGCGTTTCTACTGCGAGTCCCAACTGCCTGTAC
>CAJMQT010000082.1 GCA_905215655.1 uncultured bacterium | reverse complement strand
TACTTCTGCACTCCTGTACTCCTGTACTTCCATTATTCTGTACTCCTAAACTCCTATACTTCTAAACGTCCACGCTCCTGATTTTTCTGCAAAAATACCATTTTTCGTTTTAACAACCTTTGAAGTATGGGCGGAAAATACTATTTTTGCATAAAAACAGCATGGCGGAACATAACGATACGGGACGATGGGGCGAACAGAAAGCCGCCGAATATCTTGAAAGAAAAGGTTTCAGAATATTGGAACGCGACTGGAAAGACGGACACCGCGACCTCGACATCGTGGCAATCGACGCCGACTGCCTCGTCATCGTCGAGGTAAAGACACGCCGTAACGCCGACCTCATGGAACCCGAACTTGCCGTCGACGCACGCAAGATACGCAATCTCAGCCTTGCCGCGGCAAGGTATGTCAAGGCAAAATATATCGAAATGCCCGTGCGTTTCGACATCGTCAGCGTGACGGGAACCAACAGCGAGAATTGTAAAATCAACCATATCGAGGACGCTTTTCTGCCCCTTGCCTATTGAACGGATGGATGACGTAAAGATAATAAGGCTCGACAGCACCGACTCTACCAACCTATTCCTGCGCCGTTACGACGGAGAGGAGGGGCGACTGCTCACCGTCGCGACGGCTGAATATCAGACGGCAGGACGCGGACAGGGGCAAAACTCGTGGGAGAGCGAGGCGTGCCGCAACCTGCTTTTCAGCATAAAGATGCGCCCCAAGGAGCTGCCCGCAGCCCGACAGTTTGTCATGCTCGAAGCAATGGCGCTGGCAATAAAAGACACCTTGTCGGCGATGGTCGACGGAATAACCGTAAAATGGCCCAACGACGTGTACTGGCGCGACAACAAAATCAGCGGCACGCTGTCTGAATGTAACGTCTGCGGACGATTTGTCGGCGACTGCATATCCGGCACCGGACTGAACGTCAACCAGCGGACGTTTGTAAGTGACGCGCCGAACCCCGTCTCGCTGTTCAACATAACGGGGCGAGAGACCGACCGCGAGGCGCTGCTCCACTCTCTGATAACCAACGTGCGGAGCTATCTCGGCATGGTCGACGCACGGCGTTACGACGACATCGACCGTCTGTACGCCGCCGCCCTCTATCGCCGCGAGGGCACGTTCAGATATAAAGACGCCGCCGGCGTGTTCTCCGCCGACATCGAGCGGATAGAGCCCGACGGGCACCTCATACTGCGGCGCACCGACGGCAAACCGGGCAGATACGCCTTCAAGGAGGTGAGGTTCTTGTGAATTAAGAGTTAAGAGTTATGAATTAAGAGTTAAAATCGGCGTCAAGTCAATTTAGAATAATCAATAATGAATTAATATAAGGTTTTTATGGCTAAGTATAAAAGAATTTTATTGAAGCTCAGCGGCGAGAGCCTGATGGGCAAACAGAACTTCGGTATCGACCCGGAGCGTCTCAACGACTATGCAAGACAGATAAAGGAAGTGCATGAAATGGGCGTGCAGATAGGCATCGTGATAGGCGGCGGAAACATATTCCGCGGTCTCAGCGGAGCCGGGAAAGGCTTTGACCGCGTCAAAGGCGACCAGATGGGTATGTGCGCGACGGTCATCAACTCGCTCGCCCTCAGTTCGGCGCTCGGCGCCTTGGGCGTCAAGACAAAGGTGTTGACGGCAATCCGCATGGAGCCGATAGGCGAATTTTACAGCAAGTGGAAAGCTATCGAGGCGATGGAGGCGGGCTACGTCTGCATATTCAGCGCCGGAACAGGCTCTCCCTACTTCACCACCGACACCGGTTCGTCGCTCCGGGGCATCGAGATAGAGGCTGACGTAATGCTTAAAGGCACGCGCGTTGACGGCATTTACACCGCCGACCCCGAGAAAGATCCTACGGCGACGAAGTTCAGCGAGATAACTTACGACGAGATATACACCCGCGGTTTGAAGGTGATGGACCTTACGGCAACGACCATGTGCAAGGAGAACAACCTGCCGATTTACGTCTTCAACATGGACATCGTCGGCAACTTAAAGAAGGTTATGAACGGCGAGGAAATCGGAACGCTGGTGCATAATTGAATTAAGAGTTAAGAATTAAGAATTAAGAAAATATGCTTTGAGGGTAATTGGAGGACTCATAGAAATCAGAGTGCCGAAAAACTTCCCTCAAAGCATATTTTCTTTATTCTTAATTCTTAACTCTTAATTTATTTAATTCTTTTCTTCCTCAAAGTCAACATACTCTCCTTCGTTCTTCGAGAATATCTTTTTGTTTGCCTCTTCCGGCGTCCTGCTGTCGTAGATTACCTCATCTTGCGAGTCGTTTCCATATCTGCGCTGACCTCGGGCGCCGCCACCCATGCCGTTCTGAGCATCCTTAAAACTGTCGGAAAGGTTGCGGAAAGAACGGAAAATGCGTGCCGTCGTGAATATGGCGGCAACAAGGAAGAAGACGATAAATAACAGGAATAGTTTGAAAAGAGCTGCAATCATTTCTTATTCTTTATGTTTACATAAACCGAAAGAATGACATACCAAGCGATGATTATCGCGAACGAGGACACTCCGAATATCAGGATAAGAGGCACACAACTGATAAGGAACACGTATTTCACCTCGTTTCCCGTCCAGCCCCATTGCTTGAACTTCAACGCAAACATGGGTATCTCGCTCACAAGGACGTAGCTGCACAGCAAGACAAGTGCGAGAATGACAAACAACATGTAGGGAGACGACTCGACAAACGTGCTCGCTCCTACAAGCAGAGAGCCCCAAAAGAGGGCGTTGGCTGGCGTTGGCATGCCGATAAACGACGTCGTCTGGCGCTCGTCAAGATTGAATTTGGCAAGTCGGAGAGCCGAGAACGCCGCCATGATGAACGCCGCAAAGGGCAACACCTCGCGCAAAGGTTCCATAAATCCGGGGTAATCTATCACGCCGAGAACGTAGAACACCATCGCCGAAGGCGCCAGACCGAACGTTATTACGTCGGCGAGCGAGTCCAGCTCCTTGCCTATCGGCGACGAGACGCCCAGCAACCGCGCGCTCATTCCGTCGAAAAAGTCGAAAACCGCGCCGATTATTATAAATAGAAAAGCAAGCTCCAACCTTCCGCTTAGCGCAAAGAAAACAGCCGTGCAACCTGAAATGAGGTTGCAGCAGGTAATGGTGTTGGGAATATTTCTTGTGATAAAATTTGCCATTTTGTATAAGTTTTCTTTCACGTTCCGGACGAACGTGAAGAACAAAAGTATTATTTCAAGCGTGCAATGACGGTCAGGTCGCCCGTCGTTGCCTGTCCTAATTTGACGCAAACCTCCGTTCCGAGGGGCAGATAAACATCCACTCGCGAGCCGAACTTAATAAAACCGAGGTGCTCGTCGATGTAGCAGTCTTCCTCAGCCTTGGCGTATGTCACGATACGACGTGCCACGGCGCCGGCTATCTGGCGGCAAAGCACCTGCTCGCCTTCGGGCGTTTCAATCATCACGTCGGCATGTTCGTTCTCCTCACTTGCCTTCGGCAACCATGCCTTATGATAGTTTCCGTTCTGATGATGGACGAACTTTACCTTGCCGTCAACCGGGAACCAGTTGGCATGAACATTGAAAAGACTCATGAAAATGCTGATCATCAGGCGCTTGT
Organism: uncultured bacterium; assembly: GCA_905215655.1. Classification (GTDB taxonomy): domain Bacteria; phylum Bacteroidota; class Bacteroidia; order Bacteroidales; family Bacteroidaceae; genus Prevotella. Next base: position 4,769 of record CAJMQT010000082.1, on the reverse strand, counting down.
CGTGGAAGTATTTGTCTTCAAAAACTTCTTCTACAACCACCACTTTGCCGTCGGCGGGAGCCACGACAACCTTCTCCGTGTCGCCGTCAAAGAAGCGTTTGGGACAACGGAAGAAGTTTACTACTACGGAATAAATAATGCCGAAGACAACGATAAACGACCAGAAAGGCACCTTGTTGTCAACGTAGAACCAAAGAATTAGTGCTATTGCGACAAACGCCGTCAGTCCGTAAACCAGCGTGTCCGTGCCTTCGCGGTGTAATCTTACATTCTTAAGCTTCCTTATCCTTCTTCCCATAGTAAAAAATAAAGTACAAAATCTCTGCAAAGATACGGCTTTTTTGCTTATCATACAAATTTTTCATGTCATTCTTTTGGCTGTCTCGGTTTTTCAATATAACTTTGACCCTCCAACATTTTTAAAGATTTAAGATACATGCAGGACTTTGTTCATCTTCACGTACACACTTATTACAGCATTCTTGACGGACAGGCAAGCGTTAAAAAGCTTGTAGACAAGGCTATCGCCAACGGCATGAGAGGCATGGCGGTGACCGACCACGGCAATATGATGGGCATTAAGGAATTCTTTAATTACTGTAATAAGAAGAACAAAGAACTGAAAGAACAAGGCAAGCCGGAGTTCAAACCAATCCTTGGTTGCGAGATGTATGTGGCGCGACGGACGATGCACGACAAGGTAAAAGACCGTGGCGACCAAGGCGGTTACCACCTTATTGTACTTGCCAAGAACTACAACGGCTATAAAAATCTTATCAAACTGGTGAGCCATGCGTGGGTTGACGGCTTCTACATGCGCCCCCGTACAGACCGCAGCGAGCTCGAAAAGTATCATGAAGACCTTATTGTCTGCTCGGCATGTATAGCCGGCGAGGTGCCCGCCAAAATCCTGAAAGGCGACATGGAAGGCGCCGAGGAGGCGGTGCAGTGGTACAAACGCGTCTTCGGCGACGACTATTACCTCGAGCTTCAGCGGCATGAGGTGAAGGATCCGAGGGTAAGAGCCAACCGCGAAACATTCCCATTGCAGCAGAAGGCGAATGCCGTGCTCATCGAACTGGCGAAAAAATATGACATCAAACTTGTCTGCACGAACGACAGCCACTTCGTCGACGAAGAGAATGCGGAGGCTCATGACCGTCTGCTTTGCCTCTCGACGAACAAGGATCTGGATGATCCCACGCGCATGCTTTACTCCAAACAGGAGTGGTTCAAGACGCGGGAGGAGATGAACGAGGTATTCTCTGATGTGCCCGAAGCCCTCTCAAACACATGCGAAGTGCTGGATAAAGTCGAGACGTACAGCATCGACCACGGTCCCATCATGCCGTTTTTCCCGATACCGGAGGAGTTCGGAACGGAGGACGAATACCGCAAGAAGTACACCGAGGAACAGCTTTATGACGAGTTCACGCAGGACGAGAACGGCAACGTTGTCATGTCTCGCGAGGACGGAGAGAAGAAGATCAAGAAACTCGGAGGCTACGACAAGATTTACAGAATAAAGTTTGAGGCAGACTATCTTGCCAAACTTGCTTACGAGGGAGCCAAGAAACTGTATGGCGACCCGCTGACGGATGAGGTGTCGGAGCGCATCAAGTTCGAGCTTTACATAATGAAGACGATGGGTTTCCCGGGCTATTTCCTTATCGTGCAAGACTTCATCAACAGCGCCAGAGACCAGCTCGGAGTGATGGTAGGACCGGGTCGTGGCAGCGCCGCCGGCTCCGTTGTCGCCTATTGTCTTGGCATTACGAAGATAGACCCCATCAAATACGACCTTCTGTTCGAGCGTTTCTTGAATCCGGACCGTATCTCCCTCCCCGATATCGATACCGACTTCGATGATGACGGACGTGGAAAGGTGCTCGACTGGGTAACCGAAAAGTACGGCGCAGACAAGGTGGCGCACATCATAACCTACGGAACGATGGCGACGAAGCTCGCCATCAAGGACGTGGCAAGGGTTGAGAAGCTGCCTCTCGCCGAGTCGAACAGGCTCTGCAAGGCTATTCCCGACCGTCTGCCCGACGGCATGAAGATGAACCTTTCCAACGCAATCAAGTGCGTGAAGGAGCTCCGCGAGGCGGAGGCGTCGCCCGATCCGAGGATGCACGAGACCATAGAGTATGCCAAGATGCTTGAAGGCAACGTCCGCAACACAGGCATCCATGCCTGCGGAACCATCATCTGCCGCGACGCAATCAGCGATTGGGTGCCCGTGTCGACTGCCGACGACAAGGAGACGGGGCACAAACTGCTCTGCACGCAGTATGAAGGCAGCGTAATCGAGGAGACCGGACTGATAAAGATGGACTTCCTCGGACTGAAAACTTTGTCTATTCTTAAAGAGGCGGTAGAGAACATCCGCCTGTCGACGGGCAAGATAATAGACCTTGACACCATCCCCATCGACGACCCCGAAACTTACAGATTATACAGCGAAGGCAGAACCATCGGCACATTCCAGTTTGAGTCTGCCGGCATGCAGAAGTACCTTCGCGAGCTGCAACCGTCGGTTTTTGAAGACCTTATAGCCATGAACGCCCTTTACCGACCGGGCCCGATGGACTATATCCCGCAATTTATCGAGCGTAAGAAAGACCCCAGCAAGATCAAGTATGACATTCCGTGCATGGAGAAATACCTGAAAGATACTTACGGCATTACGGTCTATCAGGAGCAGGTCATGCTCCTCAGCCGCCAGCTGGCGGGCTTTACGCGCGGTCAGTCGGACACGCTCCGCAAGGCGATGGGTAAGAAACTTATCGAGAAGATGAACCACCTTGAAGGCTTGTTCTACGAAGGCGGACAGAAGAACGGTCATAAGTTGGAAATCCTGAAGAAGATATGGGAAGACTGGAAGAAGTTTGCGAGCTACGCATTCAACAAGAGTCACGCCACGTGCTATTCGTGGGTGGCATACCAGACGGCATATCTCAAAGCACATTATCCCGCCGAATACATGGCGGCCAACATGAGCCGAAACCTTGCCAACATATCGGAAATAACGAAACTCATGGACGAGTGCAAGGCGATGGGCATAGAGACGCTCGGTCCCGACGTGAACGAGAGCCGTCAGAAGTTCAGCGTCAACAAGGACGGAGCGATCCGTTTCGGACTTGCCGCGATAAAAGGCATGGGCACGGCGGCGGCGGAAGAGATTATCAGCGAGCGCGAGAAGAACGGTCCTTTCAAGAGCGTGTTCGACCTTGTGCAGCGCGTCAACCTGTCCGCCTGCAACCGTAAATGCTTCGAGAGCCTTGCACTGAGCGGCGGATTGGACAGCTTCGGCATAAAGCGCGAGAACTTTTTCGGCGTCAACGCCAAGGGTGTTGGCTTTTTAGACACGCTTGTCCGCTACGGACAGCTCTTCCAACAAGAGCAGAACACGGCACAAAACTCGCTCTTCGGAGGCATGAACGCCGTCGACATAGCCACTCCGCCGATAATCGAGAGCGAGGATTGGAGCACGATAGAAAAGCTCAACAAGGAGCGCGACCTTGTGGGAATATACCTCTCGGCGCACCCTCTCGACGATTACTCGATAATCCTTGAAAACATGTGCAACACCAGATGTTCGGAGCTTGCGGACAAAGAGGCGTTGTCGCACAAGGAAAAAATCACCCTCGGAGGCATCGTCACGGCGGTAAGGAGCAAGTTTACGAAGACGGGAAAGCCTTGCGGATTTGTCACCATCGAAGACTTTGAAGGCTCCGGCGAGCTTGCCTTCTTCGGCGAGGACTGGGGCAGATGGAACGGCATGCTTACAGAAGGATGCACCGTGATGATAACGGCGCAGATGGTACAGCGCTTCCGCGACAGCAACATGAAGGAGATGCGGGTGACGAGCATACAGTATCTGCAAACGGTGAAGGACAGGGAGCTCGAGAAGTTTACAATCATCTTAGACCTCGACAAGGTGGACGATACAACCGTTTCCGACCTTCTCACGATAATAAAAGAGCAGCCCGGGGCAACGCATCTGTACCTGTCGGTACACGACTCGGAGAGCAACCGACCGCTGACACTCCGCAGCGGCAGCGACAAAATATCAATAAACAAGAAGCTGATAAACTTTATCAAGGAGAACGAGGCGCTCAATTATGTCATCAACTGACACCGATGGCGGCGCCGTCGGCAGAGATTTTTATGGCACGATGTTTGTTGTGCAGACTTTAAGATAGAAACATTATTAACATTATAAATTAAGAAATCATGGAAGTAACAATCACAACCGAGAACTTTGAGAGTTTGAAAAACGGCGCGTTGCCTTTGGTAGTAGACTTTTGGGCTACATGGTGCGGACCCTGTCGCGCCATCGCTCCCATCATCGAAGAGCTGGCTCAGGAGTATGACGGCAAACTCGTGGTAGGCAAATGTGACGTAGAGGAGAACGACGACCTTGCGATGGAGTTCGGTATCCGCAACATTCCCACGCTGCTGTTCTTCAAGAACGGCGAGATAGTAGACAAGCACGTGGGCGCCGCAACCAAGTCGAAACTTCAAGAGAAGTTTGACGCTTTGGTGTAGTCAGAACAGACGTAAGTTCTCTGAACTTACGTTAATTAAGAATTAGGAATTAAGAATTAAGAAAAATAGCATTGTCGTTTATAACTACGAGAGTATTTTTCTTAATTCTTAATTCATAATTCTTAATTTTTAATTTATCATCTCTTACAATTTAAAAGGCGGTCTTTTGCGCTGCAAAAGACCGCCTTTTACACGCTCAAAGGTAACCTTTTACA
>CAJMQT010000081.1 GCA_905215655.1 uncultured bacterium | reverse complement strand
CCTAATCGTTGTTATCAAAACGGAAATAAAATTTAATAAAATCGTAGAAAAATATTTTTTTGAGTGCCGACGGGCTTGTTATCGAAATATTTTATGTATGTTTGCACGCATGAATAACGAACTTTTCAAGAGCGGAATACAAAGCGAGAATGTGATAATTGTCGACGCCGAATATATTAATAAGGTGGCATTCGACCTGATTGTTAATTTTGAACGCATGATAGGGCGCCGCATTCCGCCTGCCGACATGGCGCGATGGATAGACTGTATCGCCCTTGACGGCGGAGTGAGAGAGGGCGAACATGAGACGCAGGTGGTTCTTATCCACGACAAGGAGAGCCGCCGTCTGGATAATTTCAATCCGTCAGACTACGCATCGGAACTTAACGGCAAGGCGTTTAAAGATAATCTCGGTGAATTTCTTATCGGTTCTTTTCCCGTGGAGAATATTGTCAGCAAGGAAGATTTCTTTGTCGATACCGTTGAGGCTGTCTGTTCTCAGTCTGCCGTCAAGCGCGTTATGATTGTTCCCGATGCCGAGAAATATTTTGACAAGGTGCGTCATGCCCTGCGTAATGTCGATTATGACAAGCGCGTGACAGTCTTTGCCATGCAACCTATGCCGGGCGGCAACTTCCGTCAGGAAATACTCGGATATTCGTTGATGAGCGCGCTCGGAATAAGAGCGGACGAGATAAAATAGGGTTGGGCTAATTTTTTTCCCCCCCCCCATTACTTATTTTTATTACCTAATAACTAAAAAAGGCATGAACCATTGAAGTTCATGCCTCTTTTTCTTATAAATCCTAATTTGTAATCTTATCTCCAACGAGGATCGCCCGCGCCACTTCTTGCAGGAGCGTCATCGGGGTTCAAAGTGAAGTTAGCGTTTGTTGCACCTGCGAACGGATCTGCTGAAAGTTCAGTTCCATTCTCATCGAACCACTTGATATTCGCATCTGCGTTTGCACCTGCCTTTACAAGGTTTACACAGTTGTAGTAGAAGTTGTTCGACAAGGTCGGCATATTGTCCGTATTAACCTGGTTCGTAAATCCTCTCTTGTTCTTAAAGCCGGACACGATGTTGTTGGTGAATGTTACCTTGTTGCCGACAAAGCGAACATACATCAACTGTCTTGCCGCATCGGCTGTACCGACGTTGTGCATTGTACAATGGTCAACGGTCACGATAGGACCTGCCGCGCCTGCAAAGTTGCCTGACGCATCATCCATACGGATGAAGTCACGGTCTGCCGCCGAGTTGTAGATTGTTGAATTGCTCAACGTGAACGACTTAATCAAACCTGTACGGCAGTCGAACATGTCACCGCCCGAACACTTGATGTCGTGGATCAGACAGTTATTGAACGTAACGCTCTCAATCGAAGATTTTACATTTACGTACAACGTACCTTTGCTATAATTCCTGATTTCAGTATTCTGAATATCAAGAGCGCCGTATGTTGCGTCGGCAGTCTTGTAGTTGAAGCATTGGTCACCGCTTGTTCCCGTACCGTCAAGAACGACCTGACTGATACTCAGCGCTGCGCCGTCGTTGATTTCGAAACGTCCGTTGATCACAGGCTGGTTGGTCGGATAAACACCCTTAATCGTGATGTTTGTCGAAATCTTTGCCGAACCAGCTGTTGCCGTTCCTTCTTCACCGGCAGAGATTGTGTAATTTCCGCCGAACAAAGCGAATACCTCACCGGAAGTAGCATTTTCAAGCATGCCTTTCAGGTCGTCACCCTCGTGTACCAATGTTGCGCCTGCAAGGTCGGCAATCGTCGTGAAGTTGCGGCTACCGAGCTGTTTGCCGTTGTAATAAAGGTAAGCCGTGTAAGCCGTTTCAGGGGTAAGACCTTCAACGGTTGCACATTCTGCGGCTTTCTCCTCTTCTGTTATGACGTGAGTCACATTACCTATTACTATTGTCGAAACGTCGTAACCCTCATCAAGATGCCATCTGATGATTACGCTGCGGTCGGCGATATCGTTCTCTCTGATTGAACTCATGAACTGTTTCGGACTGGTCTTGAAGGTCAGTTCAGACCATTTAGAGTCGCGAGATTCGTCCTCTGCCGTTATTGCCTTAACGCGAGCAGAATACCTTGTGTCAAAGGTAAGTTGCTCCAAATCCATTTTTGTATTTTCAATCTCATAAGAGTAATCAGCTTCTCCCTCAAAAGCGAGGCTGTCATCGGCGAATACTTCAAGAACGTAAGACGTAGCTCCGCTGCTTGCTTTCCAAGAAAGAGATGCGTTCTCTTCTCCGATATTCTTTGCTTCAAAGTCAATCGGAGAGAAATTGCGACCGAAAAGGGTGCTTGTTATCTCATCGGCAACGTCTCCGCATGATGTAAGTGTCGCTACTGCAACTCCAAACAAAATTGTCGCTATATTGTTTCTTTTCATAATTCAGTAATGTTTTATTAATCTGACAATTGACCGTAGTTTCCGTCATTGTTCAGCATGTTGTTGCTGTTTTCGATAAATGTTCTCCAAATCGGCCACAGACAGTGCATGCTGGGCTGGTCTACGACATAAAGACCGTCAATGTAGTCGTCCGTAATCTTGTTGCCTGTTGTCTCGTCGGAGAACCAGCTCTTGGAATCATATCCTTCATCTTTCAGAGCTTTTCCTTCATCGTCTGTATCTCCGTGGTTCAGACCATAGATAAGAAGTGTCTCACCGTCGTCAGCCAACTTGTAATACAACTTGTTGGGCAGGTCGGCGTAAGCACCGCTTCTTGTTGAAAGGTCGCGCAACTTCTGTTTTGCCTCAGCCATCTTGGCGTCGATAATACCCCAACGAACGAGGTCTGCCTTACGCAAAGACTCTCCTGCGAATTCAAACGCACGTTGCTCAACGATTCCGTTGAAGAATGCTTCTGGGCTTGCGGTATATTTAGCTTGCAGGGCTGCAACCTTTGTAGCGGGAAGAACACGGTCAAGCACCGGTTTCATGTAAGTCCATCCTGCACTCGGTCCGTTAAGATAGTTCTCTGCCTCGGCTGCGATAAGATATACATCTGCAAGGCGCATATACTGCCAGTTGACACCGTCGTCGTTTGTTGATGTCACGATGCGGTTCATCCACTCATAACGCAGTTTTCCAAAACACCATTGGTGAATGCCACGCAACTCCTGATGCGAACGGCCGTTGGTCAATTCCTTGCTCCAATCGTAAGGCACGCAGGTTATGTCGCGACGTACATCTTCCACGTCGTAGTCGTAATAAAGGTAGGGAGTCGGACCTACCACACCGCCTTGTGCCTGCTGTGTGTACTGGTCTTTTTCATTATGCTTCACGCCAAAGGTGTAAAGTACACGTCCGCGTCCGGCTGAGAACGGAATTTCCCAAAGGCTCTCGCCACCGGCTGTAACATCATCCTTACAAAGTTTCTTGAAGTTATCCTCAAAGCTTCCCAGCGTGTTACATCCCTGTCTGATGATATCTTCGCATTCCTCTTTTGCTATCTGATACATCTTTTCAGGTGCCAGTTCGGGATCTTTGCTCAGACGGAAACCGTCGCCACGCAAGCCATAACCGCCTGCATAGAGAGCCATACGTGCGCGCAATGCTTTGACAAAAGATTTGCTTACACGCTCAGTTGTTGAAGTAATCGGGCTTTCGTTAGGCCAGTAGCAGTAATTTTCTGCCTCTTTAAGATCGGCAAGAATTTGCTTGTAAAGAACGTCGCGGTTGGTACGCGGCAGATAGATGTTAGAGTTGTTGATCGGCTCGAAACGTGCCGGAACGTCACCCCAAGCCTTTATAAGGTCGTTGTAGATAACGGCTCTCAGTGTAAGAGCCTCGCCCAACAACTGCGCCATGTCTTTTCTGTTCTCTACGTCGCCATACTGACGGAGTCCCTCGATAGCGAGGTTTGCGCGCTCAATACCCTCATAGAATTTTGCATAAGCGTTGTTGTCGGTATTCATCTGACTGTTGTCGAAGAGCGTCGCGTAATTGTAAAGGCTCTGCTTGTCATCAGTCTTATTTTTAAACGCCGGATAGCTGCCGCTCGGCACTTCGAGGTCGGTGCTTATGCCGTAATAGGGCAAGAAACGTCCACGATACGAGTTCGTCTCGGCAAAAGAGACATTGATTGTCATTACCTCTGCTTCTGCCAATTTGTAGGTTGAGAACACCGATTGTCCGTCTAATGAAGATTGAGAAGGCGCATCCATATCACAAGATGCCAATCCTACCATTGACAGAGAAATCAGTGAAAGTTTTATATAATTTTTCATTGTTTTGCTTCTTAAATGATTAGAAATTTAAATTCAAACCAATCACGAATGAACGGCTGCGCGGATATGCCGAGTAATCGACACCCGGTGTAAGGTTTGTCTTGCGGACACAGTCAGCTTCGGGATCGAAACCTGAGTAACCTGTTATACAGAATACGTTGTAAGCCGTTGCATAGAAACGCAGGTTGCTGATGCCCACTTTGCTTGTGATAGACTTAGGCACGGTATAACCAAGCGTCAGAGTGTTCAGACGCAGGAATGATGCATCTTCGATAGCCCAATCGGTAAGAACATATTTGCTCATATACGGACTCCACATCGTTGTGTTGGCATTAAGTTCTGCAAGTCTTACAGGGTCGTTGCACAACAAGCCTGTCTCCGGGTCGAGGTTTGTCCAACGTCTGCCGGAAGCCATGATGTCAATCATGCTCTTATACTGATATTTACTTGTGCTGGTGTATTCAACCTTATTGGCATTGTAAACCTGATTGCCGATGCTGTAATTGAAGTTTGCGCTCAAATCAAATCCGTATGCGTGTGCCGAGATTGTGAAACCACCGGTTGCGTCAGGATTGATGTCGCCGATCTTCACGATGTCCTCAGTACCGATTGTTCCGTTGCCAGCATCAGCAATTCCGTCGCCGTCGGTGTCAACTGTCATCTGGTCGGCAATCTTAATAGAACCCGGACGAACTTTACCGATTGTCGCGGTAGCGTCGGCTACACCTTCTTTAAGAACCCATGTGTCGGTTGTTGCGTCGTATCTGTCAAAGTCGCTGACTTCATAACGTCCTGCACCCTTATAACCGATAACTTCTCCGACTGCGCTGCCTACTGCAACTTTGAAGTCGTTTCCGATTTCAGTAGATGCCCAGTTTGTGTTCCAACCGAAGTCGTCACGTCCGAGGCTCTTGATCTTTGTCTTATTGAAACCAATGTTTCCGCTCAGGTCGATACCCCAGTTCTTCTTATCGATAACGTGCCATGTGAAACTGAATTCAAGACCTTTGTTCTCTGTCTCACCCATGTTGCGATACTGCTTGTCGTATCCCGTACCTGCAACGGGGAATTCTATCAAAAGATCTTTTGTGGTATTGATGTAAGCTTCGATACTACCGGTCAATTTACTTCCGAACAATGAGAAGTCGAGACCGAGGTTACGTGTAATGGTTGTTTCCCATTTCAGATCTGAGTTAGCCATGTAAGTTGAAGGACGCAACAAGTTGCTGAAACCGTTAATCCAAGTTCTTTGTGGTGCATTTGCGTCGTAACCGGCATATTCTTGAACGAGTTGTCCTGCGGGGATGTTATTGTTACCTGCGGTACCGTAAGAGAGACGCAGTTTCAAGTCGTCAAGCCACTTCTGTGTGCCTTTCATGAACGGCTCAGAAGAGATACGCCAAGCAACGGCTGCCGAGGGGAAGTAGCCCCAACGGTTTTCTTTGCTGAACTTAGAAGAAGCGTCGGCACGGAATGTTGCACTGACGAGGTATTTCTCCATGAAGCTGTAATTTGCACGTCCGAAGAATGACAACAGTTTGTCGTCCGGGCTGTAAACATCTGCGGTAGATGCAGCAACACCCTGAGAGCTGAGTTTCCATGCTTTATCGGCTGTATAATCAGTCGGGAAACCAACTACCAAACTTGTGTTGGTACGTTTTTTTGTTATAACGTACTCATGACCGGCAAGCACATTCAGAGAATGTTTGCTGTTCTTTCCGAAAACATTTTTGAAGTCAAAGTTTGCCGTATTAGTATTGCGGAAACGTTCACGGTTTGCGTCTTCGAGGGTTATCTGCGGCGTGTTTGCATAAGTTTGATCGGCATAGTTTCTTGCCTGATAAGTGGTCAGACCGAAGAAGCGCTGGTCGTACTGATTGTAATAGTCATAGCCCCACTCTGTTTTCAGTTTAAGACCTTTGATTACGGTCCAACCGAATGCTCCCGACATATTGAAGTTCTTACGGGTCTTCTTTCTGTCGTTGTCGCGAGTTGATTCAAGCGGGTTGTAAAGGTTGCCAAGGTCGTCATCATCGGTTCCTGCGTTGGGATCGAGGTTAGCGAGGGGGAACGGATAATAAATAACCGAATATCTCAGTCGCTTGTCGGTGTCGTAAGAGCCTGTTGCATCATTAGAACCGCCACCGCGAATGATTGTCTTGGCGTAACGAACTTGGAAGTCCAAAGTTGTGTTCTTTGTCGGCTTGGTGTTCAGTTTCAAGCTGAAGTTGTCACGCTTAAAATTAGAACCAATCATAATCGCCTTGTCATTCATGTGGGCGTAGCTGAACGCATATTTTATGTTTTCCGAACCGCCGTTGATGTTAAGACTTTGATTGAATGTATTGCCGGTACGTCCGAAGGTTAGATCCTGCCAGTCGTTGGTGGCAATATTATCATACATATCGAGGTCGGAATAATTGCCGAAATAATCCGTATAAGACGAAATCTTGGTAGGATCGTTATTGTTTTTCAGCAAAGCAAGCTCATACTGCCATGTTGCGTAATCTTTTGCAGAGAGGACATCGAGAGTCTTTGCAATCTTTTTCCAGCTATAATAAGCGTTATAGCTTACGTTGACCTTGTTTGATTTACCGCTCTTGGTCGTTACAAGGATTACACCGTTGGCACCACGTGAACCGTAGATTGCCGTTGAAGATGCGTCCTTCAAGACGGTGATGTCTTCGATGTCGCTTGCGGGGATATCAGAAATATCATCCACGGGGAAACCGTCGACAACGAACAACGGGTCGTTGCTCTGGGTGATTGAACCACCGCCACGCACACGAACTTTTACAGTAGCGTCGGGCGAGCCTTCGCTCGTTGTGATGTTGACACCGGGCATCTTACCTGTCAGCGCCTCTGCCGCCGTTGCAACGGGCACAGATTGGAGAGCCTCGTTGCTCACCGTTGCAACGGAACCTGTAAGGTCTTTCTTTCTTACGGCACCGTAGCCGATTACCACAAGCTCGTTGAGGGCTGTCGCCTCGTCTTCGAGCACTACGTTTACGGTACTTTTGCCGGAGGCTTTCACGGTCTTGGTCTTCATTCCGATGTAAGAGAACTGAAGTTCCTTGCCGCTTGTAACGTTGATGGAGTAGTTTCCGTCAAGGTCGGTCACGGCAACGTTTTTCGTGCCTACTTCCCTTACCGAGGCGCCGATAATCGGCTCACCACTTGTGTCCTTCACGTTTCCTTTGATTGTCTGTGCCGAGACTGCCGTCGCCATGAAGGCGAAGAGAGCCAGTAACACAGTCCGAAAAGTTTTCAAATTAACAGACATAGTTTTTAATTTAGTTATTTAATAAAATGATAAATCGCGTGATTTCGTATTTTGTCAAAATCTTTGATTGTCAGTAGATTTGTGCCGCGCCGTTTGTCGTTCTTGCGCGCGACGGGTGTAGTATGTTTGTCCGTATCCGGACTTTTTGATTAGTAGATTAAGATGTGTTTGCAGCTTGTTTCGCTTGTTTCTTTGTTTGTTTTTGTCGTTCGCAACTTGTTTGTGTTTGTTTCAGAGAAATAAGGGTTGCGCCAAACGTCTGGTAAGATTTGACACAACCCCTCAGTAACACACATCTGGTAATGTGCTTTTCTTATTATTCGTGATTAATCGTTATCGAACGAATTTCTTGCCGTTCTGAATGAGCACGCCCTTGGCGTCCTTGCCTACGCGCTGACCTGCGAGGTTGTAAACCGGGGCGTTGGCGTTCTGTGCGTCAGCTGCGATGTTGCTGATTGCAGAAGAACCGGCAGTTACCTTGATGTCGTAAATGTTAATGCCGCCGGTCATAGAGTAAAGATAAATCTTTGTAGCTTCACTTCCGGTATAATTATAAGTGTAAGAACCCAATGTCGGTCCGGGTACGGTAAACTCGCCTATTTTATTGTCCTTGTTTCCTGCGCATGCAACCAAGACGCGGTCTGTCGCAGAAGAGGTTGAAGACATTGCTGCTACGTAAATATTGCAAGGTCCTGTTACGTCAAACTCGAGAACGCGAGCTGTCGGAGCGGCTGTTGCTTCATCGAAGACACCTGCACCTCCTAATTTCAAACGCTGGGTATATTTAACACCATCCACAGTCTTATTGTTAGCGTCAATGGTAACCCCTGCATCAGCAGCTGCATAAATGGTCAAACCGTCAATAGTTGTTGTCTCGGCAAATGAAGCCATCGTCCAAGTTGAGAAGTTCCATTCTGTTTGCGCCATAGCGCCGAGTGCCATGCAAGCCATGGCTACGAGTGTAAAAATTTTCTTCATT
>CAJMQT010000080.1 GCA_905215655.1 uncultured bacterium | reverse complement strand
AGGATTATTTTTGTATAGTACCACGAAAAACATATCAAGTCATAAGTCAGCGTCATTGTCGACTTGGCTGTCGCTATTCTTTAATAATCCTGCAAATTTTTATGCTAAATCTATAAATCTAAAAATACAAAGGTCATGAGAAACAAGAAAATCCTCATCATCGCTGTTCTTCTGCTCAGCGCACTCGCCGTAAATGCGGCAAGTAAAGTCTACAAACCGTGGAAAAACGGACGACTGAAAGTGTCTGACAACAATCTTTATATCGTGCATGAGAATGGCACGCCGTTCTTCTGGATGGGAAACACGGCATGGCTTCTGCCCGAACGTCTTAATCGTGAAGAGGCAGAATACTTCCTTGCGAAAGACCGTCAGGCAGGTTATAACGTGGAACAAATTCAGGTGTTGAACGCCATTCCCACCTTCAACGTTTACGGACAACAGGCAAACGACGCCGACTTCAACTTCGCGAAGTACACCAAAGAGGGCGTCTACGGCTATTGGGATCATCTCGATTACATCGTTAACGCAGCCGAGCGTAACGGCATTTACATCGCCATGGACTGTATCTGGGGCTCGATGATTAACCAGATGGACGTTAAGAAAGCTGCCGCTCTCGGCAAGTTCCTCGGCGAGCGATATAAAGATAATCCTAATATTATATGGATGATCGGCGGCGACATCATGGGTAATAAGAAGCCCGAGGTGTGGGATGCGCTGGCACGTGCAATTAAGAAGGTTGACAAAAACCATATCATGACTTTCCATCCGAGAGGACGCACAACGTCGGCTTGGTGGTATAACGACCGCGAATGGATGGACTTCAACATGTTTCAGAGCGGACACAGACGTTATGGACAGCGCAACGGCGACGGCGACTATACCATCAAAGACAACACGGAGGAAGACAACTGGACCTATGTCGACATGAGTTTCGAGAAGAAACCTCTGCGCCCCGTCATCGACGGCGAACCCTCATACGAGGATATTCCGCAGGGACTTCACGACTTCTCTGCTCCCCGCTGGCAGGACTATGACGTTCGCCGTTATGCTTATTGGGCTGTCTTCGCAGGCTGTTTCGGTCATACCTATGGTCATAATTCCGTCATGCAGTTTATCCGTCCCGGTCTCGGAGCGTCATTCGGTGCCGAGAAACCTTGGTGGGACGCTATGAAAGACCCCGGCTACAACCAGATGAAATATATTAAATGGCTGATGCTCAGCTTCCCGTTCACCGAGCGTGTAGCCGACCAGAGCATTATTGCCGGACAGAACGGCGAGCGTTACGACCGTGTTATCGCGACCCGCGGCAACGACTATCTGCTGGTATATAATTACAGCGGAAAGCCCATGAAGATAGACCTCGGCAAGATAAGCGGCGCTAAAAAGAATGTATGGTGGATGAACCCGTCAGACGGCAAACTGACTTACGTCGGCGAGTTTGACAGCAAGGTAACCGAATTTACATACGACGCCGCCTACCTGCGTGGCTCGGACCGTGTGCTGATAGCTGTTGACGCAAGCAAGAATTACATTAACAAAACCGACACGGAATTAGCTGAAAAACAATGATAAGGAAGATATTATTCATCGCCCTTGCGCTATGCGTCGGTCTGACGGCAACGGCGGCAAAGAAGAAGACCAGCCGCAAGGCGTCGTTCCCGGTTGCCGTGAGCGAGTTGAAGACCGAGCGCATGGTCAGTCCCATGAGCCTTGACACGCCTGCTCCACGCTTCGGATGGGTTATAACGTCAACTCAAAAGGACGTTATGCAGACTTCATGCCGAATTATCGTTGCCACAACGCGGGAGAAAGCCGAGCGTCTTGAAGGCGACCTCTGGGACACCGAAATCAACGGCGACCGGTCTCAATGGGTAAGATATGCCGGAAAAACGCTGCGGAGCAATACTCCCTGTTATTGGCGTGTGAAGGTCAGCACCACCAAAGGAGAGTCTGATTGGAGCGAGACGGCGATGTGTAACGTCGGCTTGCTCAATGAAGCTGATTGGAGCGGACAGTGGATTGGACTCGACAAGGCAATGCCTTGGGATGTGGAAGAGATACACAGCCGTCTCAGTTCGCGCTACCTCAGAACAGAGTTTGACGTCGACCAAGAGATAAAGCGTGCCACGCTTTACATCAGCGGACTTGGCATGTACGAGGCATATATCAACGGCAAGAAGGTCGGTGATGATGTCCTTGCGCCCGCGCCGACCGATTATCGACGGACGGTCCTCTACAACGCATACGACGTTACCTCGATGCTTTCCGGAAAAAATGCCATCGGTGTGGTTCTCGGCAACGGACGCTACTTCACCATGCAGCAGAATAAGAAACCGTACAAGATTACCAACTTCGGCTATCCCAAACTGCGTGCGAACCTGATAATCGAGTTTGCCGACGGCAAGAAAAAGGTTGTTTCGACAAATACAAAATGGAGATTGAATGCCGACGGACCGATCCGCTCGAACAACGAGTACGACGGCGAGATATATGACGCCCGTAAAGACTTGGGCGACTGGACACGACCGGGATTTGACGACGCCGGATGGATGAAGGCGGAGAGGGTGGCGATACCTTACGGAACATTGCGCGGGGCGATGAGTCCGAACATGAAAGTGCTGAAAACCATCAAGCCCGTGAGTATCCGCAAA
This sequence comes from uncultured bacterium, assembly GCA_905215655.1. Taxonomy (GTDB): domain Bacteria; phylum Bacteroidota; class Bacteroidia; order Bacteroidales; family Bacteroidaceae; genus Prevotella. Next base: position 5,904 of record CAJMQT010000080.1, on the reverse strand, counting down.
CATGGCGACGGAGTAATAATAGACCTCGGTCAGAACATTGCCGGATGGCTGAAAATGTGCATCAATAACGTAAATGCCGGCGATACAGTAAGCGTTCGTTTTGCGGAGACGCTCGAAAAGGACGGCTCGCTTTACCGCAAGAACCTCCGCCACGCCCTTACCACAGACTATTATGTTGCCGACGGCAAGGAGAACAGCCGCTGGTGGTCGCCTGTATTCTCATACAAGGGCTTCCGCTATGCCGAAATCAAAGGGTTGAAAAACGCCACCGTGGAAGATTTTCTCGGTGAGGTCATCAGCGACGAGATGGAGCATACAGGCTCTTTCGAGTGTGCGGACACCATATTAAATAAGGTGTATAAAAATTCGGAATGGGGCATTCTTAGCAATTATAAAGGCATGCCCGTAGACTGTCCTCAGCGTGACGAGCGCCAGCCGTGGCTGGGCGACCATGCGAGAGGTTGTTTCGGAGAGGCTTTTGTCTTCGACAATAACAAGTTTTACACAAAGTGGGCGCGCGACATTGTTGAGGCACAGCGTGAAGACGGATGTATTCCTGATGTCGCACCGGCATACTGGAACTATTATTCGGATAACGTGACATGGCCCGCAGCCCTGCCTTTCTCGCTCGAAATGATGTATAGTCAGTTTGGCGATGATGAGCCGATACGTAAATTTTATCCAAAGGTAAAACTCTGGTTGGACCATCTGAAATATCAGTATGGCAAGGACGGACTGATGCCGCGTGACAAGTACGGCGACTGGTGCGTCCCGCCCGAGGAGATGAAGATGATTCACAGTAAGGACCCCAAACGCGTGACCGACGGAACACTGATTGCGACGGCTTACTATTACCGCCTCAACAAACTTATGGAGAAGTATGCGTTGATGCAGCAGAAGGATACCGATGCAAAGGCGTTTGCCGATGAAGCGGCACGAACAAAGGCGGCATTCAACAAGAAATTCCTGACCGTTAACCGCGGAACCAGCGAAGTTCAGGATCATCTGCTCTATCCGGACAGCACGTTCTACGGCAACAACACCGTTACCGCAAATCTTCTTCCTTTTGCTTTCGGCATGATTGACGACAGCTATGTGAAGGAAGAGGTAAAGAAGAATATAATAAAAAACATAATCACCAATAATAAAGGATTTATTTCTTGTGGCGTCATTGGTGTTCAATGGCTTATGCACGGACTGACGGATATGGGACGTGGCGATATCGCTTGGCTGCTTGCAACAAATAAAAAATATCCGAGCTGGGGCTACATGACCGAGAAAGGCGCTACAACCATTTGGGAATTATGGAACGGTGACACGGCAAATCCGAGCATGAACAGCGGCAACCATATAATGCTGCTTGGCGACCTTGTATCTTGGATTTATGAAGACGTCGCGGGAATAAGCTCTGACAAGACAAAGACAGGTTTCAAACATATTGTTATGGCGCCGTCTTTCAATGTTGATGAGATTAACGACATAAACGCATCTTATAAATCAATTTACGGCATGATTGTCAGCCGATGGAGCAAGAAAGCCGGCAAGCTGACATGGCATGTGGAAATTCCGGCTAATACAACTGCCGAACTTCACATGCCCGACGGTTCGGTAAAGAACATCGGTTCAGGTGTTTATGATTTTACGGAAACTATGCCTGTGCAAGACAAAGTTGTTATTGCAAACGAGTTCTTGTACGAAAGAACATCATTTCCGGAGTGCCATTCGGCTACGATTACAGAAACGACAAAAGGTGACCTCATTGCTACCTACTTCGGAGGAACGAAAGAACGCAATCCGGATGTTTGTATCTGGATAAGCCGCAAGGCAAAAGGCAGCGATGTATGGTCGGCTCCTCAGCTTGTTGCCGACGGCGTGTTCAAGACGGGAAGCGAAGAGGCGAAACTTGCCGGACTGTCAGGTCTTGACAGCACGACAACGCCTGCATCGAAAGGACCTATAATTGACGGGAAAATTCGTCGTAATCCGGAAGGCTATCAGCGCAAGGCATGCTGGAATCCGGTAATTTATCAAGTGCCCGGAGGTGACTTGCTGCTCTTCTTCAAGATAGGAAGTAACGTTGCCGACTGGACCGGTTGGGTGATAAAGTCAAAGGATGGCGGCAAGACTTGGAGCCGTCGTGAACCGCTGAACGAGAATTATCTCGGTCCGGTAAAGAACAAACCGATACTCAGCAAAGGACGTCTTATTGCACCGACGAGCATCGAGAAAGGTGGTTGGAGACTGTATTTCGAGTATTCCGACGACATGGGCAAGACATGGAAACGCACGGAATATGTAACCGCCGACGAAGGAGTAAAGGCAATTCAGCCGGCAATAATGAAACTCAAAGACGGTCGTCTTGCAGCAGTAGCACGAACACGCAGCGAGCATGTGGGCATAACATACAGTTCGGACAACGGTCTTACATGGTCAAAACTGAAACTTATCGATACGCCAAACAACAATAGCGGACTTGATGCGGTCACCCTTAAAGACGGTCGACACGTAATGATTTGCAATGAAAAACCTGTCCCCAAAGGCATAAAGAATGGTAAAGGATTGCGAACACCGCTATCTCTTATGATTTCGGAGGATGGTGAGAACTGGAAACATTGGATTACATTGGAGGATTCTCCGATAAGCCAGTATTCCTATCCGTCGATAATCCAATCCGCCGATGGCAATCTTCATTGCATCTATACTTGGCGCAGACAAAGGATAAAACATGTGGAAGTTAAACCGTAAAGAGGAACAGTCTTATCCGGATTTCTTTCCAAACAACCTCCTTCCACCGTTCCCTCTCCGAAAGAGAGGGAGCGATTACCTTTATTGGTTATAATATTTGTTTGACTTCATTCTAAATTGATTTTAAAAGAAATACGTAATGAATAAATACAAAATTCAAATTCTTTCTGTAATTCTCATCGTTCTGCCCCTTTTACCCATAAAGGCATACAGCTCTCCTCTCTTCTTGAAAGGGGGCGGTTCTGGGCCTGCTTCTGTTGCAGGTCTATTCCCCTTACCTTCAAGTGGACGTATAATTTATAACTTTAATCAGGGATGGCGCTTTAATTTGGGGGACGTTCAAGGAGCGGAAGCTGTTGATTTTGATGACAGCAGGTGGCAGGTGGTATGTGCTCCTCATACGGCGCGGCTTGAACCGTCAGAGGCGAGCGGCAGCAGGAATTACCAAGGCGTAATTTGGTATCGCAAACATTTCACCATGCCGGCTGATATGAAGGGCAAGAATATTACTGTACACTTTGAGGCGATAATGGGCAAACAGGACATTTTTGTCAACGGCAAGAAAGTGAAAGAACATTTCGGAGGTTATTTGCCGATAACCGTAGATCTGTCAGCGCTTGGTGTTAAGGCGGGGAATAAATGCTTGATAGCGGTCAAAGCCGACAACAGCGATGATAAAACGTATCCTCCCGGAAAAAAACAGACGGCTCTTGACTTTTGCTATCACGGCGGAATGTACCGCGATGTTTGGCTTATCGGAAAGTCTCAGATTTCTATAACCGACGCTATTGAAGCGAATAAAGTTGCGGGTGGAGGAGTCTTCCTGCATTATGATAATATTTCAGAGAAGAGTTCCGACGTATTCGTTAATGTTGAAGTCACTAACACATCTAAGTCGGCTGCGTCTCCTGCCGTCGTTGCAAAAATTATTGACAAGGACGGAAAAACTGTGGCAACACTAAAAAAGAACGTCAAAATTGCTGCCGGCGGAACAGCTGTGGCGATGCTTGGAACGACAATAAAGAAAGCAAATCTTTGGTCACCGGAGACACCTTATTTATATAATGTCGAATTGACGGTGGTAAACAAAGGACAGACTGTCGATGGAGGAATGGTGCGTATGGGTATACGCAAAGCAGAGTTCAGAGGTAAGGACGGTTTTTGGCTTAATGGTAAGCCTTATCACCAGCTTGTAGGAGGTAACCGCCATCAGGATTTTGCTTACGTTGGCAATGCCATGCCGAACAGTCAGCAATGGCGTGACGCAAAACGCCTGCGTGACGCCGGCATGACGATAATTCGTGCGGCACACTATCCAATGGACCCGGCTTTCATGGATGCATGTGATGAACTCGGATTATTTATCATCGTACCTACACCCGGTTGGCAGTATTGGAACAAAGATCCGCATTTTGGAGAGCAGGTTCACGCTAATACACAGAAAATTATTCGTCGAGATCGCAATCACACCAGCGTGCTTATGTGGGAGCCTATTCTCAACGAGACGCGCTATCCCGAGAACTTTGCACTAAGAGCGTTGGAGATAACAAAAGAGGAGTTTCCTTATCCCGGACGTCCGGCGGCAGTGGCAGATGTACAATCGGCTGGCGTAAAAGATAATTATGACGTAGTTTACGACTGGGCAGATAACATCGGAAAAGGCAATTGGCCTGATGATAAATGCGTCTTTACACGTGAATTTGGCGAACTTGTGGATGATTGGTATGCGCATAACAATCTGAACCGGGCATCTCGTTCGTGGGGTGAAAAGCCACAACTGATGCAGGCTCTTTCTCTTTGTGACAGTTATGGAGAAATGTATCACGGCAGACGCCAGTTTATCGGAGGTTGTCAGTGGCACCCGTTCGACCATCAGCGCGGCTATCATCCCGACACTTATTACGGAGGCATTTACGATGCCTTCCGTCAGAAGAAATATGCTTTCGAAATGTTCCGCTCGCAACAGAGAGACGCAGAGCCGATGATATTCATAGCCAACGAAATGACACAGTTCTCTGAGAATGATGTGACAGTATTCTCCAACTGCGACAGCGTTCGCCTGACAATGTTTGATGGCGATAAGGTCGCAACTCAGCCGGTGGTTCATAATGATAATGACAAGCCCTGTTCACCGGTTGTTTTCAAAGATTTTTGGAACTTCTGGAAAGCCCGGGAGTACAGTTACAAACAGCGTAATTGGCAGCGTGTTTCGCTCCTTGCAGAGGGTATAAAAGACGGCAAGGTGGTGGTGACAGAGAAGAAAATGCCCTCACGCCGCTCGACAAAAATACGTCTTTATGCTGACAAAATGGGTAAAGAACTGATTGCTGATGGAAGTGACTTCATCGTCGTTGTTGCCGAAATTACCGACGATAACGGCAATGTAAAACGGCTGGCAAAAGACAACATTTACTTTACTGTTGAAGGTGAGGGCAGTATAATCGGAGATGGAGAACAAATCTTGGCAAATCCGCGCATAGTGGAGTGGGGAAGTGCGCCCGTGCTGATACAGGCAACCGACAAACCGGGCAAAATCACGATTACCGCCCGTTCTTATTACGAAGGCACTTATGCACCGACCGCTGCAACCCTGACTATCGAGAGCGTTGCTCCATATCTGCCGTCGTGCTTTACAGACAAGCCTTCAACTACAATTTCAAGTACAATACGCTCCGGCAATTCCAACCAATCTGTAATGACGGAAGAAGAGCGACAGCGTACTCTTGAAGAGGTGAATAAGCAACAAGCCGACTTCGGAATACAACAGTAATGCTTGATTGATAATTACGCTTTTACGCATAATCATAAATTAAAATATTGCTGTCCGGTAAAACATTTCCATCAAAATTGTTTTACCGGACAGCAATAATTGGGATTTTTCCAAAGGCCTTTCATAACCGATTACAATTTACCCGAACCATGTTTCACCGTAACAAGCTGTCTACATGTGCTTTACCGTGAAGGATAAAAAACACTATTCATAAACGCACGTCCGGCGGAACCACCGGCATTCACCATATCTCATTGTCACGTAACGATTTACACACCCGTGAAGGTGTGAAACACGATTTAGAAAAATATTTTTGGAAGTTAAGGAGTACCGGAAAATACCACATTGCTTTTTAACCTGCATTATTCATAGGCTTTCGTTACGAGAGT
>CAJMQT010000079.1 GCA_905215655.1 uncultured bacterium | reverse complement strand
GGTCTTTTACACGCTAAAAGACCGCCTTTTGGAAATCAATAATTTTGCGTTGAAAATTGTAAGGAAAAGCCTTTGAAAAGTTATAATCCGTAAGAAAACATGCCGTTTCCTATGATTATAAATCGAAAATCATTAATTGGCTAACGCCGAACTTCGTTTCTTAATTGACTTAACGCCGAACTTCGTTTCTTAACCCATTAATTCTTAATTCTTAACTCTTAATTCTTAATTAAACAGTCTTTCCCTTTAATGTGGCACTTGAGCTGTCGGTGATTTTCACTCTGACGGTCTCGCCGATGCGATGGGAACCTTTGTCGAACACCACTACCTTGTTTTGTCCCGTCCTGCCGAAGAGCTGTTCGCGGCTGCGCTTGCTGTAACCTTCTATCAGCACGTCAAACTCTTTGCCCACGTCGCGGGCGTTCGACTCCGCTGAGAGTTTTGTCTGCAACTCTATCATCTCGGCAAGGCGGCGCAGCTTGACCTCCTCGGGCACGTCGTCGGGCAGGTGCTTGGAGGCGTAAGTGCCCGGTCGCTCGCTGTATTTGAACATGAACGCCGAGTCGTAACCTACCTCGCGCATCAGCGAGAGAGATAATTGGTGGTCTTCTTCCGTCTCGCTGTGATAGCCCACAAAGATGTCGGTGCTTATTCCACAGTCAGGTATTATCCGGCGGATAGCCCTGACACGGTCCATGTACCACTCGCGGGTGTACTTGCGGTTCATAAGTTTCAGTATGCGGTCAGAGCCGCTCTGCACGGGCAGGTGTATGTGGTGGCAGATGTTCGGCATCTCCGCTATTACGCGAAGGGTCTCGTCGCTCATATCCTTCGGATGGCTCGTGGTGAAGCGTATGCGCATGTCGGGCACAGCCTCGGCTACCATGCGGAGCAGCGCAGGGAAGGAAATGACACGCACATCGCCGTCCTCAACATTATCAGAGGGGACTACATGGCTTTCTACCTCGTCCAAATCACCCTCTCCTCCCCTCGGGGAGGCAGGGAGGGGGCTGGCATAGCTGTTAACGTTCTGTCCCAACAGCGTTACCTCTTTATAGCCTTTGTCGCGCAGGTCGAGCACTTCACGAAGTATGCTTTCGGGGTCGCGGCTGCGCTCTCTGCCTCGGGTATAAGGCACGATGCAGTAATGGCAGAAGTTGTTACAGCCTCGCATGATGCTCACAAAACCGCCGATGTGCGTGCCACAGATGCGTTGCGGCACGATGTCGCGGTAGGTCTCGGTGGTCGACAGCTCAATGTTTATCACCTTGTGTCCCGTCTCCGCCTGAGCGATAAGGTCGGGCAGAGAGAGATAGGCGTCAGGTCCGGCAACGAGGTCGGCATGATGGTTTTCGAGCAAATCTTCCTTGACGCGCTCCGCCATGCAGCCCAACACGCCGATGATGAGCCTGCGTCCCTTGCGGTTCATGGCGTGCAGGGTGTCAAGACGATTGAGAACTTTCTGCTCCGCGTTGTCTCTCACGCTGCAAGTGTTTAGGAACACGGCGTCGGCTTCCGCCACGCTGTCACACTGTTCGTAGCCAGCCATCTTCATGACGGAGGCAACCACCTCGCTGTCTGCCACGTTCATCTGGCAGCCGTAGGTCTCTATAAAAAGTTTTTTCATTGCTTATTTTGTCTTTATTAATGGGAGGAATGGGACTTATGGGACAAATACGGGCAGTTGAAAACGCGACGTCCGTATGTTATCCGGTCAACATAAAAGCGGTGTTTGTCCAGACCTTCCGTTTTATTTTGCAGCCTCCCGTCGCATCGTTCGGCTTAATATAATCTTTGTTATTCCGGCTATTGTGGCGGCGTTGGCGGCGTCGCTCTCCGCCGAGTCTTTGATAAAGACTGCCAGATAACAGCGCCTGCCGTCGGGCAAGGTTATCACTCCGGCGTCGTTATCTCCGGTCTTGACGCCTTCGGGAGAGCGGTCGGAGCTGCCGGTCTTGTGCGCCAACGTCATGTCGGGCGACAGCCCGGCTTTTATCTTGTCGGCTCCGGTGGTGGTCATAAGCAGCGTCTGCTGCATCAGACGGGCGTAGCCACCGGTCAGGATATCGCCCTCGAAGATGTCGCGGAGCAGTCTTGCCACCGAGCTCGGCGAGCTTGTGTTGTTGCGGCAGCGGCTTGTGTCGGCGTGCATCGTCGCCTCCGTCTCCGTAATCCGGAAGTCGCTGACGCCGACGGAGCGCATCTCACGGCTCACCACGTCAACGCCGCCGGCGTAATCGATAAGAATGTCGCAGGCGTTATTGTCGCTTTCGGCAACGCTGTAACGCAGGAGTTCGCGAAGGGAGATGTCAAAATCAGCGTCGGGATGCAGCCTCAGCAGCGGGCTGTAAGTATCTTTCTGCATCCGGGAGGCGCCGATGTGCAGCACCATATCAGGCGATGTGCCCTCACGTGCCATCTTTCTGAGCACGGCAACGGCAACATGCAGCTTGAAGACACTCATCATCGGATAGTCCGGACTGTCATTTACGGTGAGGAGTTTGTCGCCCTCCGTCCAAGCAACTCCTATCCGTGCCCGCTTGTCTTTGATGAAAGCGGCGATGGCGTCGGCGGTTTCCGACGCTTCCGTCTGCTGCGTCTCACATGCCATGTAACCGCATCCGGCACAGCATTGTGCCGCCGCCGGCATTACAGACACAAGCATGACAAGTACCGAAAAAAGTGTTTTCATCAGCCCGTTAATTGTTATTTGGATTTCGATACGACGTTGTTCCGCAGTCCTCTCATGCTCGTCAGGAATGCTTTTGCCGAGCCGAACTTCAAGAACATGTCAAGTCTTACGGGCACGTGGTTGTCGTCGTCGGTAACGAAAAAGCGCGCAATCTCTTTCCATTTGCCTTTTTCCTTCTCGATATACGACAGTTCCAGACATCTGTATTTCACGCCGTTGTCGCCTTTTATCGACTTTCTGCCGCGGAATTTCAGCCTTGCCGGGTTCGTGCCATTGCCGTCGGCGATGGGGAAATCGACGATGTAGCCGGGCTTCCAGTTTGCCGGATTGAAGTTGCGGGCACGTAAGAAAATGCTCATCATGTCGTAGACGCACTCGTTGGAGGCAAACTGCCGCGTCTCCTTTCGCCCGCTGCCGTGCAACCGGCTCTGGCGGATATTGCACTTGCCGCCCGTGTATGAGTACCACACTTCGTCCACGGTGTAACGCTTTCCTTCGTGAGCGCCCTTGCGATAGTAAAGGGGCGCAAGGTCGAGAGTGGTGTAACAGAGCAGCGTGTCGCGCAGGATGAACATGTTGTCTACCTTCTGATTGCCCCTCGTCGTAAGGCTGGCACGGTATGCCGACTGACCTTTATGCTTGCTTTGTACCACATACATCGACGCCGTTCCTGCCTTGACCCACACGAATTTCCAGTTGAAGTAGAGGTTGTAGGACAGCACCTCGCCCGACTTGAACGCCGTGTTGTTCATCCGGCATTGTCCGGTCATCGTCACGACCGCCGCTGTAAGCAGCGCGAGCGTAAGCATTATTCTCAGATGTTTCATCGTTTTGAGGAATTTAAATGATAAAAGACGAACGTAGGTTTTCCGTCCGTGGCGTCAGGATTTTTCGTCCGTGGCGTCTGAAATTTCCGTCCGTAACGTCAGGATTTACAGTCCGTGAAGTCATTATTTGCGTGGCATGGGCACGCCGAGCTTGTCCGCCCGATCCTGATTTCGCCGTTTTATGGTCTTCTCTTTCTCGGGTTTCTGCTTGGTAACAGCCTGCGGTTTCTGTTTCTCCAAGCTCCTTTGCGTGGGGTTCCACATAAGGGTGAGGTCCCATTTTTCCTTACATTCTATCTTTTCGGGATAGTAATAGGTGGTCTCCGCCTGTCTGTCGGCGGCGTAATCGCCGGTGTCCCAGACGCCGTTCCGGTTTGAGTCGATGAACAACCGGGCGTAATACGTGCCGGGCTTGACGTAGAACAGCTCCGCAGTTCCGTTGGAAGTGACCGTCTCTTTGACCACTTCGTCCGACGAGTTGAGCAGCTGCACCACGACGGTTGTATCTCCGACGCCGTCCAGATTGAACAGTACGGAGGCATAACTGTCTTCCGTCTTCACCCTGAACCCGCGCTTTATGGACGCCGATGTCTTGCCGTAGATGTCGGTGAACGCCATCGTGTCTATTTCAAGACTGTACTCAATGCCGGGTCGCCACTCGCCCAACAGCTCGTAAACCCTGTGCGTTCCAGCCTTCTCCCGCAGTAGGAAAGGCGAGCGATACCACAATGTGTCGTGCTTGGAGTAAAGATGTATACGGGCGGTGTCAACCTTTTGCAGCGGCGAAGGCATTTCGATAATGATGTTTTGGTCGGGATCCGGCTCCGAAGTCATGATGTATTTCGGTTCGAGAGGCGTCGCAGGCATTTCCGTTTGATATTCTTTGCCACGCTTCTTTGCCTTGTCCTGCGCTTTCTGCCACTCTTCGCGCTCCCGTCCGAGGCGTTTCATGCGCTTCTCGTAAGACTCTTTCGCCAACACTTCAAGCGTGTCGGTCTGCTGCCGCAGCACGCCGAGCGTGTCGGTGGCAAGGTATTTCAGTTCCATGCGCAGCGTGTCCTGATTGATCAGGGTGGTGTCTCTGAGCCAGTAGGTAATGGTGTCCCGCTTCTCCGAAGGCTCGGTGATGAAGGCGTTTCGCTCGTCAAAATTGAGCCCGCGGAGGCTTGGCAGCGTGTCGCTTCCATAACTGAAAAAGAGCGAGAAGCGGTCAGGCTGCTGCCGTTCGGTCTTCACCAGATAGCGGTCGGTAAGCGTTTCGGTGAAAGCACGCAGCACGATGTTGTCCGGAAGGAAATGAGTGTAGCCCACGCGGCGTATCGAATCGATGCGCAGGGAGTCGCGCCAGATGGTGTCTTGCCGTATGTCGGGCATGCACGACGGCACGATAACGTCATGGTTGAATGCCAGTCGTTCGCTCTTCTGACTGTAATAATAGTTGTTGTCGGCGTCTTCGAGGGCGTAGATGCGGTAGTTTCCGGGCGCAATACCTTTTATAATGAACATCCCGCGGCTGTCGGTTCGCGACACGCGGAGCATCGGCGACGTTGTGAACGCCGTGTCGTTGAGGTTTGAATACAGTCCCACGAGAATGCCTTTGATGGGTTCCAGATTTTTCGCATCGAGCACATAGCCGCTCACTTCGAGCGTATCGATGTGGTCGCCGGTGGAGAACGTGTAGGTGTAATTGCCCAAAGGATTGTTCTCGTTGTTGTCGCTGATGGCGTCGGAGAAGTCGACCGTATATGTCGTATTTGCTTTCAGCGAGTCTTTTATCTCGACGGTTATCTTCTTTCCGCCCGCCTTTATCTCGGGCGTTTCGAGCTGCGGAGGCGATATGACGACCTTTTCCGTCGGGTTGTCCACCTGAATGTATTCGTCAAAATAGATGTTTATCTTTCGCGTTTTCACGCCTGTCGCCTTGTCGGCGGGCGCACTTCCGGTGATGGTCGGCGGCGTCTCGTCGTACCATCCGCCGTCGGGCGAGCCCATCTTGGCGCATGAAACGAGCAATAAAATGAAGAATGAAGAATGAAGAATGAAGAATGAAGATTTGCGGAAAGCAGTTATACGCAAGCCATTGAAGAATAAGGGCATGCCGAAAGCGCCTTTTTTGCAGGCTCTTTCATGACTTTCCGGTTTCTTCGTCTTCTCCGTCAGCCTCATTATTGCATTACAAAGGTAACTAAAATTCTTCATCCTTAATTCTTAGTTCTTCATTTTTAAAAGCATCTGTTCTATTATTTCACGACTGTTGCTGAGGCGCGGCACCTTATGCTGACCGCCCAGTTTGCCTCTTGATTTGAGCCAGTCGTTGAACAGTCCCGGGCGTGCCTTGACTATTTCGAGGTGCTGCAAGGTGATGTCTTTGTACCTTTTAGCCTCGTAGTCGCTGTTGATCTCCTGCAAGCGGCGGTCAAGGATGTCGGCAAAGGCGTCGATGTCGGCGGGCTCACGCTTGAATTCGATGAGCCATTGGTGGCGACATTTGGCGTTGTCGTCCATGAATACGGGGGCGGCGGTGTATTCCGACACTTCGGCTCCCGTCTCCCGGCATGCGTACTCCAAACCTTTCTCGGCGTTGTCGACGATGAGTTCTTCGCCAAAGGCGTTGATAAAGCTCTTTGTCCTGCCGGTTATCACGAACTTATAGGGGTTCTTTGAGGTGAATTTCACGGTGTCGCCGATGATGTAACGCCAGAGTCCGCAGGAGGTGGAGATTACCATTGCATAGTTTACTCCGGTCTCTACGCCGGTAAGGGGGACGACCGTCGGGTGTTCCTTACCGAACTCATCCATCGGTATGAACTCGTAGAAGACGCCGTAGTCGAGCATCAGCAGCATTGCGGGATCAGACGGATCGCTCTGCAATCCGAAGAAACCTTCGCTGGCGTTGTATGTCTCCATGTAGTGCATGCGCGGCGAGCGGATTATCTGTTCGTACTGCTTGCGATACGGGGTGAACGCCACTCCGCCGTGGAAGAACATCTCGAGATTTTCCCATACCTCGTCGATGGTGTTCTTACCGCTTATTTCGAGCACTCTTGTAAGCACGGAGAGCATCCATGAGGGCACGCCGCTGATGTTGGTAACGTTGGCGTTGAGCGTCTCGCGGGCTATGCGGTCGCGCTTTATCTCAAAGTCGGAGAGCAGCGCCGTCTGCTTTTTGGGCACCCTCACAAGGTTGGCAAGCGGGTTGATGTTCTCGATCAATATCGCGCTGAGGTCGCCCACAAGGCTGCCGTGCAGGTTGTAGTTGGGCGAGTGGCTGCCGCCGAGAATGAGGCTCTTTCCGTCGAAGATGCGGCTCCGGGGGTTGTTTCTCAGATACAGCGCGACGGCGTCTTTACCGCCTTGGTAGTGTACGTTTTGTAGTCCTTCGCGGCTTACGGGGATGAACTTGCTCTTGTCGTTGGTCGTTCCCGACGACTTGGCATACCATTTCACCACGCCGGGCCAGAGCACATCCGCCTCTCCATGGCGCATGCGGTCTATCCATGTTTTCAGTTCTTCGTAAGAGTTGAGGGGCACGTTCTGTGCGAAGTCCTCATACGTTTTTATTCCGCTGAACAGGCATCGTCTGCCGTATTCCGTGTTTTTTGCTCTGTCCACGAGGTATTCGAGCACTTCCTGTTGCAGCGCTCCGCCCTCGTTGATATGTCGTTCGAGCTCTTTCTGTCTTTTCAGGAAGGCTCGGCTTACTATACTTGTCAGGTTCATTTTAAAATAGGTATATATATTTTGCAAAATTACTTCAAACTTTTCTAATACGGGAAGAATTTGAGGAAATTAAGAGTTAAGAGTTAATAATTAAGGATTATTTTAGGAGTTAAAAAGTTTGTTTTCAGGAGTTCAGAAGTTAAGAAGTTAAAGGAGTTAAGACAAATGTTTGGTGGATAAACCTGCAAAATTAATTTTTAAAACCATAATCGCAAGCGGAAAAGTATTGTCTTAACTCCTTTAACTTCTTAACTCCTGAACTCCTGAAAACAAACTTTTTAACTCCTGAAAACTCCTTAAATCAACAATTCTTCGCTCTTAACTCTTAATTCTTAATTTAAATTGCTATCTTCGCAAAAGAAAACCACATTATTTAATATTATGACTTATCATCCTTTATGGTCCGACGACTATCGGTTGCTGCTTATGCAACTGTTTCTGCGCAAGCCGACGGGCATCAAACCGATATATTCAAAGGGCATGGTAGAGCTTGCCCTCGAGCTGCATCTGCCGCCGCGGCTGCTCTACGAGCGGATGTTCGAGCTGCGACGGGCGGCAACACCGCAGACGGAACGGCTGTGGCAGGTCTACGGCGACAACCCGAGACGGCTGGCACGCGACGTCAAGACGCTGCGACGGATGCGGGGCTTCGGCAGCAACGAGGCGTTCTACAACGGCGTAGGCGTGAGGGAGACGTTCGAGCGTGACTTCCGACCGATAGCCGACCAACCGCAGCTGACGCCGATGATGCTTATTTTGGTGCTCGACCTGTACTTCCGACTGACGCCGGCGACGATGGTAAGGGAGACGCCAGAGGTGATCGAACTGGCAAAGATGATGCGCATAAAACCTGAACTGGTGGAAGAGGTGATGACGGTCTTTCAGGCGTGCGACCCGTATCTGAAACGCGACAGACAGACGGACTCACCGCTGATGGACGAGTGTCGGAACGTATGGAACCGCTTCGGCAACGACAATCCGGAGCAGTTGGCGGCATTGGCGGCACAGCTCAAAGATTATTTTGCCTGACGGCAGGGTCGTTTTTCCACCACACAAGGCGAAACAAACCAACGTGCAGAAATCCTCCTTCGACGTAAGTAGGGACGTGCCTCTGGCACGTTTAAACCCAAATCATCGTAAATCAGATTAAACGTGCCAAAGGCACGTCCCTACACATCGGTTTTTTCCGTTATTATTAATACATGTTCCCTACCGGAAAGCACCGATATTTTGTAAAGAAAAACGCAAAAATCCGGTATCGGTGACGGCACTTTCAAGAGACATTCGATATAAATCATATCACACAACGTAACTTATTGACATTCAACATATTGCAAAACGCATTCCAAAAGACCGCCTTTTACACGCTAAAAGGCGGTCTTTTAGCGTGTAAAAGCTTGCCTTTTGGAAGGTAAAAGG
>CAJMQT010000078.1 GCA_905215655.1 uncultured bacterium | reverse complement strand
TTATCTTCACCGGACCTACAACGTCGAACTTCGGGGCGAACTTGCCCATCGAGTTGTCTCTGAAATAGTCGTGTACGCTGCCCGTGTAGCTTATCCATTGCGGATTTGAGCCTGTCGTGTAGAAACCGCTGAAGTTCTCCGTGTTCATCATCGAGTCGAAGATGTTGCTGATGTCCGAGCGTGAGAAAGAGCGGTCGCTGAATTCAACGAGTATTACCAAACCACGGAACTTGTCATAGTCCACCGTCGGCGCTTTCGCCACGGCGTCATTGCCCTCCTCTGTGTTCCAGAGGCTGCGTGCACGTGCTCTTGCCGCTTTCTGTTCGGCGGTCATGTCGGCATGTATCATCTTCTTCATGCCTTGCAGGAACGCCTCTTCGCTCGCGATACGTCCCGCAGCGTCGTGCGCCGTAATGCCCGACGCCTTCAACACGCCGTTCTCTTTCACGGCATACTGCCACTCTTCACCGGTTTGTATAACAGTGTAACCGTCTGAGGTTGTGGTGAAATGAATGAACTCGTCGCCATGCAGCACCAACGTCACGCTGCTGCCGTCGGGCTGGCGTACCGTCAGCTTGCCGGGTTTCGCCGGGATGGCGTATGCACCCACAGCAACAGCAAGCATAATAATGATTTGGAATATTCGTGTTTTCATATTAAATGAATTAAAAAAAAATTAAGAGTTAAGAATTAAGAATTAAGAAAATATGCCTTGTCGGGACGAAAGCCCTGAGACATTTTTTCTTAATTCTTAATTCTTAATTCTTAATTCAATAAAGTTTATTTAATGAACTTCTTGCCGTTGCGGATCAAGAGACCCTTTGCATTGGCACGGTTAACCTGCTGGCCGAGGATGTTGTAAGTCTTGGCGTTCTTAGCCTTCTCTTCCATCGTTGCGCCGATTTCCTTGATACCTGCTCCGATGTAGTTGCCGTTGTCAAGAGTGATTGTAGAATTCGCTCTGAAACCACCAATTTGATAAGCTGCGCCGTCGGCATCCAACAAAGAGCAGATAGCGAAACCTTCGGTGAAAGTAATCTTATTACCACTTATTGTTCCATAAACGAACTCTTTTTCAACATGGTTGGGATAACCATCTTCGCCATATCCGTTAAAGTAGAAATTTTCTCCGTACGTATTTATATCTTCTTGATTTCTAAGATGCAAATATGCGATAACCTGACCGGTTGCAGCTGCAACGGTACCGTCCTCATTTACATCGATTGCAAGACAACCTCTTCCGGTTGGACCACCGAAACCGTGAACATTAACGGCAAAGTCCATATCATCTGCATAAACTTTATCTGTAAATGCTGCATATTGCCAGTTTGATTCAGAACATCTTATTTCACCGGCATGAACAGCATTAGGCTTGAAGAAGTTTGTATTTAAACCCAAGCTCCAGAAGCCGGGTTGTTCATATTCGAGCATATAAGCACACCAGCCGTACTGATTCAACGAGATTGTACCATTTTCTTCAACTGTGAATGTGAGAGGATTTTTGGTGTCAACTTTTACATATCCGGGCTGGTCACCTTCTCCGAGTCCGAACAATGTGAAGTTGCCATAACCGGTGTAAGAACCGCAAACCTGAGGCTCAACGGAAATCTTGCTTGTTGCAGGATCATAAGTTCCGATTACATCTACATAACCGTCGCCAAAAATCATATTGACATAAGTAACTCCGTCAACAGTCTTCTCTTTCAACTCGGCAGAAGAACACTCGTGGATTTCATTGTAGTTGTCCTCGATGTATGTTCCATAAAGGTCGCCTTGTGCGGGAGCCTGAGCCATTTGTGCTCTGATTGCGCTCATGTCTTTAACAGATACGTTATCAACCGAACCGATAACTTTAACTTTTGCTACAACAGGAGCCTTTGCGTAAACAAGACCCTTGGTTTGGTCTGTAAAAGCATTCTGCGCAGCAGCAGTCATAGAAATGACGGATGCACAGATAAAAAGTAATAACTTTCTCATAACTAAAAAATAAATTTGTTAATAAAATTGATTAAATCATTTGAAAGCGCTCGGCGTTAGGTTTATATGCCCGTTGCCGGGCGCCTTCAAAAGGTATTTTTATTTGTCGGCGTCGAGGTCTCCGTAAGGATAATCAACCTCGTTTGCCCACAACTTAATCACGTTGGTAGGCTCGTTCTTGTCCGTAAGGATAATGTAAGACGGGTGACGCTTGTTGTCGGTGGTAAGAGTGAACTCACGACCGCGTGAACCCTGACCGGAGAACGGAACCATTGCGCGGTTCATGCCGTATGACTTGAAATAGTCGCGACCGGGCTTGTTGTTTACCGTCGTATTTATTGCAATTTTGATTTCGCTGCCCTCTTCGTTGAGCGATGTCACGCGGATGCCGTAGTAGCAGTAGTCCGAACCTGCCTGCATGTGGAACGCCAGTTTGTCGCCGTATGTTCCGAACAATGCCCATATCAGACGGTTCTTAGTGCCGTTCATGCCTGCCGTCTTCAGCTTCTCGCGCATCTCGTCCCAATACGGTTTGGCAAATTCGCCGAGGTCGGGATAGTTGACGAACCACATGTTTGTCTGGAACATCTCGGCAAGAGTGGGGACGTAGGTGTAGAGGCGTGCCTTGTCATTGCCTTCGAGGAAGAAGAATTCTTCGGTTTCTCCCTTGACAACGCCTGACACTTCCGTGCCGTCTACGTCATAGGTCTTGTACATCTTGTAGCCGTCTTTCGTTACGATGTACGGGGCAACAACTGTCTTTTTGTCTCCGATATCGTCTTTGTACTCGAAGACGAGGCGGCGGTAAGAAGTGGTGACGTTGATTTCGCGCTCCGAGCCTTCAACCACAAACTCGTAAGACCGTGAAGTCATGAAACTTTCCGTCTCACTTATTTCCGTGATATAATCTTCCCACGTCTTTTCTGCCGGAACGGGATACATGTAAATTCTTGTATTGTGCTTCTTGCCGACGAGCTCGATCTTCTCGGGCGTTACGGAAATGACGCGGAACTCCAAGTCGCCTTCCATTCCGTCGCCGTTCTGACCGTAATCGGCGTTGCTCGGGTCAGAGAAGTAGTGGAAAATCTCGTTGTAGTCGTCGAACGACAACACGAGACCCTGACTGTTCTCGAACTTATAATGCGACGTCGCGGTAACGACCTTGCCGTCCGTTCCTATGCCTGCGTTGTGGTGGCTGCCCACCTTCTCGCTGCCCACGGTCACGTTGTCGCCGTCAAACTTCATGAGGACGTTGTATCCGCCGTAGGTCAACGAGCCGTAATATTCCATTACCCAGCCGTTCGGCGCCGACTCCAACACTTCTTTTGTTTTCGTCATTTCGGCTTTGATGCGGTCGGTGGATGACTCGCTGAAAATGTCATCGACCTCAGACGTACATGCCGTAAAGGCAAAAACGCCTGCAAGCAGTGTGATGATGCTATGTAACTTTTTCATTGTCAAATCAGTTTAAGTTGCGTAAATCGAGTGTCGGAGCCTCTGCCGAGCGACGAAGGATGACGCTGCGCAGTTTGTCGAGATCGATGCCCCAGCTGTTCTGGAAGTACTCTCTTACGATCGTGAGTTTCTGGTTAATGATTTCTGCTCCTTCCGGTCCTGCCTGTTCGATGATGCGGTTCCAGCCGGTCTTCGACATTGTTACGTAACAAGCGAACACCTCGGCAAAGTCCTCGTTGTATTCGCTGCTGGCGTATCCCGTTACGAAGCCTTCGGTAGCCGCGTCTTCGTCTTTAACGTTGATCCAGTCGCTGGCGTGATACTTGCCCGAGCTGATTGTCTGGAATTCGGTAGAATAGTTCTTTGTCTGCGTAAGGATGTGGCAGAATTCGTGGTGCATGGTGTGGAAGTACCAATAGTTCAGGTCGATGGGAGACGCGTTTCTCGGCTCATAAGGGTCGTCGACGTTAATTCTTGGATTGTTGATGTCGAGGTTGTTGACGCCGTAAAGCATTACTTTCAGACCGCCTTCCGCCGTACCGAGCACAATCTTACCCTGTGCGTCGTAGAGGTATGAGCCGACCAGCTGTATGACGCGCGGGCAGTAAGTCTTGATGAACTCTGTGCCTACCAGTTCGCGGTAAGTCTCGAGCCATACATGCTTTACGAGTATGGCGAGAGCCAACGACTTGTCGAGCTCTGCGGGAATTACGTTGTACTTCTGGTCTGTCTCCTTGTCGTTGTAGCGATACTGGAACCGCATGTTATACTCGTCAACGTAGTTCTTGTCCAGCCATTTGTCAAACTCGCTTTTCTCTGTAGTGTCATCGGGAATGACGCTCGTCGGGCTGAGGTCGTCGTCGCTACATCCGGCAAATGCGAGAGCGGCGATAAAAAGCCAAATTAAACTTATATGTTTCATTGTTTCTGTTCTTTTTCTTTGTTTTACAATCATCTCGGATTAGCCTCTACGCCTGATCTGAGCACGTCGTTAGGCAGCTGGATCGCTCCTCTGAGGTCGCCTGCCTTGAAGATAACAGGGTCTTCCGTTGCGACGGGGTGAGTGAATTCGATGCCGTAACGTTTCAGGTCCATGAAGCGCAAGCCCTCGTGCAGGGTCTCGATGCGGCGCATGTGAAGGATGAATTGAAGGAGGTTGTCCTGCGTGCCTTCCGCCACGGTAAATCCTTGCGGGTTGAACTTTTTGCGGATAGAGCGGTCGCGCGAGGTCTCCGGCGTTACGGGAGCCACGTCGAGTTCGCCGATAAAGTTGTTGATGTCTGCGAGCGTCAAAACAGGGCGTACAGCCGTACCCTTGCTCTCGCGACAGTGAGTCTCGATCCATGTGTTGATGTCGGCAACAGCCTTTGCGTTGTTTTCGGCGCCACCCAAAAGGGCGTAAGCCTCTGCGCGGCAAAGTATTGTCTCGTCGCCCGTGAACGCGGTGCGTACGATATGCGGCGTACCTGTGCCCGTCACTTTATCCGAGTATTCGAAGTTCTCGACCATTTTCGGGAAGATTACTACGTATCCCGGGCCGTAAAGCATGTTTGCGACATACAATGTCGTGTTGGTAGAGCCCGAGCCCCAAGGCATAGCCGGCCAGATGACCTCGTAACTTGCCATTGTCGAGCTGAATGCGAAACGCGGTGAGCTGAGGCTGTTGATGCAACGTCCTGCAATACTTCCGGCTGTTACGAGCATGAGGTTCGCCTGTTCTGACGACATGATGTAGCGGTTGCCTATGTCATCATATCCGAACGCCGTGTAAGGCTCGTAAACGCGCATAAGCGATTTCGGCGTATCGCCGAGCACCATGTTTGCGTATTTGATGCACTTCTCGTAGTTCATGTAATAAAGGTTGAAGCGTGCTGCAAAGGCATAAGCCGCCTTCATGTTGAAGTGATACTTGGGCGCCGAATAGATGGCGTCGTTGACGTCGGGCAGAGCCTCTTCGATATCCTTGTTGATTTTCTCGTAAAGCTCGCGGAGTGTTCCACGCTCGATGACCTCAACTCCCGGCTCCGTGGGGTAGGGCAGACCGAGATATTCGTCAGCCTTTTCGGGGTTGTAAGCCATGCAGAATGTCGTAGCGAGCTCGAACATCGAGTAAGCGCGGCAGAGCTTAGCCTCGGCGAGCTGTGCCTTCAAGCCTTCGGCACCTGCCTCGTTGATAGCCGCAATAGCCTGGTTTGCCGTCGCTACCGCCGTATAATATCCGTTCCAGATATGTCTGGGCGAGTCGAAGCTCTCGTCCGTGATATCTCTGAAACGATAGACATCCTCGCAAAGAATTGTTGCCGAGTAAGAACGTCCGTTGTCCGTGACGTTGTCTGTGCTCAATTCGTTTATCAGGGTGTTTGCCACCGTCGGGTAAGCCGATGTCAGGAAACTGGTAATCTTGTTTCCGTTATCCACCTCGGCGCGGTCGTCGGGCAGCTTGTCAAGAAAGCTGTCGCACGATGCGAGCGTCATCAGGGCGACCCCACAAAATGCAATATATTTTGATAAATTCATTTTCATGTTGCTTTATAATTTTTGTTTTTATCAGATACCCAGACGCAGGGTGAATGTGAACTGTCGAGCCATAGGTACGGCTACACCGCCTGAGTTGAAGAATTCGGGGTCTTGTCCGTTCAGCTTGTCGTCGGCGTAAATCAGGAACAGGTTGGTGGCCTGCAATTTTGCGCTTGCCGAGCTCAGACCGATGAATTTGATCCAGTTCTTCGGGAAGTCGTAAGCGATTGAAATCTCCTTCATACGGATGAAGTCACCCTTGGCGATGCGCTCCGTCGACATGTTGTAGGCGTTGTAAGCGTAGCTCAGCTGGTTGTCGTTCTGCAACTGACGGAGGTCGGCTATTGCCGGGATGTTCGTTCTCCTCTCGTCGCCCGATACCACCCAGCGGTTCTTGAACTCTTTGGGCATGGCGTCGAGGTCTGAATATCTCGAAGAGAATGCGTGGTCAAGACGTACCACGTTGCCGAAGGCGTAAGTTATGAAGACATTGAGATGCCAGCCTTTGTAAGAGAAGGTGTTGCCGAGCGAGCCTGTGATTGTCGGGTCGGTAGGACCTTCATATTTCAGATATTGCGTGTTGTACGACTGGAAGTAAAGGTCGCTGACCGTAAGTTCGCCGTTCTCGTTGATGAAGGTCGGCAGACCGTTGCTGTTCAGACCCTTGAAGTCCATCGAGAACAGCGCACGATAAGGATAACCCTCCATCGTGAAACCGTTTCCGTAGATAAGGTCGATGATACGTGTCTTTGCGTCGAGGCTTGTAACCTCACTCTTCGTGTGAGAGAAGATGAAGTCGGTGTTCCAGTTGAAATCCTTTGTCACGATGTTCTTCGTGCTGAGGGTGAACTCTTCACCGTAAGACTTCATGCTTGCCACGTTGGCGTACTTGGTGATTGTACCGTCGGTACCCGATGTACGTTTCGGACCGATCAGGTCGTAGTTGTTACGCGTGTACCAGTCGAACGAGAAGTTGATGCGGTTGTTCAGGAAACCGAGGTCAACGCCGAGGTTCAGCTCGTGCTTCTTCTCGTAGGTCAGGTCGGGGTTGGAGAAGTCGTAAATCTCCAGACCGCTCTCCTTGTCGCCTGTGAACGGACGCCACGGGTTGTAGCTGCTGATGATTACCTGCGAGTTGGTAACGGCGGGCTTGTCACCCGTCAGCGAGTAAGACGCTTTCAGCGTTGCGTGCGACAGCACCTTCTGCTTGTTGAACCACGGCTCTTCGTGA
This sequence comes from uncultured bacterium, assembly GCA_905215655.1. Taxonomy (GTDB): domain Bacteria; phylum Bacteroidota; class Bacteroidia; order Bacteroidales; family Bacteroidaceae; genus Prevotella. The sequence goes on along the minus strand of CAJMQT010000078.1, from coordinate 1,806 downwards.
GCGTTCCATGCTCCCGAGATGTTCCATGTGGGCAGCCAGCGTGCGCTTCTCGCCTTACCCAGGCGGTTGGAGCCTTCGTAACGCATTGTGCCGTTGATGGTGTAACGTCCCTTATAAGAATAGGTGGCCGTGCCGAAGAATGACGCCTCGCGGCTGTAACCATTGTTCATCGAGTAATAGATTGAGTTCTCCTCACTCGCCTGCTTGAAGAACTTGTAGTCGTAAGAACCGAGCATACCCATCTCGTACTGCATGCCGACGCCGTTGAAGAATGTGCGGCTACGGTCGGTGTTGTTGATTTCCATACCACCGTAGACGTTGAGGATGTGCGTGTCGTTGAACACGTCGTTGTAGCTTGCCGTGGCACGGAAGTCCCAGCTGTTCATCTTATATTTCGTCTCGCGGTAGAAACCTCCGACGGGGAGCACTGTTCCCGGCAGCGAGTTGGCATTGTCGGGGTCGGTGTAGAGCCACGGGTTGTTGTCGCGGATGGTGGCGTCGTCCATGGCGCGGAATGCCAGCGCCTGGTTGGAGTTTTCCTTGATGCGGTGAGCCTGTGTGGTCGTGGAGTATTTGTATGCTGCGAGAGCCGACAGCTCAACCTTCGTGATGGGCTTGTATTTCAGTTCTGCCTGGAATTTCATGTCAACCACGTCGAGATCCATGTAGTTGTTGTTAAGCTCGTTCTTGATATTGAACGCAGCGTAGTTTCTCAGGTAGTAAGCGTTGGGGTCGAGCGTACGCGAGGTGTTGAGGGCGTAAGAGTAGGGGTTGATGTCGAAGTCGCGCGACACCTCTCCCGTCACTACGTTGGCACCGTTGCCGTTCATAGTTCCCGGCGCCTCCTGCTTACGGTAGCTGGCGTTGCCGATCATGTTCAACGACACCTTCTTGCTGAGGTTGTACATCGCGTTGATGTTTGACGTGTAACGCTTTACCTTGCTCTTCATTGACCATCCCGGGTCGTCCATGTAGCTGAACGAAGCGTAATACTGCGCCTTGTCCGTACCTGACGACATGCTGATTGAGTGGTTCTGCATGATAGCCGTGCTGAACAGCTCGTCAAACCAGTCGGTGTTGCGGTATTCAGCCTCGCGCAGATATGCCGCCATAGCCTCCGGCGTGTTGGGCAGACCGTAGCTGCCGGTCACGGAGTTATAGTCGTTCATAAGGTGGTACATACGTCCGTAGATACCGCTGCTCGCAGCACGGTAAGACTGTGTGAACGAGAAGAAACCGTTGTTATACATCTCGTTGTAAACGGACATCTGATCCTGCGAGTTCATGATGTTGAACTGGCTGTAACTCGGTTTCAGGCGCATCGTGAACTCGCCCGTATAACTGATCTTTGTCGAGCCTGCCTTACCTCTCTTCGTGGTGACGACGATGACACCTGACATCGCGCGCGCACCATAAATAGATGTAGCCGAACCGTCTTTCAAAATCTGGAAACTCTCGATATCGTCAGCGTTAAGACCTGCTATCGCGCTGGAGATAAGCGTCGCGGCGTCACCCGAAGACAGGGCGTCGGCGTCTACCTCGGTAACGTCCTCCATGATGACACCGTCGACAACCCACAGAGGTTTCGACGAACCGTAGATAGAGGTTGCACCACGCACACGGATCTTAGGTGCCGTACCGAACGTACCCGACACGTTTTGAACGCTCACACCGGCGGCACGACCTTCAAGGGCGCGGCTCACGTCGGCAACACCGTCGAGCTTTGCCTTGCTTGCGTCTACCTTTGTGGCGGCACCCGTAAACAGACGTTTGTCCATCTTCTGCATACCGGTCACTACGACCTCG
>CAJMQT010000077.1 GCA_905215655.1 uncultured bacterium | reverse complement strand
ATGAAGAATGAAGAATGAAGAATGAAGAATGAAGAATGAAGAATGAAGAATGAAAGTTACCAAGTTAAACTATTTAACAAGGTAACTTTCATTCTTTATTTATTTTGCATTTGTCTGAACTTCTGTACTCCTGTACTTCTGAACTTCAAAAAAGCAAACTTTGATTTCGCGGCGGAGCCGCTATTCTTCATTCTTCATTCTTCATTTACTTCGACACGTTGTCAGGGTTCTGAGCGTCTTTGAGAGCGGGGTTGCTGTCGAGGTCGCCCTTCGGGATTTTGAAGAGATAGGTCTTCTTGGGTTTGAAGACAATCTCTCCGCCGAAGTAGGTTATGCCTTCTGCCGATGCCTTGGCACACTTCTCCGTGGCGTAGTCGGCGAGCTTGTCTTTACGCAGCTCGTCGAAGAAGGTCTTACCCTCGCCCACGAACTCGTAACGGCGCTGGTTCAGGATGTCGTTGTCGATGTCCTGCTGTGACGTGCCTAAGGGCAGAGGCGTCAGACCGGCACGTGTGCGCACCTGATTAAGCTCTGCGAGTCCGCTGCCTGCCTGCAACAGGTTTGCTGCCTCGGCATAGTTGAGGAGCACCTCGGAGTAACGGAAGATGGGGAAGTTGGCGCACGGCATCTCAAGATCGGCGGGAGTACGGTTGTCAAAGTACTTGCAGTTGAACACGGCGCGCATCTCGGCTGAACGGTCGTTCCATGCCTTCGGCTCCCAGCAGAGGGTGTTGACGTTGTAACGGCATGGCTGGCTCTCCTTGGCGCCCGGGTCGTTGCCGCAGATACCTTCAAAGTATGTCAGCATGGCGTTGGCACGCTTGTCGCCGTTCTGTACCATTTCACGATAGAGGTATCCGGAGACGCCGAAACGTGCGTACTGATAGCAGCCCATGTAAGCCTTGTTGGTAAAGCCGAGACCGAAACGTATGTGCATGCAGTTGCTCTGTCCAGGCTGCGGAGAATATTGCAATTCGAAGACTGACTCAATGTTGTTCTTCGAGTTCTCGTTGAACCAGTAGAAGTTGTCCGTAAACTCGGGCATAAGGTCGTAGATGTGCTGGTCGATGACCTTATAGCTGTAATCGCGAGCCTTTGTCAGATAATCTCTGTTGTTGTCGTTCATCGACGCACGGTAGAGATATACCTCGCCAAGTGCCGCATAGGCTGCGCCGCTTGACACGCGCCATACATCGTAACCCGCTGTTCCGCGCGGAGGCAGCATGCCTGCGGCGTCTTCAAGGTCTTTGATTACGCGCTCGTAAGTCTCGTCTACTGTTGCACGCGGGATGTTGAGTCCTGCCAGACCGTTGGTGTAAGTGGTGGGCAGGGGCACACCTCCGAAGAGACGGAGCAGGTGGAAGTATGTATATCCTCTGAGGAAGAGAGCCTGTCCCTTGATGCGTTTCTTCGCCTCGTCGCTCATGTTTACGCCGTCAACGCGTCCGAGGACGATGTTGGCGCGGTTGATGCACTCGTAAGCCATTTTGTAGATATTCTTCACACCTACGACGTTGTCGCTGTTGGCCGTCGTCCACTGTGAGAGTTTCTCCATATCGTCCTTGTTGTACGTGGGCCAGCCTTGCTCGGTGAGCACCTCCACAGCCGCGAGGTACAGTGCGTTGTTGCCGCTGTAAAGACGGCGGAAACGGTTGTATGTTGATGTCAATGCCGTCTGCATCTCCGTCTCGTTGCGATAATATGAGCCCGGGTCGGTAAAGGTGTACGGCTTCTCGTCAAGGTCGCTGCAACTTGTAAGGACGACGCCGCTTGACGCTAATGTCGAGATGGCGATACCAGCCATCAAATATTTGAATGCTTTCATTTTATTAATCGATTAAAGGTTTAGAATTTAACGTTTAAACCAAATGTAACCAACTTTCCGTAAGGGTTGGATACGTCGCCGTTCTCGGGGTTGTAGCCCGGGTGGTTGGCTGACGTGATGAAGTTCTGGAGGTTGACCGTAAAGAGCAGTCCCTTGATGTAGTTACATTTCAGCAGCTTGGTGAAGTCATAACTCATCTGGATGTTTTTCAGGATGAAGTAAGACCAGTCGGCATTGGTGCGGTCAGAGAGCACAACGCCCTTTGCGCCTGCTGCCGGAGCGGTACCGCCGGGGTTGGTGGGGCTCCACATGTCGCGGTATCCGTCCTTTGAGGGAACACCGAAGTTGTTGTTAACGCTGTTGTCAACCCAAAGAGAGTAGTTGCCGATGTTCTGATAAGCGACAGACCATTTGGTATCTTTTATATAATAGTCTTCGGCGCCTGCCATTGATGCGTATTTGAACGCGCCCTGTCCGTAAACTTGAAGTTTGAAGTCCTTGTATTTCACGCCGAGGTTCAAGCCGTAGAAGTATTTGGGCTCGATGCTTCCGATGCACTCTGCGTCGTCGATCGAGAGGTTGCCGTCGTTATTGACGTCCTTGTACATCTCTGAACCTATGTCCACGAGTCCGGCGAGCTTAGGCATCTTCTCGATATACTCGTCCAGCTGCTCTTTGCTCTTGATAATGCCGAGAGAGCGGTAAGCGTAAACGCCGTTGACGGGGTTACCCACTTCGAGCACAGCCGAGAGGCCTGTCTTTCCGGAGCCGTCATTGATGACAACGCGGTCAGCGCCGTCATACAGTTTCTTGATCTTGTTGGTGTTGTAAGTGAAGTTACCGCCTACGGTCACGGTCCAGTCTTTGTTCTTGAACACGTCGGCGCTGACAGCAAACTCGATACCGTGGTTTGCCACCTTGCCGATATTGCTCAATACGGTCGAATAGCCTGACGATGTAGGAATTGGAACGTTGTAAAGCAGGTCTTCGGTCTGACGGTTGTAGTAGTCGAAGTTGATGTTGATGCGGTCGATAAGGGTGAGGTCGAAGCCGAAGTCGTATTGATAGGTGCTCTCCCATTTCAGGTTTGAGTTTCCGATTGACTCGAAGAAGCCTTGAATTGAGTTTGTGCCGTCTGAATAGTTGGCGTCTGACGGGTTTGTCGCCAAGCGTGCCAACGACTTGTAGTTACCGATTTCCTGATTACCGGTCACACCATAGCTGGTGCGGAGCTTGAGGTCGGTGATGATTTTGTTGTCGCGGAGGAAGGGCTCTTCGGATGCGCGCCAAGCGATACCTACCGATGGGAAAGTACCCCACTTGGAGTCTTTTCCGAAGCGTGACGAACCGTCGAAACGTATTGTCGCGGTGAGGAGGTAACGGTCTTTGTAAGCGTATGTGCCGCGTGCTGTCCAAGATATCAGTCGGTTGCTGTAAATGTCGCTCTCTGTCTTCAAAGATGTCGGGTCAGCTCCTGAGAAGTCGTGTGCTCCGAGGTCGTCGTTCGAGAATATTCCTGACATCTGAGAGTATTTGTACTTGTAGTCCTGCCAAGAATAGACGCCGGTCAACGACATGCGGTGGTCGCCCCACTGGTTCTGATAGGTAAAGATGTTATCCATCAGTCTTGACTCGAAGTTTGCCCATTTGTGCATGCCCGAACTGTTTTTCGAGCCTGACTGCAATCCTTTGGCTGTCTGTGATGAGAGGAAACGGTATTGGTTTGAATTTTTCGTGTCGTAACCAATGTTGAGTTTGTAGTTGAAGTGCTTGGTGAAGTCAACCTGTGCGTAGAAGTTGCCGATGAAGCGGGTGCTCTTCACGCGGTCGGTTGTCGCTGCGATGTCTGCAAGCGGGTTGAACACCTCACCGTGCTGGATGATATTGTAAGAGCCGTCTTCGGTGTATGGAGCATCCGTTGGCCAGCCGTATCTAAAAATGTCGTTGGTGATGGGGTCGGTCTGGATGTTTTGTCTTGAAGTGGTGAGCTGCATGTTGGCTCCGATAGAGAACCATTTGTTAAATCTGTGGTCAAGATTTGAGTGCAGAGAGAATTTCTCAAAGCCCTGCGACTCCATGAGTCCTTCCTGATCGTAGTATCCGGCCGAGAACATGTAGCGTGTCTCGCCCGACATTCCGTCAAGCGTCAGACCGTAGTCCTGCGTCATTGCCGAGCTCTTTATCACTTCCTTCTGCCAGTCGTAGAAGGGTCCGTCATATCCGTTGGGGAATGGTTTCACGCCGCCTTGTGCCACGTTGGCCGCATTGATATAATCGATGAAGTCCTGTCCCGAGATTGTCTCGATAAGGCGTGAACGCAACTTAATACCCATGTTGGCGTGAACGTTGATATTGTGTTTGCCCTGCGAGCCTTTCTTTGTGGTGATCATTACAACGCCGTTGGCACCGCGCGAACCGTAGATGGCTGTTGCAGAGGCATCTTTCAGTATTTCGATCGACTCGATGTCGGCGGGGTTGATGTCGTTCATGTTACCGTCGGTCAGCGCGAAGCCGTCGACAACGTACAACGGGTCGGAGCTTGAATTGATTGATGCCGAACCGCGGATACGCATCGTCGGCGCCTCGCCCGGCTGGTTGTTGGTGAACACGGCTACACCGGTTGATTTTCCTTGCAACGCCTCGATCGGGTTGGATGCAAGGACAGAGGTGATGGCCTCGTTGCGCAGAGAGTTTGTGGCGCCGGTAAGGTCGCTCTTCTTCATCGTACCGTAACCGACTACAACCACTTCATCGATCATGTCGGCCTCTTCTTCCAGCACTACGTCATAGTTTGCACCGGGCTTTACGGTGACGTACTTTGTCTTCATGCCGATGTAAGAGAATTTAAGCGTCGTGCCACCTTTTACCACAACGTCATATTGTCCTTCGGTGTTTGTGATGACGCCTTGTTTCTGAGAGTCGGAAGGAACGACGCTTACTCCGATAAGCGGCTGTCCCTGTGCGTCGCGAACAACGCCGCGGACGTGCTGACTCTTTTCCTGTTGCGGAAGAACAGAGGTACTCGGTCGGCTGACGTCAGCCGCCATAGTCGTCTGTGGAAGGCAAAGCGACAAAGCGGCTATGCCCATTCCCACCATCATACTTTTCTTTAATGGTCCCATAATAAATAATGTGTTTTTAATAGTTGTGTTTGATAAATGTTTTTAACAGTATATCAGATTATTACTTCACAAATATAATATTTTTACAAATATCAAACAATAATTATAGACAATTAAATTAAAATATTTACATTGAGGCATCTATCATCTTTGTTTTTTGATATAACAAATTTGTTTTTTGCGAAAAAACATTTAATTTCAATCTTTCAATCTTTCAATTTTTCAATTTGTTTACATACTTTCAGATAATCGTGGTGTTTGCTTACAAAGAGCAAGCCCTGACGTTTCAGCTCCTCTATCTTTTCTCTGAACGGCAGCGTGCGGCGCAGGATGGCGAGATTATAATCGTCGTCGCCGGGACGGACGTTGATTATCGGGCGAAGCGTCGGCTCACCGATAAAGTCGTAATACTCCTCCTCGCCGCCGCCTATCACCACCGTGCCGTGAGCCATGGCGGCTATCGAGTTCATCGACGGCGTGTAAGAGTAGAGCTGGTCCACCTGTACGTCGGCACGGTCGAGCAGCGACAGATACTCCGTGTAAGGCACGTCGCACACCGTAAGGACCTCTATCCTGTCGGGAAACTCGCGCGCCACCTGCTCAACCAAGCGCCCGACGTATGCCGCACCCTTGATATAGTCGCGCTCCTTCTGTATTCCCACAAGCACTCGAACCTTGTCTTTTACCTCGCCATCGACGGTCTTTTGCCCGGCAAAAGCATACCTTTTATCATCCGATATGCCGCCTTTCGCCGGTATCTCGATGGGCAGAGGGAAGTAACGCAGCTTGTCATGATATTCCGGCAGATCGTAATATCTGTAATATTCGTAGAGGCATGGCAGCAGCAGGTCGGCTTTGCTGTTGGCGTAACGGCAGGCGTCGACATACTCCGGCAGATACTGTTCCTCGATGCGCCACCGGTTTTCCTCAACGTTTATCGGTCGTGTGCCGATATGCGTGTCAGAGTAGGCGAGGATACCGCGCCGCTGTCCGTCGAAGACTATGCAGTCGTCGCCGAGGCAGCACTTTATCACGCGCTTGTTGCCTATCTTCAACAGGAAGAGCAGCGCCTTGTTCCAAGCCGGTTTCAATGGCACGAACTGGTAATTATGTATCTGCACGATGTCGTTGCCGAAGAGCCGTCGCGCATTTTTAAGCAGCCGCCACAGCACCGTCAGTCCGCCGAGTTTACCTCTTGTCATGTCACGTTCGAGGTCGACGTCGCGCGGACATCCTCGCCCGTGGTTGCCGTCAGACATCAGCACCACGTCGTGTCCCAGCTCCTCAAAGCCCTTTCTCAGCGTCGAATGGACAAAGCTCGCCTCTCCTAAAAGAAGTATTCTCATTATTCTTTATATTTTTTATTTTAAAAAAAACACGGTGCCTCGGCATAATCAAAAACTTATTTTGCTTCTGCCGAGGCGCCGCGTTTATTTCGTCGAACTCACGTTAATATTTGTTCCATGCAGATTATTTTTACCGTTACAAGCGATATATCTTGTTTGTTTTCAGCTCATTTCGAGCATTCTGTTTATCGGTTTCACAGCCTCGCGTGCCACTTCTTCGGGCACGTCGACCGTCGGGAAACCGTATTTCAGCGAGTTGTATATCTTGGCGAGGGTGTTCAGCTTCATGTACTCACACTCGTTGCAGGAGCACACCTTGGTGCCCTCGCTTACCTCCGGCGGCACGGGGATGAAGGTTGCCTCGGGACAACGGCGGCGCATCTCGAAGAGTATGCCCGACTCGGTGGCGATGATGTACTCGCCCGTAGGATTTGCAATGACGTGGTCGAGCAGTACGGCGGTGGAGCCTATCACGTCGGCAAGGGCGAGAACGGGACCTTTACACTCGGGGTGTGCCAGGACGGGCGCACCGGGATGTGCCTTCTTCAATCGCACAATCTCGGCTGTCGAGAAACGCTCGTGAACATGACAGCCACCGTTCCACAGCAGCATGTTCCGACCTGTGACAGAATTGATGTAAGAGCCGAGGTTATGGTCGGGACCGAAGATAATCTTCTCGTCTTCGGGCAACAGGTCGACTATCTTCTTGGCGTTGCCGCTGGTGACGACGACATCTGTCAGCGCCTTTACTGCCGCCGTGGTGTTGACATAGCTCACAACGGTGTAGCCCGGGTGCTCCTCCTTATATTTTTTAAGATCTTCGGCACGACATGAGTCGGCGAGGGAGCATCCGGCGTTGACGTCGGGACAGAGCACGGTCTTCTCCGGACAGAGTATCTTGCACGTCTCAGCCATGAAGTGAACGCCGCACATCACAATAATGTCTGCATCGGTCTGGGCCGCCTTGCGCGCCAGCGCCAGCGAGTCGCCAATAAAGTCGGCCACCTCCTGCACGCTGCCGTCGGTATAGTAGTGCGCCATTATTACGGCGTTTTTCTCCTTACACATGCGCCGTATCTCTGCGGCGAGGTCGGTACCCTCTGCAACGGGTTCCGACACATATCCTTTTTCAATCCATTCCTGTTTCATATAATAATCGTATTTTCATTCTTTATTCCCATTCTTTTTCTCTATTTCTGTTAAATCTGTCATTATCGTAATAATCGTTTGATTTACCGATACATAATAAAACAATAATTATAAGAAGAGGTGTGAAGAACAGACTCATCAGCAACCAAATCACGACACTACGTCCGTTGTTGTTTGCCATGACGGCAACCAAGACATACAAACCTATTGCAAATATTATTCCTAATAAAATAATTATTATACTCACATAATAAAAATTATTTGGAAAACCATTGTCAGAGTCGGATTTATCAGAAGGCGTATCTAATAAAATCAAATTTTCAGAATTTAATTCATCAACTTTATTTTTATTATTTTTCACATTATTATATCTCTTCAACTCAAACTTAATTTTAAATTTGTGTGGATTTAAAAGTTCTGCTTCCGATTTATAATAAGAATAATTTCTGGAACGTTCATAAGCCGGAATATTCAACTTCTTTGTCATTCCGGGAGCAATCCTTACTTTTCTTGAAAATTCTTTATAGTCGAGCGGCGTTCCCGACATGTTAAGATAGGTAATGACGAAACTTACATAATAAATTTCCTTATCGGTGTTGTTCTTCAACGCCAACGTACCTTCATAATCCGAATATCTCTGCTCGTAAGACACCATCGTGACGGCGTCAACGCTGCCCTTGCCGGCGGCAAAAGCAACTGACGAAAGCATAAAGCTTATCAATATTAAAGAAAAAACTTTTTTCATATATCATCGGTTTTTTATTATCATTGAAAGACTCGCAGTTTACGTTTAAGTAACGTGCCGTGAGTTTTGTCCCTGCGTTTTGTCAACATTCAATAATATTTATATTTTTCTTTTCTCTTTTAGAAAAAAAAGAATGTTTTGTATGATGTGCCGTTGAAAAGTGTAAAACTTTCCGGCGTTTTTCTTGTCTGTTAACTTCTTAACACGAAAGAGACGGTTATTCACGGTCAGTATTGATAATTACCTTCTGACTGTCAGCCGTTAACGGCGGTTATCAACAAAAACTGTTACTGACTGCAAATTTAATAAGTTTATACTTTTTTCTGTCATGAAACGGTTGAAAACTTGATTATACGCCGATAAAAACCCTGTTGATATCCTCATGCCGCCGGAGCCTCCTCTTTTTTCTGTTGATAATAAGAAAGTTTTCCACATGGTTTTCCACAGAGTTATGAATGTCTATTCTCCTGCTGCCGGGAATAATTGTAATCAAGTGATCCTGATTTCTGAAAGACTGCCTTTCATACGGTAAAAGACCGCCTTTTAAGATGTAAAAGACCGCATATCGGAAGGTAAAAGGCAAGAGATTGTTTATATCAAGATAAATCCCGGGGGATGATGGAATAAAAATTATTTTTTGTTAGTTAAATATTTAATCCGGCATTTATAGAGAAATAAAGTTAAACTGAAAAAGACAATAAAGCCTTGTAATGTCGTAAATAATTTATATTTTTGCGACAAAATAAAGTGCGATGGTAAGCATTGAAGACAATATTTGGACAGCAATTCAAGAGAAGGGAAAGGGGAGTATCTTTTTTTCTTCTGACTTTACGTCATACTCTCAGCCCGGAGGGCTGAACCATCAGTAACCGGGTGTGGAGGAACGTAGTGACGACACGCCCGGACACCGGACAGTTAGGCGGAGGCACCCGGAGTGGTGCTACATAAATATAACAGCGTTTTTTCTTTGTTGAAAACATAAAATAAAGAAAGTAGCACCACTTCGGGTGCTTTGTGTGTTATGCTTA
>CAJMQT010000076.1 GCA_905215655.1 uncultured bacterium | reverse complement strand
GCTTATCGCCAAACTCCTCAGCCAGCAGCGCTTTCAAATCTACCTTGAGGACATCGTTCAGTACCAGCTTGAAGTTATCATACCCGGCCATCGTCTCCTCAAGGAGCGGCGGCAGAGATTTATTTGTAAATCTGCGAATATGCAATAAACAAGTGTCGAAATTGCGATTTTTACCCTAAAACGCTCCAATAAATCTTTATAAAGCGTTGATATTCAGTTTTATAGACATATAAAACTTATTTTGCATATTTATGAATTGTAATTTTCAAAGTTGCATATTTAAATTTGCAAAGTTATATTTATAGATTTATTATTGTTGTAAATTTGTTTATTTAACATGTTTAAATTTGTTTATCGCTATCCAAATTTAAATTTTTAAAGTCTAAATATATAAAGATTTAAATGTTAAGAAATATCAAAACTAAATTCAGAAGGTCTTTTTTGAGCAAAAAAACGGAAATTTTAAAAATTTTAGAGCGAGGTCAAGGACGCTCGAAAATTTTAAAATCTGAGGGCGTCAAAAATTAAGGAAGGTGCTGATTTTTAGCTATTTTACCCCTATTTTTTATGTTCAGAAAAAATGAGAAAATAGAAAAAATCATACGGAAAAATGACTTTTTTTAATGCAAAATGAAGAAAATAAGCTCGCGAAGAAGCTCTCCGACGGGCGTATTTGGGTTATCCAAGCCCTTACTTTTGGCATCTGTCTCTCTAATTTTCGAAATAATCTGCATCACTTTCATGCCGCTGTAATTTCTCATTCCCATGATGTAATCTTTGGCTGCCCACCCACCCCGCAGCTCGAGCCAGCGTGCAACGTTGTCGTCAGTGTGAGGTCGCGGAGCGTAATACGCGATAAGAAGATTTTGGAAATAAGAGAAGAGCATCGGAATGAGCATGTATGCGCTGCCGGCTTTCGGATTACTGTTGAAGTAGTCGACGATAAGATTTGCTTTAAGGACGTCACGGTTGACGATGGCGCTGCGCAGCTCGAAGGCGTTGAAGTCTTTGCTGACACCAATCCCCGCCTCCACTCTCTCCGGCGTTATGCGCCGGTCGTTCTCAGGAAGAGACAGTACGAGTTTGTCAAGCTCGCTCGTCAGACGGCTCAGGTCGGCTCCGATATGGTCCGAAATCATTTGCGCCGATTTATTGTCGATTGTCACACCGCCGTGAGTTTTGAGATAAAAGACGATGAACGACGGCAACTCATAGTCACGTTTCTTCTTGCTTTCAAAGACAATGCCCGTTGCCTCCGCTTTCGGAACAATCTTTTTGCGACGGTCAATGCTGCCGTTCTTATAACATATTACAAGGATTGTGGTCTTGACAGGTTTCTCGATGTATCGTTCCAAACGATCCCAGTTCTTTATGTTCTGTGCCTCTTTCACGATCACCACCTGCCTTTCAGCCATCATCGGAAAGCGTTTCGCCATGTCGACAATCTGGTTTGCCGACACATCGGAGCCGAAAACTATCGTCTGGTTGAAGTCTTTCTCTTCCGGTTTCAGAGCGTTCTCCGCAATAAAATCGGATATTTGGTCGATATAATAAGACTCTTCGCCCATCAGTATGTAGACAGGTGAGAACTCGCCGGAGCGCATCCGGCTCATTATATCGTCAAAAGTCAGTGTCTTATTTTCCGCCATGTGCTTAGTGTTTTCTGCTCCGCAGCTTTTCAAAAAAGCCGCTATTTGCTTAAAAAATGAAGATAATAATGACTAACTTTGCATCCGGTGAACGTATCATCGGGTGCGAACGCCATTATCAGAATGCAAATTTAATAAAATGTATCGATTAAACCTACCTCAATACGAAATAAAAGTTGCGGAGCGAAATGGCAAGACCGTGATTTTCGACAACCTGCGGCGCAGGTTTGTCAGCCTTACTCCCGAGGAATGGGTGCGGCAACATTTCGTCCATTTCCTTACCGGTCATAAGGGCTACCCTGCCGCCCTGCTTGCCAACGAGGTGGAGCTGACGTGCGGACAGAAGCGCTTACGCTGCGACAGCGTGCTTTATGACATCTCTGCCCGCCCGCGGATGATCATTGAATATAAGTCGCCCGAGATAGCGCTTACGCAAAAGGTGTTCGACCAGATTTCGGTTTATAACATGCTCCTGCACGTCGATTATCTTATCGTAAGCAACGGATTACAGCATTATTGTTGCAAAATGGACTACGAGAAGCGCACATACGCCTTTCTGAAAGAAATTCCGGAGTATGAGGAAATAAAATCTTCTTTTTGATTGAAAAAAGCCCATTGAGAGATAAGAGAGCAGAGCCAAACTTGTTTGGGCTATGCCGAGTCGTCGCGTTTATTCTTTGTTGAAGACAAAAAACATACGTTTTTCAATCGTTTTCAAAGAAGTGTTGCTGTGCCTCTATCAGCACGTCATAAAATAACAAGATGTCTTTCTCGTCGACAAAGAGCGTCTCCGACCTCAAGCCCATCGACCCGAGATCTTTTCTTTGATTGATTATCAGCGTTTTACTATTATCCTCGCGACGCACGCCGAAAGTCACTTCGCCGCTCAACGAGGCTACGAAAATGCCTTTGTCCACATCTTTTCCGCTTTCCATATCATGAAAAACGCGTTTCAGAACATCGCAGAATTTCACAAATTCGGCACATCCGAGACTTATCCGTCCTACCCTTTTTGACACCGTTTCATCGCCTTCTGTTTGCACAATCCTTGCAAACTTGTCCGCGCCGGAACCGGCAAAGCCGAGCGTTATCAAGCCGTTCACGGTCTTGACGCTGCGCTCCCACGGGTCGATTTCTATCCCTACCGGCTCCGTGCTTTCCTTTCCGTACAGTTCTACGGGGTCGATGTAATAGCTCGAACGCTCTCCGTTGTCGGTCAGGATGTAGGCAACGTCGTCGTAATCTTTCATCAACCGCTCTAAATTACCGCCTTTTTCGCAGTATCCGACGATAATGTCGTCGGCGAGAGAGAGCAACAGTCTGTTTCTGTCAAATGCCGAACGAGCCGTTATCCTGTGAACGTTGTCGTCACAATGGGTTATGATGAGCAGTCGTTTCTCGTTCAAGGCAGCCTGTATTTCATCATCCCATACGCTCTTCATCGCCTCCGCCAGCACGAGGACGGTTGGTATTTTGTGTTCCAAGAGCATGGAGAAAGCGATTTTTTCTGCCGGCGAATGGTTGCCGCAGAGCACACAATCTTCATCCGGTTGAAGTTCGTTCACCCAGTATTCGATTATCTTCGTGAGCACCCTCGGCGCGTTCCGCGAGCACAGATAAGCCGTTTTCCGCAGCGAGAGCACAGCCTCGTTGCCTATCTTTCGCTTTATCTCCAACGACATCTGACGGAGAATTATGAAATACTTATATAATTAAGAATTAAGAGTTAAGAATTAAGAAAATATGCGTTTTCAGGTTCTTCATGAACTCTGAGTATGCTCCAAGAGCACAGGTAATTTTCTTAATTCTTAACTCTTAACTCTTAATTTATTTAATTTTCAGCTTCGGGAGTATTGTCCTCTTCGCCTTTTGTCGTGCGTTTACGTATTGCGCGCTTGCGTTTGGGCTTCTCCTCCACCGGTTTTTCAGTCTTCACGCCCGCCAGTTCCGGGTCGATGAGGATACGACCGCAATATTCGCAGACAATGATTTTCTTGTGCATTTTGATGTCAAGCTGTCGCTGTGGCGGTATCTTATTGAAACATCCGCCACATGCGTCGCGCTGAACGTAAACAATGCCGAGACCGTTACGCGCGTTCTTGCGTATGCGTTTAAAGCTCGTAAGCAGACGCGGCTCTATTTTAAGCTCCAAGTCACGGCTCTTCTCGCGCAACTTTTCCTCTTCGGCGCGTGTCTCGTCCATGATTTCGTCAAGCTCGTTTTTCTTCTCTTCGAGTGCCACATGACGGTCTTTGAGCAGTTCCTCGTTGTTTTTGAGATCCTTCTGTTTCTCCTCGATTTTAGTGTTTGCCTCACGTATTTTCTTGTTGCAAAGTTCTATTTCGAGGCTCTGGAACTCGATTTCCTTGCTCAGCGTGTCATACTCGCGGTTGTTTTTCACTTCATCGAGCTGTGTCTTATAGCGATCAACACTTGCCTGAGCTTCTGCTATCTCGCCCTTCTTCTGCGTCACGGCGTCTTGGAAGTCCTTGATGTCCGCTTTAATTTTCTCGATACGCGTGTTCAGACCTGCGATTTCGTCTTCAAGGTCCTGCACTTCGAGGGGCAGCTCTCCGCGGAGCGCTCTCTTCTCGTCGATTGCCGACAAAGTGGTCTGCAACTGGTAGAGGGTTTTCAGTTTCTCTTCTACCGACAAATCTGTTGGATCTTTTTTAGCCATTATTTACAAATAGATTATAGGGTTCGTGTTCGTCTTTGTGAGGTAAGTCTTCACGCCGGGACACGCCTCCCTGATTATTGATTCGAATATTTCGTTTGTGTATTGTTCGCTCTGATAGTGTCCGATGACGGCGATTTGTATCTCCTGCGAGTGCCCGAAGTACTCGTGATAGTGCATCTCGCCGGTCACGAAGGCATCCGCTCCGCTCTGTATCGCCTCGTCGAGGAGGAACGAGCCTGCGCCTCCGCATATCGCCACGCTGCGTATCGGTCGGCGCAGCAGCGTGTTACACTGCACGCACTCCACGTCGAACGTACGTTTGAGCATTATCACGAAGTCGTCGGCAGCCATCGGTTCCTCCAACTCGCCTATCACTCCGCTGCCGCACTCTATGCCGCCGACCGTCTTGCCGGCGAAGAAACGCACGTTGCCGAGCCTCATCTTTTCGGCTATCTTGAAGTTGACGCCGCCCCGCGCGTTGTCGATGTTTGTGTGCATCGACACCACGGTGACGCCGTTTCTGATTGCTTTGACTACCGTGCGCTGCACTTCGTTTTCATCGGAGATGTGTTTCAGCGGGCGGAATATCAGCGGATGGTGGGTCACAATAAGGTTGCAGCCCAAGGCTACCGCCTCGTCCACCACCTGTTCCGTCACGTCAAGACACAATAAAGCCCCTGATACTTCCGCCTCCGTCAATCCTACTTGCAAGCCGGCATTGTCAAATCCTTCCTGCAAGGGCAGAGGCGCGAAACGTTCAAGGGCGTCAACCACTTCTCTTATTTTCACGCTTTTCAGCTTTAATATGTTTATGTTTCGAGCGTCACAGACAACAGACAAATCCGCCTTTCACGACATCCTGTCCGTCCCGTCGCCTATTAACTCAGTTGCAAAGATAGCCATTTCTCCGCTATTTCTTTATCTTTGCTCCGTTAAATTTGATTTTTTTAACCCAAATCGGCATTAAAATGGTTGCGTTTTTCGCTTGCGATACGTTTTTCTCAAAATATTGAAAGATGAAAAAAATGCAAACAAGAAAACGGTAAAAAATCAGGACAAATGATTTTTTCAAAATAGAAAACGAATTATTTTTAAAAGTTAATTTCGTAAGACAAAACGAGAATAAAATTAACCTTGGTTTACATTTAAATTCGATTTTTCGTCCGAAAATGGCATTTTTCAGAGGTAAAAGTGCCTCTTTTGAGTTGTAAAAGTGCCTCTTTTGCGATGTAAAAGTGCCACTTTTACATCATAAGAGTGCCACTTTTACTTTTTCAAAGGCACTCGTAAAAAGTTAAAGTGTTAATATATTGCATTTTAACCAAAGCGCTCGAATTTTTCGATTTTTCGCTCCAAACAGCGTGTTCGTCACGACGGCGCGATTCTGAGAGCGTTAACCGACAGAAAAACGGCGATAAAAATGTAAAGAATTTTCAAATCAAGAGTTAACCTGCATTATTCATAGGCGTTTCTACTGCGAGTCCCAACTGCCTGTACGTCAGCAAAGTGCTCGCTCTTCCTCTTTGGAAGTAGGATTTACTACATCCGGCATCGTCATCGCTGTGCTTTCACTGACGCACAGACATTTGGAACTCTCGTAACGAAAGCCTATGAATAATGCAGGTTAAGAATTTGCCCAATCCCTGAAAATGATATACCTTTGACCGCCGTCAACGGGTTGCCCTAAGAACAAGCCCGACAGACAACCGGCTAACGTAAACCAAGAAACATCATTCAGACAATGCTGATAATAGTCCTTATAATGCTCTGCGGCATTGCCGTGGGATATCTTCTGCGGAACAGAAACACCGGACATCTCTCGTCCGTGACGACCGTTTTGATATGGCTGCTGCTCTTCCTGCTCGGCATAGAGGTGGGCGGCAATCCGCGTATCGTGTCGGGCATACAGACGCTCGGTGCCGAAGCGCTCCTGCTCACCATCGGTGGCGGCATGGGCACCGTGGCGTTCTCATGGCTGCTGTGGAAATATATATGTAAAAAGGAGGAGAAGAAATGAAGGGAAGTCTGATCATCGTCGGTTTCTTTGCAGCGGGAATAGCCGTCGGGCTGTATTTCCCGCATCTTGACGTCCCATCCTCGCTGTCGTATTATTCGCTCTGCGCACTGATGTTCTGCGTGGGAATAAGCATCGGCTGCGACACCAAGATGTTGCGCAGTTTCAGGAACATAAATCCCCGTCTGACGCTCCTGCCCCTTATGACCGTTGCAGGCACGCTTGCCGGTACGGCTGCCGCCTCGGCATTACTGTCACACCGCAGCCTCACCGACTGCCTTGCTGTCGGTTCGGGCTTCGGCTACTATTCTCTTTCGAGCATTTTCATTACAGAATATCGTGGTGCCGAATTGGGCACCGTGGCATTACTTGCAAATATCATGCGTGAAATCATCACCTTGCTCTGCGCCCCGCTGCTGGCAAGATACTTTGGAAAATTGGCGCCGATAAGCATGGGTGGCGCCACGACCATGGACACCACCCTGCCGATTATCACGAGGGCGTCGGGTCAGGACTTCGTGATTGTCTCCATCTTCCACGGCTTCTGCGTTGATTTCTCCGTCCCGTTTTTGGTCACGTTCTTCTGCTCGTTGTAGAGAATTGGCGGTGTATATGATTATTTTATTCTGTTCGTCTATGTTTATTAACCGTTTTCCTGTTGGTGTTATTGTTGTATGCCTTTATCACTTTGTTGAGAATTAGCATTTGGAAAAACTTAGTTTTTAAAACATCGCTTGCTTCGTGGTCGTTATAGAAAAAATATTGGTATCTTGCTAATATTTATTCCTCCTGTTCATAATAATAAGAATAGTCAATGCCTTTCATAAAAATCTCACGGTCATTAATTTTGTCGGTCAAAGCCTGTTTTAACAAGTCTCTTATTTTTCCACTGTCCATGTGACTTTCTATCATAGCGTTAAGATAATCCGTTTTGCTAATTTTGCTCCAGTCAACGCATTTTCCCAACCGCTTCTTGAAAATCAAATCAAGCCAAATACGTGTACTTCGCCCGTTGCCTTCCATAAAAGGATGTGCAACATTCATTTCTACATATTTATCCACGATTTCATCAAAAGTATTTTCCGGCATTAGCTCAATGGTTTGCAGGTTTTGCATCAGATATTCTGCAAGACAGAATATAAAGTCACCCTTAGATATAGTCTTTGTCCGTATCTTTCCGGCAAAATCATATAATCCGCCGAAAATATAGCCATGAATCTGCTGCAAGGCTTTTACTGTTCCTACATCCTTGATTTCTATTAGATTGCTTTCCATAAAAGTGTAGGCTTTTTTCCGGCTTCTGCCGTCAATTGTATTGTCACTATACGTAAACCAATCAAGAAAATCTTTTGCTTTCTTACTTGGAATAGCTTTTACCAGTTCTGTAATATCATCTTGTGAATAACAGTCTGTCGCATATTTCTTTCCATCGGCAGAAGTCATTTTCAGTTGACTACAACGTGTAGTCAACTCATCTCCCGCCTTTTTCAATCTGTTTTTTAAGACACTCCAATACTTTCTTGGATTAGGGCTTTCTGTTATTGCGGCGACTATATCTACAGCAGAAAACCACCATTTGGAATGTTCTTCATCCCAAACTGCTCTTACCTCATGGTCGTTGTAGAAACGTGTTGATATCTTGCTCATAAAATCATTTTTCCTTTTATATAACTTTTATCCATAAATCAAGCGCACCAACTTTAACCAACATTCTTGCCTAAGTTCTCCATGTTTTATTCAACATAATATATAATTCTGTTCAAATAGTTACATTTTTAACAAGATGTAAAAAAGTAAGAAAGTTTTTTTGATATCACCACTCTTCCAACTTACATCCTGCCTCGACGCGGTTTTCGATGTCGTCAGGAAGGGAGGGGAAGAAGTCAATGCCGGTGATGCGCTCCACCTCGTCGACGCTGTTCATGTAGTCGCCTTTCGGACGGTTGCCTGCCGTGTTTTTATAGATGAAGCCTATTGCCTTGGGCGTTCCTTCCATGCAGAGCACCACTTTGAAGAACGCCTCGGGCACGACTACTTTATGACGTCCTATTGTCCTGTGCCTGCCCTTGTACAGTATCGGTCCACAGACGATGTAGACGCTGCCGTAGCGCTTTGCCCAACGGCGGCACGCCTGCTCCATCTCGTTCCAGTCGCCCACGTTCAGATTATGGTTTTGCGGGCACATGTTGGTGAAGAGGAACGACTCATACATAGCCGTCTCGCTCCATTTGTTGTCTGCCGCGGGACACATGTGCCCGCGGTCGTAACCCGAGTTATAGTAGTCGGCGTCCACGGCTCTCGGCTCGGGCACGTCGTCATCGGCATGAAAAGCCCTTTGCGGGCGCTTTGCCGTGCCTTCGAGGCGGTCGGCTGTCAACTGCCACGCCACCCAGTTGGGCAGCATTGTCGTTTTGTTGTATGACACGGTGTAACCCGTCCGGCTCAATATCTGCTCGTCGCGGTCGGTCAGCGGAGCCGGTATTTCGAGTTTACCGCCCGTTTCGGCACCCCCGCCGGCGGCGTTATCTTCGTTGCCGTTCAACCCTGCGCCCGACGTTTCGGCTGCGAGCGCGCTCCTTATGCCGCCCATCAGCGGTTTTCTTTTGCCGTCTGTGCCGCATGACAAGAGCATAGCGACGGCGCAAAAAACGATTATCGAAAGTGTTGTTTTCTTCATAACGTCGGCTAAATTAACAAATCCCGGCGTTATAAACAAAAAAAGCGGCTCGATATTGCCGTTGCTGTTGCAATACCGAGCCGCTGAAAACTCTCTCTCTTCCATTACCTACTTATACGTATTTGCGAACCCGCAATTATATATTCTGATGACATTCACACAATAATGTTTAAACATTTCACTCTCTAAAAATCTGTTTATCAATCCTTTCATAATCTTTAAATAAAATTAGATTCGGTTCGGAAATAAAAATTAAAGTTCGTTTCACTTACTTTAATTTTGTATTTCTCTCACCTTTCA
>CAJMQT010000075.1 GCA_905215655.1 uncultured bacterium | reverse complement strand
ACGACCCCGAGATTACAAATCACGTGCTCTGGCCAACTGAGCTAAAGAGGCAAGCAAAGCAGCCGTCAGGCGCTTGTTCGTAAGGACATGTCCTAAAACGGCTGCAAAGATACGCATTATTTTTTAACCTCCAAACTTTTTCGAGATTTTTTTTATTTATTCCGTAGTTTTTCTTTGAATTTTGACAGTTGCACCTTCATCGCGTCAATACAGTTGTCTATTCCTTCTTCAAAAGTGTCGCATACTTTTTCTACGTAAAGACGTGAGCCGGGAACCATCACGGTCATGGCGGTTTCCTTATTCATTGCCGTTGCCGGCTTTACCACTTTCAGTTGTATTTCCACCGTCTGAATGTCCTCAAAAGTCTTTTCCAACTTTGCGGTTTTCTTTTCCGCGAATGCTTTTAACTGTTCCGTAGCGTCAAAATGAATTGACTGAATTTTAATTTCCATAGTTACCTCCTTATTTTTTTAAAAGGTTAAGCCCGAGGATGGGCGGTTTTATAAACTTTCTTCAACTGCTCGAATGTTGTATGGGTATAGACCTCCGTTGTCGCGAGGCTTTCATGACCGAGCAGTTTTTTTACGCTTTCAAGTCCGGCGCCGTGGTTAAGCATCGACGTGGCGAAGGTGTGCCTGAGCACGTGCGGGCTGCGTTTTTTCAGGGTGCAGACCATCGACAACCGTCTTTTCACTTCCCGTCGCACATAGCTGTCTTTTATCCTTTCGCCTTTATTCGACACGAACAGTGCAGGCGAGGTTCTCGTCACCGCCGCGTCGCGCGTCTTTATATATAAGGTAAGGGCGTCGCGAAGTTCGTGTCCGAACGGGATTATACGCTGCTTGTCTCGTTTTCCCGTCACTTTCAGCCGGCAGGCGTCAAGGTCAACCATCGCGTCGTCAAGCCCCACGAGTTCGGCGATACGCAGTCCTGCTTCATAAAATACCAATAATATAGTACGCGCGCGAACGTCGGCGAAGTCATCGAAGTTCCACATCGTCTCATCAAACAGGGCGTCCATCTCGCGCTCTCTCAGAAACTGCGGCAGCGGCTTTTCCTTTTTCGGTCCTGTCACGGTGTGTGCCGGATCCGACGTTATCATGCCGTGCGACATGGCGAATTTATAGAATGTACGCAGGGCGCTGAGCCTTCTGTTTACCGACGCTGCGGTGTTGCCTTTATCCATCATGCTCTCCATCCACGCCCGGATAATGTCTTGATCGACAGTCTTCCACGTAAGACCGGCGTCATAATCGACGAAGAACGCTTCAAAGGCGGCGAGGTCGTCGCCGTATTCCTTTATCGTCTTTGCGGAATAGTTCCGTTCGAAACGCAGATGGTCCAAAAATCGCTCTATCGTCATAAGACTTTCACCAACGTTGTGTTTTCGGCAACTAAGATACGAAATTAAAAATTAACGACAAAATTTTATAACTAATTTTGCGAACAAATATAAATTTAATAACGATTTGATTGTCGCAAAAAACATGCGTCCCACACCCTCGCGGGGTATGAGACGCATAAACAGCACAAAGAGTTGACAAGTACGGACATTATCATCCGTGCCTGACAACTCGGTATATTTTACGGCGTATCACCGCCCGGCATCCGTCACTTGCGCGACACGAGCCTGATATATTAATCTTCTGCTGTTCTTAACTTCTGAACATAGATGGCGCGTTCCATTTTGAGTCTCTTCAAAACAGACGGCTTATCAAACTGCTGACGTGCGCGAAGTTCCTTGATAACACCTGTCTTTTCGAATTTTCTCTTGAATTTTTTCAACGCTCTTTCGATGTTCTCGCCATCTTTAACCGGTACAATAATCATTTTTTGTCTTTAAATTTTATATGTTAAACTTATTTTTATTCAATGCTGTTTTTTAGCGGATGCAAAATTACATCATATTTTTTTATCCTGCAAATATTCAACGGTTTTTTCGCTTAATAAATTAAGAATGAGGGGTTAAGAGGCGGTTTTGCTGAAAAATAACGGTAAAAACATGTAGACATATTAAATATAACAACATCCGTTATAATTGATAATTATCAACTAAATCGTCAAAAACATTCTTCGGCAGTTCATCTGCAAAGAGACGAAATATCGGAGCTTTTAAAGAGTAAGGCGGCGGATGATGATGACGGTAGAAGGGTATCGAGGCTTAAAAATAAAACTTTATTAAATCAAATTAATATATTTTACACATAATCTAATACAAAACGACAAACCGGAGGCTTGTTTTGACGTCGGAAGTGGTCGTTGTATGGTTGCGAAAGGCTACCTTTTGAATTGTAAAAGGCGGTCTTTTGCACTGCAAAAGGTTATCTTTTACATTCCAAGAGGTTATCTTTTACATTCCAAGAGGTTATCTTTTGGAGGACAAGAGGCGGTTTTCGTACCGATATTTAATGGCGGACGATACGCCCGAAGACAAAAAGCGGCTGCCCAAGTGTTAACGTTTAACATTTCGGCTTGCCGCCATTAACATTTTAAAAATAAAGAATTTAGGAGTACAGAAGGGAGATTTTAGGAGTGTAGAAGTTCAGAAGTACAGGAGTACAGACATTACCATTGTCTGTCATTATCCACAAAAGCATTTGTCTGAACTCCTGTACTTCTGTACTTCTGTACTCCTAAAATCTCCCTTCTACACTCCTAAAAAATCGTCATTACGAGTTAAATATATTTAGACAGACACCTTATTTAATAATAAACGTTCATTTCGCGAACTTTTATTTTGCAGATATTCCGAATTGAATTACCTTTGTAGTTGCCGCGAGTATCGGCATAAACGTATGAAACATGCCCGTTGACGGCTCTTTTAACGGAGCGCGACGGAATTATATATGCAAAAACATTATTATGAAAAAGATGTTTGATATAAAGAGATTTGCGGCTGCGCTGCTTGCCGCTCTCTCACTTTTGCCGACAGCAATGCGTGCCGACAGTTACACAACGATGTGGAACGAGGTGACGATAGCGGAGAAGAAAGACCTGCCGAAGACACAGATACAGAAACTGAAACTGATTATCGACAAGGCGGAGCGCGAGCGTGCCTACGGTCATCTGTTGAAGGCGGAGTATAAGACTCTTGCCGTCTGGGGCTCGATATCCGCTGACTCGCTGCTGCCAAAGGCCGAGGTACTGGAGCGTAAGGCAGCCGCCATGGAGGCGACAGACCCTGCCGCCGCTGCCGTTTGCTACGCCGCGCTGGGCAAGGCGTACACCGACAGCTACGTCTTCGGCAAGGAGAAACAGGACAAGGCGAAAGAGTTTTTCAAGAAAGCGCTTGACAACCCGCAGCTGCTCGCATCAAAGACGGCGCTCGACTACAAGCCGTTCATCGTCGAAGGGCGCGACAGCCGTATCTTCAACAACGACCTGCTGAGCCTTATCGGATATACCGCCGAGGATTACAAGACCATGCACGACTATTACGCCGGCACGACAAACCGTGCCGCAACGTTGCTAACGGCGCTCGCGATGGTAAGACAGCGCCACGAGAGCGACGGCACAATACGCTGCAACGAACTGAAAAAGTCGGTTTATGCCGTGGCGCTCGACTCGCTCATCAATCTGTATTCCGACCTGAAAGAGTGCGGCGAGGTGGCGATAGAGCGGTACAATCACATCAAGCAATGCAAGGATGTGACACTCGAAAACCGCGTCAATTACATCAACAAGGCTCTTGCACTATGGGGCGAACTGCCGCATACCAACGTTCTGCGCAACGAGTACAAGCAGCTGACAACGCCGACATTTACTGCCGAGATGCAACAGAACATCTTGTTGCCGGACAAAGACGGCGTGCTGCAACTTACTGCAAGAAACATCGGCAAGCTGACCGTCAGCATATCACGGCTTGCCGTCAACGGCGACACTAAGCTCTCGCCGATGAACGCAAAGGAGTACAAACTGCTGAAAAACGCGGTGGTAAAAGGCTCGGAACGCGTCTTCACGCGCTCTTTCATCGGGCTGCGCGATTATCAGACGGCTAACGACTCCATCCTTACGGGCGGGCTGCCCGTGGGCGTTTACCTGCTCGAAGTGTCTGCGGACAACAAGAATATCAGTCCCAGCCGTTCGCTGTTTTACGTCACTGACATGTTCGCCGTATATCAGCAGTTGCCCATGGGCAAGCTGAGACTTGCAGCATTGAGCGCCACGACGGGACAGCCCGTGCCGGGAGCGACGATAACCATATTTACAGGCAACTACAAGAAACAGACCATAAAGTGCGACGACAAGGGCGAGGCGATATTCAATCTTGACAAAGAGCACCTGCAATTATTGCGCGTCAGCACGCCGAAAGACAACGCCATGCCCCTCTCCGGAGCCTGGAGCAACTACTCTTTTTACAGCAATGACTTCAAGAACGAGAGCGTGACGCTCTTCACCGACAGGTCTATTTACCGCCCGGGACAGACCGTTCACGTGGCGGGCATAGCCAAAAGCACGTACAAGACGGAGACAAAGGTCATTGGCGGGCGCACCGTTCACCTTATTTTAAGGGACGCCAACTATAAAGTGATAAAGGAACAGGACGTCACGACAGACGACTTCGGCAAGTTCTCGACCGACTTACAGCTGCCTTCGTCGGGTCTTACGGGCATGTTCTCCATCAGGACGGAGAACGCCCTGCACGGCTATACAGCATTCAAGGTTGAGGAATACAAGCGCCCCACGTTCACCGTCGACTTCCCCGAGATAAGCGAGAAGTATCAGGACGGCGACACGCTGGTGGTAACGGCGCACGCCAGATCATACGCCGGAGTGCCCGTTCAGGGTGCCAAGGTAAGTTATAAGGTGCGTCGGGCACAGTCGCTCTGGTGGCGTTTCAGCTCGGCTTACGTCAATTATCAGACTGACGCCGACGCAATCTTGTTCAGCGGAGAGGCGGTCACCGACGCCGACGGAGCCTTCAAGGTGGAGATGCCGATGCAGCTTCCCGAGTGGACGGACAATGCCGACGGCATAACGCCTTACGCCTTCAAGCTCATCCCGCGCTTCTATACCATCACGGCGGAGGCAGACGTCACCGACCTCGGAGGCGAGACACGCCGCGGCGTTCTCAGCCTTCCTCTGAGCAACCGGGCGACGGCTTTCAGTATCGAAATGCCGGAAAAGTCGGTTCGCGACAGTCTTAAAACGATGACATTCGTACTTAAAAACGCTGCCGGAAACGCCATCGACGGCGACGTAAGATACCGCATCGACGGCTCGGCGGAGGAGTATCATGCCAAGGCAAACGTTCCGGTGGATATCGGCAGCGGTGTAATAGCAGCATTGAAGTCGGGCAGGCACACTCTGGACGCTGTCTGCGGAACGGACACTTTGCAGCATAAGTTCGTGATATTCGGCACGGACGACACCGTACCTTGTGTCAAGACGCCCGACTGGTTCTATCTTTCCGACCACCGGTTCCGCACCGACGGCAAGCCCATACGCCTGCAAATTGGTTCGTCGGATGCCGACGTTCACATCCTCTACACCGCATGCTCGGGCGAGGATGTGATAGCAAACGGAACGACGGAGGTAAGCAACAGTCTGATAAACCGCGCCCTGACATACAAAAAGGAGTATGGCGACGCGCTTACGTTAAACGTCGTCTGGGTGAAGGACGGCAGGGTTTACTCGCACAACGAGGTAATCGAAATGCCGCAGGAGGACAAGCGTCTCACCGTGAAATGGACTACATTCAGAGACCGTCTGACGCCCGGACAGAAGGAAGAGTGGTCGCTCAACATAACAAAAGCCGACGGAACGCCGACCGAGGCGCAGCTTCTCGCCACGCTTTACGACGCCTCTCTCGACCAGATAAGACCTCACTCATGGTCTTTCAACGCAACCGTTTTCCCGCA
Organism: uncultured bacterium; assembly: GCA_905215655.1. Taxonomy (GTDB): domain Bacteria; phylum Bacteroidota; class Bacteroidia; order Bacteroidales; family Bacteroidaceae; genus Prevotella. The sequence goes on along the minus strand of CAJMQT010000075.1, from coordinate 3,746 downwards.
TTACGCAAGCACGAGATGGGGAAATCCTTATTTCAACAACATCAGTCTGTATTGTTCTATGCCGCAAAAGTTCTTCGACAACAACGAACTTTGCTTCAACTCGATGGACATCGAGGCGTTTGCAAGAAGAATATATATAAGGGGCGGGTACATGATGAAAGACTCAAAAGTCATGTTAAAGGCTGAATCTGCAATGGATGAGAGCAAAGTTTTTAACTCTGTTGAACAGGGACAGGTGCTGAAAAGGAATAATATCGGCTCGGCAGCGGTGCCGAAGTCGGCCGTGATAAGAGGCACCGGAGATCTGAATGTCGCAGGTTCTGCCGACGCGGACGACGCGAATGTGCCCGTAGCGGACGTGGCGGTACGCGAAAATCTCAGCGAGACGGCATTCTTCTATCCTACCCTCTCGACCGACAAAGACGGCAACGTGAACATCGGTTTCACTCTGCCGGAAAGCATAACGACGTGGAAATTCATGGGCTTGGCTCACGATCGCGACATCAATCACGGCTTGATTACAGCAAAGGCTGTTGCCAAGAAAACGGTGATGGTACAGCCCAACATGCCTCGGTTCATACGTCTTGGCGACCAAGCGACAATCTCGGCAAAGATATTCAACACCTCGGAAAAAGACGTAAAAGGCTCCGCCGTCATGCAACTGACCGACCCTGATACGGAGAAAGTTATCTTCACGCAGAAAAAGACATTCTCCGTCAAGGCGGGAGAGACAGCCGCCGTATCGTTCGATTACAGCCCGAAAGACTGCGGTTCGCTGCTGATCTGCAAGATTTTCGCAACGGGCAAGGACTTCTCTGACGGCGAACAGCACTATCTTCCCGTACTTTCAGACGAGGAACTGGTCACCAACACCGTGCCGTTCACGCAGAACGGAGCGGGCATAAAGGCCGTAGATATCAGCAAACTCTTCACCGACGGCAACCGCAAAAACCGCCTGACGGTGGAATATACCAACAATCCGGCGTGGCTGACGGTGCAGGCTCTGCCTTACATCGGCACACCGTCGGGCGACAACTCGATAAGTCTTGCCGTGGCATATTATGCCAACAGCCTCGCCGCTCACATCGTAAAGCAGTCGCCGAAGATAAAGACTGTGTTTGAAAAGTGGAAGAACGAGGAGACGAAAGAGAGCCTTTCAAGCAGTCTTGAGCGCAATCAGGAGTTGAAGAACATCGTGCTCGACGAGACGCCTTGGGCTGTAACGGCAGACAACGAGGCGGAAATGAAACTGCGACTGGCCGGCTATTTCGATACTGCTACACTTGAAAACAATCTTGACCAGACGCTTTCAAAACTGAAAAAGCTGCAAAAAGAAGACGGCTCATGGTGCTGGTGGCAAGGCATGAAGCACGGTTCGCCATCGCTGACGGCTAACATTGTGGAGCTGTTGACACGCCTTAACAGCATGACGGGGCGCCAAGCACAGACCCGGACAATGCTTGACAAAGCGTTCTCGTTCCTCGGTAAGACCGTCGTTGACAAGGTGAAGATACTCAAAAAAGCCGAGAAAGCCGGCAGACATTACGTCATCGACGATTACACTTCCCTGCAATACCTTTATATTTGCGCGCTTGACGGGCGCAAACTGACCGCCGCCGAGCGTGAGGCGAGCGACTATCTGCTGGCTCATTTGAAGAAGAACAACGCCTCGTCGACGCTTTACCGCAAGGCGTTGATGGCTGTTGTCCTGGCGAAAAAGGGCGAAACGAAACTCGCCGAAGAGTATTTGAAGAGCCTGGACGAGTACACCGTGCGCACGGAAGAACTGGGACGCTACTACGACTCGCCGCGCGCCACTTACAGCTGGTTCGACTATCGCATCCCCACACAGGTCGCGGCAATCGAGGCAATGACGCTCGTCAGTCCGCAGAACTACGCTCAAAGCATCAGCGAAATGAAGCTCTGGCTGCTCCAACAGAAACGTGTGCAAGGTTGGAATACGCCGATAAACAGCGTGAACGCCGTCTATGCGTTCCTTAACGGAAACACTTCCGCACTTGAAAACAAGGAAGACGCGACGTTCAGCATCGATGGGAAACAACTTGAAATGCCTGCCGCAACGGCAGGATTAGGCTACGTCAAGACAACGGTAGACGGCAAGAAACAAGGCGTCTTCACCGCTACGAAGACCTCGGAAGGCACTTCTTGGGGCGCCGTCTACGGTCAGTCGCTGCAAAAGACATCTTCGATTGAAGGCTCATCGGCAGGTTTCAGCGTGACAAGAGAAATTCTCTCTGCCGACAACCGGCCGCAGACCGTCTTCAAAACGGGCGACAGAATAAAGGTAAGAATTACCGTAAAAGCCGACCGCGACTATGACTTTGTGCAGATAAAGGACAAGCGTGCCGCCTGCATGGAGCCGGCTACGCAGCTCAGCGGATACCGCGGGGGATATTATTGCGCGCCGAAAGACAACGCCACATATTACTTCTTCGACCGTCTGAGCAAAGGAACGCACACGATAGAGACTGAATATTACATCGACAGAACGGGCAGATACGAGACGGGAACATGCTCCGTAGAGTGCGCTTACGCACCCGAATACACGGCACGGACGGCATCCCGCACCATTGAAGTTAAATAATCGGAATATGAAAAGATACATTATAACGGTCGCTTTGGCTGCGACCATTACCCTGAACGCCGCCGCACAGCGCATATCGGCAGAGCACGAAGTGATTGATTGCGGCAATGTGAGTTATGAAAATCCTGTCACCGCACGCTTTGAACTGGTCAACAAAGGCAACGACCTGCTGATAAGCGAGGTGCGGACAAGCTGCGGTTGCGCCACGGCAAGTTATCCGCGTAACGTCATTCAGAAAGGAGACAAGTTTCAAATCGAGGTAACTTACGACGCAAGACAGCTGGGACATTTTGAAAAGGAGGCGGCAATTTACAGCAACGCAAGCAGCAAGCCGTTTTACTTGAAGATGCGCGGCGTGGTGGTGGAAGAGGCGACCGAGATATCGGGCAAGTTTGATTTTGCCGTCGGAAGCGTGCGGACGGACAAGAACGACATCGAGTTTGACGACGTGAACAAGGGCGACATGCCGGTTCAGAAGATACACTTCGTCAACAGCTCGGGCAAGAGTGTCAGCCCGGTTGTCATGCACCTGCCGCCATATCTCAGCGCCTCGGTATCGCCGACGACCGTCGCTCCGGGACGAACGGGCACGGTAACGTTCACCCTGAACTCGTCAAAGCTGCGCGACTTCGGTCTTAACCAGTCATCGGTTTACCTCGGAATGTTCCCCGGCGACAAGGTGTCGGCAGACAAGGAAATATCCGTCAGCGCCGTGTTGCTGCCCGCTTTCATCAACATGTCGGAGACTCAGAAGGCTAACGCGCCGCAGATAAAGCTCTCGGCAGACGCCATCGAGCTGGGCGCTTTCGGCGAGAAAGCCGAGAAGAGCGGCACCATAATAATCGAGAACATTGGCAAGAGCCGTCTCGACATCCGCTCGATGCAGATGTTTACGACAGGTCTGAAAGTGCGGTTGAACAAGACTAAGATTGCGCCGGGCGAGTCGGCGAAGCTCAAGATAACGGCTTACAAGAAGCAGTTGAAGAGCGCCCGCAGCAAGCCCCGTGTGCTTATGATAACCAACGACCCGAATAATTCAAAGGTGGTGGTAAGAGTCAATGTTGAATAAGCAGACAAGTTACAAGCTGACGGGCAGGCAAGCAGATTTGCATGTGGACTTGTTTACCCGCCGACTTGTTTA
>CAJMQT010000074.1 GCA_905215655.1 uncultured bacterium | reverse complement strand
AAAAGTTCGTTTCACGTCCTTTTATTTTGCTTTTCTCTCGGCTTGCACTATCTTTAAATAACATAGGCGGCGCCTCGGAAAAGAAAATAAAAGTTCGTTTCACGTCCTTTTATTTTGCTTTTCTCTCGGCTTGCACTATCTTTGCATTGTTATATAAAAGGAAATATCTTTAAAAGGATGTATTACGTTTCAAAAAGGATGGAGATTGCAGGCTGTCACAGGCTCACGCTTTCATACGACAGCAAGTGCCGCAACATGCACGGACATAATTGGATCGTTACCGTTCACTGCAAGGCGAAAGAACTTAATGCCGACGGAATGGTGATCGACTTCAAGCGGATAAAGGACGAAATTCATGGTTTCCTCGACCACGGCAACTTCAACGAGCTGTTGCCGTTCAATCCGACGGCGGAGAATATTGCGCGATGGATTTGTGAACGGGTGGAGCATTGCTGGCGCGTGGACATAGAAGAGAGCCGCAACAACATGGTAACTTACATAAAAGACGAGGACTGACAGCATGCGTGTTAACGAGATTTTCTATTCGTTGCAGGGCGAAGGGAGCTTCACCGGCACGCCCGCCGTCTTCATACGGTTTGCCGGGTGCAACCTCGCATGCCCGTTTTGCGACACAGACCACGAGCCGTTCACGCCGATGTCGGAAGACGAGATATTAAATAAGGTGAAGGCATACCCCGCACGCCACGTCGTGATAACGGGCGGAGAGCCGCTGCTCCAGCTGACGGGCAGTTTGGTGAAGAAACTCCATGACGAGGGCAGATTTGTACAGATTGAGACCAACGGCACGCTGCCGGCACCCGAAGAATGGCATATCGACTGGATAACATGTTCGCCGAAGACAGACAGAATAATGCTGGAACGCATCGACGAACTGAAAGTATTATACGTCAATTCGTCACAAGACATGTCACGCTATGCGGCTTTAACTCCCCGCGTCCGTTGTCTGCAACCGTGCGACACGGGCAACGCCGACCGCAACCGTCAACTGCTCCGCGAGGCGACCGACTACTGTCTTTCGCATCCCGAGTGGCGCCTGTCATTGCAGACGCACAAGATCATAAACATAAAATAATTAAGAACGTGGAAATTAAGAACGTGGAAATTAAGAACGTGGAAATTAAGAACGTGGAAATTAAGAGTTAAGAATTAAGAATTAAGAAAATATGTCTTGTTGCTATTTTTCTTAATTCTTAACTCTTAATTCTTAACTCTTAATTCTTAATTCTTAACTCTTAATTCCTGACGTTCATCTTCCGCCATATATTGCGAGGTATCAGACGCCAAAAGAACACGAGGATGCGGTAACGCCAGTCGATAATCTTGACGTGTTTGTGACGATAAACGGCGTCGACAATCTTACGGGCAACAGTTTCGGGACGCATCAAAAGCGGATAACTGCCGCCCGAAAGTAGTGCCGTGTCGACAAAACCGGGACGTATATCGGTAAAGCGGATATGCAGACGGCGCATGTTTGAGAGCTGTTCAAGCGACTGGATGTAGGTGTTCTGATACGCCTTCGACGCGCTGTAAGACGGCGCCGCGCCAAGACCCTTCGTCCCGGCTATCGACGAAATGACGGCTATGTCGCCGCCGTGGTTCTCTGCCATGTAGTTAAACGCCGTGTCAATCATCCTCGTAAAGCCGCTGACATTCACCTCCGCCGTGTCGCTTTCCTTCTTCATGTCAAGTTCAAAGTTCTGCCACCCCACGCCCGAAGCATGAAAATATAGATTTAGTCCGCCAAGACGGCGTATCAATTCGAGCAGCCGCTGAGGAGCGTCAGCAGACGTAACGTCAATCGCCAGCACTTCAACCCTGTCGGGATAAAGCTCTTTCAGTTCGAGCAACAACTCTTCACGTCGTGCCGCTATGCCGACCGTCCAGTCGTCTTCAAGCAGCAACCGTGCCACCTCGCGCCCCAAGCCCGAAGATGCACCCATAACAACAGCACGTTTCATACGTGCGAAAATACTAATATTTGGCGTTATTGTCAAACTTTATCGGCTTTTTCAGACAAAATATAATTTATTTCCTTATCTTTGCAGAAGATAGGCTGCACTCGGCAATATTCAAGTAAACTTGATATTGCTCTCATTTGCACTATCTTTGCAAATATTTGTGTTGAGGTGTTGGGATGTTGAGATGATGAATGGTTTGCCTCATTATATATCTCGACAGGCTTGTTTTTTAAAGTTTTATCAGCAATCTCGCATACATGTCTAACAATTTAAATTACAATCATTATGAAAGACTTCTTCAAATACACCGCCGCCACCGTTGTGGGAATATTCATTTTCATGCTGATAACGGGCGTGCTCGGAATTATGTGTGTGGTAGGAATGGTGGCGTCTGAAAACTCGGCAAAGGACGTAAGTGACAACACCGTGCTGACGCTTAACCTGACAGGCATGCTCGAAGAGCGCTCGGAAGACGACTTTATGGCGCAGCTGAAAGGCAACACCACGGGCACCATCGGACTGGAAGATGCAATCGACGCGATAAAGAAGGCTAAGGCGAACGATAAGATTAAAGGTATTTATATCGAGGCGGGAATGCTCAGCGCCGACTCATACGCCTCGCTCCAAGCGCTACGTAACACGCTGCTCGACTTCAAGAAGAGCGGCAAGTGGATCGTTGCTTACGGCGACATTTATACGCAAGGCACATATTACGTGGCATCGGTTGCCGACAAGATATTCCTTAATCCCAGCGGACAGATAGACTGGCACGGTCTCGCGGCGCAGCCGATGTTCTACAAAGACCTGCTCTCAAAGTTCGGCGTGAAGATGCAACTGGCAAAAGTGGGCACGTATAAGAGCATGCCCGAGATGTACACCGCCGACCAAATGAGCGAGCCAAACCGCGAACAGGTGACAGTCTACATCAACGGCTTGTGGCAGAACGTATGCAAGGGCGTGTCAGAGAGCAGAAAGATCAGCATTGAAAAGCTCAACGCCTACGCCGACAACTTCATCACGCTGAACGACCCAAAAGACTTCGTTACGTTTAAATTCGTAGACAAACTGATTTACACCGACGGCATCAAAAAGGAGATTAACAAACTCTTGAAAGCCGAAGAGGACGAAGACATAAATACAATCGGCATAGCCGGAATGAAGACTGTCAAGGGAGAGAAGAAAGAAGGCGAGGAGATAGCCGTATATTACGCCTACGGAGACATCGTTGACAGCGACGCGGGAGGTCTCATGTCGCAAGGCAGCAAAATCGTGGGAAAGAAGGTTTGCGACGACCTTAAAGCCCTGATGGACGACGATGATGTGAAAGCCGTTGTACTGCGCGTCAACTCGGGCGGCGGCAGCGCTTACGCCTCGGAGCAGATTTGGCACTATGTCGACATGCTGAAAAAGAAAAAGCCCGTTGTCGTCTCCATGGGCGGAGCGGCAGCTTCCGGCGGATATTACATCAGCAGCGGAGCTAACTGGATCGTTGCCGAGCCGACCACGCTGACGGGAAGTATCGGAATATTCGGAATGTTTCCTGATGTCAGCGGACTGCTGACGCAGAAACTCGGAATAAAGTTCGATGAGGTGAAGACCAACAAGAACAGTGGCTTCGGCACACCGGCTCGTCCGTTCAACGATGAAGAGATGAGCTACCTCACAAAATACATCGACCGCGGGTACAACTTGTTCCGTTCGCGCGTGGCGGAAGGCAGACACATGAAGGTTGCCGACGTGGAGAAGATCGCGCAGGGACGTGTCTGGCTGGGACAGGACGCGTTGAAGATAAAGCTCGTCGACGAGCTGGGCGGACTTGACAAGGCGGTGGCAAAAGCCGCTGCGCTTGCCAAACTTAAAGAATATCACACCTATTCATATCCCGGAAAGGTGGATTGGCTTGACAGTTTCCTCGATCAAGCAACGGGCAGCAGTTACATCGACAACCAAATCCGGTTGACGTTGGGCGATTATTACGAGCCGTTCTCTCTGCTGAAAAACATCAACCGTCAGAGCGCAATACAGGCTCGCGTACCTTTTATTATTAATGTAAAGTAATTTTTAAGTTGACGAGTGACAAGTTGACAAGTTTACGAGTTGACAAGTTACGAGCTTATTTGCAACATAAAGAAAGATGAGAAACGGGGACACAAGCGCCTCAATTGGCTTGACGCCGAACTTCGTTTCTTAATTCTTAACTCTTAATTCTTAATTTAACAACATGGAAGGCGACTTTATAAAGATAAACGAATGGATGCTGCCACTAAGCTGGTTGTACGGTCTCGGGGTGAGGCTGCGCAACCAATTGTTTGAGCTTGGTATCCTGAAAAGCCGCTCCTTCGATGTTCCTGTAATATCCGTCGGCAATATAACAGTGGGCGGCTCAGGCAAGACACCGCACGTGGAATATCTTATCAACCTGCTTAAAGACAGGATGAAGATAGCCGTGCTCAGCCGCGGATACAAGCGAAAGAGCAGAGGTTACGTGCTCGCCGGCAAAGAAACGGTGATGAGAGACATCGGCGACGAGCCGTATCAGATGAAAAATAAGTTCCGTAACATACATGTGGCGGTGGATAAAGACCGTTGCCACGGCATAGAACGCCTTATCGGTGACGAAGAGACGAAAGACACGGATGTGATTTTGCTTGACGACGCCTACCAGCACCGCTACGTCAAACCGGGAATAAACATACTGCTCGTTGACTATCACCGACTTATCATTTACGACAAGCTGCTGCCCGCAGGACGGCTGCGAGAGCCGCAAAACGGTAAGTCGAGAGCCGACATTGTTATCGTCACGAAGTGCCCGAGAGACCTCAAACCGATGGAATATCGGGTAATAATCAAGGCAATGAGTCTTTATCCTTACCAGAAACTCTACTTCACTACACTTGAATACGACGAACTCAAACCGGCTTATTGCGGCGAGAACAGACCGTTAGACAGCATAAAGAATGACGAGAACATTCTCTTGTTGACCGGAATTGCGTCGCCAAAGCAGATGATTTATGACCTCCGCCCATATTCGGAGCACATCACCCCGCTGACATATCCCGACCATCATCAGTTCACAAAGAAAGACATCGAGCGGATAAATGAAGCGTTCGCACAAATGCCCGAACCGAAAATGGTCATCACGACAGAGAAAGACAACTCGCGACTGTTCGGCATGGAAGGACTGTCGGATGAAGTAAGACACAACCTTTACATTCTTCCGGTTAAAATAAAATTCATGCTTGACAGGGAGGAAGATTTTAACCATAAAATTTTAAGCTATGTACAAAAAAATTCAAGAAACAGCATCTTGGCTAAAACAAAGGATGACCACAAGTCCAAAAACGGCGATAATATTAGGAACCGGACTCGGACAATTAGCTTCAGAAATAACTGACAGCTACGAATTTCCTTACAGCGAAATACCTAACTTCCCCGTTTCGACGGTAGAGGGGCATAGCGGCAAACTTATCTTCGGAAAGCTCGGAGGCAAGGACATAATGGCGATGCAGGGACGCTTCCACTTCTACGAGGGCTATGACATGAAGGCTGTGACCTTCCCCATACGTGTGATGTACGAGCTTGGAATAACCACCCTCTTCGTAAGCAACGCATCGGGAGGCATGAATCCGGAGTTCAAGATTGGCGACCTGATGATAATTACAGACCACATAAACCTCTTCCCGGAACATCCTCTGCGCGGTAAGAACTTCCCGACAGGACCGAGATTTCCCGACATGCACGAGACTTACGACCTCAAACTGATTGCTCAGGCTGACGCAATAGCAGCAGAAAAAGGCATCAGAGTGGTGCACGGAGTCTACGTCGGAGTGCAAGGACCGACATTCGAGACGCCTGCCGAATATAAGATGTACCACCGCTTGGGCGGCGACGCCGTAGGCATGAGCACCGTGCCCGAGGTCATCGTGGCTCACCATTGCGGCATAAAGACTTTCGGAATGAGCATCATCACAGACCTCGGACTGGAAGATCAGCCCGTGGAAGTAAGTCATGAAGAAGTGCAGGTGGCAGCCAACAAGGCTCAACCGCTAATGACCGAAATCATGAGAGAGATGATCAAAGCAAACGCTTAACCCGGAAAACGAATGACAGAAATAGCAAAACTCGGCGAGTTCGGACTGATAAGCCACCTCACCGAAGGACTTAAAATAAAAAACAATTCAACGAAATACGGCGTGGGAGATGACTGCGCCGTACTTCGTTATCCCGACAAAGAAGTGCTCGTCACCACCGACATGCTCATGGAGGGCGTCCACTTCGACCTTACTTACATAGACTTAAAACACCTTGGATATAAGTCGGCAATGGTAAATATCAGCGATATCTTTGCCATGAACGGCACGCCTCGCCAGCTGACAGTAAGCCTTGCTCTTAGCAAGCGCTTCACCATAGAAGACGTAGAAATGTTCTACGACGGACTCAAAGCGGCGTGCGACAAGTGGGGTGTGGACATTGTAGGCGGCGACACGACATCCTCTTACACCGGACTTGCAATAAGCATTACTTGCATCGGAGAGGGAGAAAGCGGACTGACAACATACAGAAACGGTGCGAAAGACACCGACCTGATATGCGTTTCGGGCGATCTGGGCGGTGCGTACATGGGGCTGCAACTGTTGGAACGGGAAAAGTCTGTCTACTACCAACAGGTGAACGAGGCACGAAAGAAGGGCGACAAACAGGCTCTTGAAGAGCTCGCAAACTTCCAGCCCGACTTCGCCGGCAAGGAATATCTTCTGCAACGCCAGCTCAAACCCGAGGCTCGCGGCGACATTACGGCACGACTGCGTGAACTGAACATACGCCCCACGTCGATGATTGACATCAGCGACGGACTGAGCAGTGAACTTCTTCACATCTGCAAGCAGAGCGGTTGCGGATGCAGAATTTACGAAAAAAACATCCCCATAGACTATCAGACGGCTGTAATGGCGGAAGAAATGAACATGAACGTTACTACATGCGCCCTCAACGGCGGCGAAGATTACGAACTTTTGTTCACCGTTCCCATCGGCGACCATGAGAAAATCGAAAACATGGAAGACGTAAAACTGATAGGACACATCACCCGGAAAGAACTCGGAGCAATGCTTATAACCCGCGACAACAATGAGTTTGAATTGAAAGCACAAGGCTGGAACCCGCTGACAGACTGATCAGAAATTTGTTGACAGACTGATCAGGAATTCGTTGACAGGCTGATTAGGAATTCGTTGACAGACTGATTATCGCGTTTGTCGGCAATACCCGCAATTGGTATTGCCCGACAAACGCACAGACAGACCCTGCCTCCCGTAAATTCAAAAAAGAAGTTAAAACAGGAAGATTTACTCATATACAGTTCTTTTTAACGTAACTTTTTACTACCTTTGCACTCGCAAAACGAAAAACGTTGGTGCCATAGCTCAGTTGGTAGAGCAAAGGACTGAAAATCCTTGTGTCCCCGGTTCGATTCCTGGTGGCACCACAAAGAAGGGATTACTCGATAAGGGGTAATTCCTTTTTTTATTCATTCTTCATTTTGAATACTTTAATTCCAAATATTATGGCAAGTAACATAAAAATAAGAAAAGGCTCGTTTGATACTGTTCTCGCTCTTGAACATGCGTCTGTCGTTGCCGGTTTCCCGTCGCCGGCAGACGAGTATAAGCACGAAGGACTTGACTTCAACAAAGATTACATACGACATCCCGAGGCGTCTTTTTATGGAGATGTGGAAGGCGACTCGATGAAGGATGCCGGAATTTATGATGGCGACAGGGTAATCATCGACCGGGCGGTGGAGCCGCATAGCGGTTCCATAGTCGTGGCGTTTTGGAATGGAGAGTTTACGATGAAATATCTCGACTTGACGCATAAAAAAGACGGATATATCGAGCTGCGTCCGGCAAATCCCAAATACCCCGTGTTCAGGGTTGAAGCGGGAGACAACTTCGAGGTGTGGGGAGTGGTGATACACCTTATACGTACTTTTGAAAATGTATAAATTTATGTACGGCATTATCGACTGCGACAACTGCTACGTTTCTTGTGAGCGGGTTTTCCGTCCGGATTTGGAGGGGAAACCGGTTGTAGTTTTGTCAAATAATGACGGATGCGTCGTCGCACGGAGCAAAGAGGCAAAAGCTCTCGGCATTAAGGCAGGGATGCCGTATTTTCAATTAGGGCAGATGTTTCCGAACGAAAAGATAGCCGTGTTCTCTTCCAATTATGAGTTATATGGCGAGATGACCGGGCGTGTCGTCGACATTATAAGAAATGAAGCCCCGGCGTATTTCAGATATTCCATCGACGAATGTTTTGTCTACTTCAACGGGACGGATGCGACAGATCTGAAATTGTGGGGCGAGAACTTGCATGACAAGATAAAAAGATGGGTAGGGATGCCTGTCAGTATCGGCATCGGACCGAACAAGACGCTTGCGAAGGTGGCAAGCCATTTCGCAAAAAAGTTCCGTGGATATCATCATTGTTGCATTATTGATTCGGACGAGAAGCGTTGCAAGGCTCTTCGGTTATTCCCTGTTGATGAGGTTTGGGGAATAGGTCGGAGTTATGCCGCCAAACTCTCTTCATACGGCATAAAAACGGCGTATGACTTTTCCCGTCGTCATGGAGACTGGATAAGGTCAACGTTCAATAATGTCGTAATTTACCGCACATGGGCGGAGCTGAACGGTGAAGACCGTATCCCGAATGAGGATATAGCCGCCAAAAAGTCCATCTGCACGAGCAGAAGTTTCAATGGAAAGGTTTGCGATTTAGCCACTCTCAACACCCATGTCTCCAATTACGCAGCGAGGTGTGCCGAGAAGTTGAGGATGCAGAACACGGTTGCCGCCGTTGTCGGTGTATTTATCAATACAAACTATTTTCGTGAGGAGTTGCCGCAATATTGGAATTTTGCGGAAGAACGTTTGTTGACGCCTTCAAACTCTACGATAACGATAGTCAAAGCTGCCAAATCAGCATTAGGGAAAATCTACCGCCAAGGCATACAATACAAAAAAGCCGGCGTGATCGTCATGGGGATAACGGCGGACAACACCATCCAGCACGACCTGTTTGACATAAGTCCGGCACAGTATGAGAAATTGAAGTCGCTGGATGAGGTGATGGACCGTGTAAACCGTCTTCACGGTTCGGAGACGCTCGTCGTCGGATCGCAGCAATATACCCGCAAAGGCGGTGCCGGCAAGGCAGACGTCTTTGCCGACGCAATCAAGCATGACTTCAAAAGTAAAAATCCCACGACGAGGTGGAGCGATATCATCAAATTGAAGTAGTCTTGATACAAATAGAGACCCATTAATACCCCCGTTGCTCCCCTCTCTCTCCGCTTCGGCAGACTGCCATGCCGTCTCCGGTTGCTGGATTACCAAAGGTCGTCTTTTACATTGCAAAAGACCGTCTTTTACATCGCAATAGCTTATCTTTTAGAAAAGTTAGAGATTTGATTTTATTTCGGTTCGATAAACTTATAAATTAAAAACGTGAGCCGAAATAAAGCACTCCAATCCCAACAAAGCGATATGAGGTAGTGAGATGATGAAATGATGAACAGTTTGTTTTTCTATCAAACAAAAAGGCTAAACATTCATCATCTCAACATCTCAACACCTCAACATATATCACCTCAACATCTCAACATTTAAAACAAAAAAAAGAGAGTTTCTTAGACTTGTCGTCATCAGAAACTCTCTCTCAGTAAAAACGGCGGCGTCCTACTCTCCCACATCGTATCGCAGTACCAT
>CAJMQT010000073.1 GCA_905215655.1 uncultured bacterium | reverse complement strand
GGTATTATGAGGTTGGCAATGATTCTACTGCAAATGACACATTTGCTTTCGAACCCGGAACTTATGCCGATACGCTGTTCGTTAATCAAGGTGGTGGCGGATATGACGCTGAAGATGACTATGCGTATTGTCGCAGGATGAGTCGTTTCGACGATTTTTATTGGTGTGACCCGTGGCTTTATGGCTGGTACGACCCTTATTGGTACGGTTCGCCTTATTGGTATGGTCGTTATGGCTGGTATAATCCGTGGTATTACAGCTGGTATGGACCGTGGAGTTATTACGGCTGGTATTACCCTTCATATTGGCACAGACCGATTTATCGTACATACGGAGGGATTACAGGCACGAGAAATCACGGCAGAGTAGGGTATGGACGACCCGGAACGTCAAATCGTAATTTTAACGGTTATCGCGGAAACAATAATCGCGGAAACAATAATAACCGTCATAATTATGACCAAAATAATTTCAACAACAACTTCCGAGGCAACCGTTCAAACGGTTTCAATAACTCCGACATGCACAATTCGCCGTCATTCAACGGCGGAGGCAGTTTCGGCGGCAGTCGTGGAGGCGGTTTCGGCGGTGGTGGCTCGTTCGGTGGCAGCCGCGGTGGCGGTTCGTTTGGAGGTAGAAGATAAAATGTTTTTAAGATGAGGCGGTGAGATGATTTATAATTAATGATTACTTATTTAGTGACCAAACATCATCTCACAGCCTCATATATTTAAGCTGTTATCCATCATCTCACCATCAGAACTCTTCAACATAATTTTAAAATTATCTGTAAAAACGATTTAATTATGAGACATACTTTATTTTTATTGACATCACTTTTTATCGTTTCACCGCTTTGTGCGCAAGAAACGTATGAGAATGCGAATATCGCAAGCGAGGACCTTAACGGTACGGCGCGTTACGTAGGTATGGGAGGCGCACTCGATGCGCTGGGCGCCGACTTGTCGACAATAGGCACTAATCCCGCAGGAATGGGACTGTTCCGCCATTCAACGGCAAACATTTCGTTCGGAATGGTATCACAGCAGGACGGTAAAAGCTTTGCCAACGGCGACAAAACGAACGCAAGTTTTGATCAGGCGGGTTTCGTTTATTCGAGAAAAACAGGCAGAAATTCATTCCTAAATCTTGCTTTCAACTATCACAAAAGCCGTAACTTTGATTACATCCTTTCTGCTTCGGGAGCATTAAAGGGAGCTTCTCAGAACAAACTTTCTTACATGAAGGGATATGAGGGCGTGTTTGATATCAGACAAAATGGCGACACTTACGTCGCAAACAGCAATGCTTTCAATCAAGTTGATTATCTTTATTACAACGTACTTCTTGGCGAAAGCGACGGCAACTTTTATTTCAATGACGCAAACGGATATACTTTCAACCGTGCGAACACCGGCTATATCGGCGAATATGACTTTAATGTAAGCGGCAATATCAATGACCGTGTTTATCTTGGATTGACTTTCGGCATCAGCGACGTTCATTACAAAGGTTACAGCGAGTACACAGAAACGCTTCTTGGAGCTGACAACGCAAGCATCGGCAACGTTCTTTTGTCAGACGAACGACGCATTACAGGTACAGGATTTAACATCAAAGCCGGTATCATCGTGCGCCCGATAGAAGACAGCCCGTTCCGTTTCGGATTGTCTGTGGCAACTCCCACATGGTACGATCTTACCTCTTCCAATTACACCAGACTTGTAAACAACACATCGGTCGGTCTTTATGATGATGGCAGCAGCAGCGAAAGTTACGACTTCAAGCTTTATACGCCATGGAAATTCGGGTTGAGTCTCGGAACGACTGTGGGCAACTATCTCGCCATCGGTGCAGGATATGAATATGCGGATTACGGCTCTTTGGATACGCGAATTAATGACGGAGGCAGCTATGACTGGTATTATGACGAATATTATGAAAGCAGTTCGAGCGATCGGGAGATGAACCGCCACACCGAAAACACCCTGAAAGGTGTCAGCACGGTAAAACTCGGACTTGAAGTAAAACCGGATGACAAAATGGCGATAAGATTTGGCTACAACTATGTTTCTCCGATGTATCGCAAATCAGGATATAAAGACGGCACGATAGATTCTCCCGGCTCTTATTACAGTTCGCAAACAGACTATACAAACTGGAAATCGACAAACCGTATAACCTGCGGTTTCGGATATAAAGTCGGCAAGTTGTCAATGGACTTGGCTTATCAATACTCAATTCAGAGTGGTGATTTCAGCCCGTTCACCAACTATTACGCAGCTCCGGCAGACGCTCCGGATTATGACAATATCTGCGACGCTGTGAAGGTTGATAACAAACGCCATCAACTGCTCTTTACGTTGGGATATCACTTTTAGAGTTAAGAATTAAGAGTTAAGAGTTAAGAATTAAGAAAATATGCCACTTCGGTAGTTTTCTTAATTCTTAACTCTTAATTCTTAATTAATTTATTTTTCCCTCTTTCTCAATTCCCAGAAAGCTACGGCGGATGCCGCCGCCACGTTAAGAGAGTCAACTCCGTGCTGCATCGGTATGCGGACAACATAGTCGGCGTCGGCTATTGCCTCTGCTGTAAGACCGTCTCCTTCCGTTCCCATTATTATTGCGAGCTTCGGTTCTGCCGTAAGTGCCGGCTCGTCTATCGGTACGGATGCGTCTGTCAGAGCCATAGCGGCAGTACGAAAGCCCTCTTCCCGCAGACAACCGGCAGGCTCGTCAAGCCACGTCCACGGCACAAGAAACACCGAGCCCATTGAAACCCTTACGGCACGGCGGTTGAGCGGGTCGCAAGAGTTGCGCGTCAGGAGCACGGCGTCTATTCCGAGAGCTGCCGCCGAACGGAATATCGCGCCGATGTTTGTCGTATCCACCACGCCGTCTATTACCACCACGCGGCTTGCTCCGCGGCAAACATCGCTTACGTTTCTTTCTTTCGGACGACGCATGGCGCACAATACGCCACGTGTCAGCACGTATCCCGTGAGGGAGGCAAGCAACTCCCGGCTACCGGTATAAACCGGAATGTCGCCGCAACGGCTTATTATCTCAGCCGCATCTCCGTCGATGTGTCGCCGTTCGCACATCAGCGCCAGTGGCTCATATCCCTTATCGAGCGCCACTTTTATCACTTTCGGACTTTCCGCAATAAACATTCCTTTCTCCGGTTCCATGCGGTTGCGCAGCTGTGCCTCGGTCATCATACCGAATATTTCGGCGCCCGGATGTGACAGAGATGTTATTTCTATTATCGGCATATAATGTCTCTCGTTTTATATGTTAAAGTCTATTTTGAAGAATGACTGCAAAATTAATTATTTTCGATGAAAAATCGTCAATAAACAGATATTGTTTGTCTGCGTAAGTCAAAGTAAAAAATCAGGACAAAATTATTTTTCAAAATAGAAATCAATAACGGATAAATCAGTTAAATAGTGTTTGTTAATCACGTGGAAATTAACATATATTTGTAAAATTCCGCTCTTTTATCTATCAGGACACGGTGATTTTTACTTCAAAAGCGTGCATTTTGTGTTGCAATATGCCGCCTTTTACAATGCAAAAGACCGCCTTTCGCATTCTAAAAGACCGTCTTTTACATTTTAAAATATATTCAAATGTCATGAGTTTTGTTTGAAAGCTCTGATTATCAAGATGTTAATAAAAAAACCGAAAATTTTTGATTTTCCGTGCAAAACCGGACTTCGCTCACGGGAAATGAAATCCACGGGCGTTAAAAATCAAATTCTTTTCGATTTTCTTTACAAAATCATGCTCCCGATAACACCCTTTTCGAGCATGCGTAAAGCGCATCCTGTCACCTTTGATTTTACCGGTCAAGGTCTGTCTTTCTGCTTTTTAAGTTTCATTTGTTGTTTTTTATTCGTTTATTCGGCAGATTTTATTTAACTTTGCGCCTCATAAATAACAACGAATAACTTAATTGAAAAATCAATATGGCTAAGAAATTTGCCGAATATAAAGGTCTTAATCTGACCGAAACAAATAAGGTCGTATTAGAGAAATGGAATGAGAAAGACGTTTTCAGTAAGTCGATAACCGAGCGTGAAGGCTGCCCCCAGTTCGTGTTTTTTGAGGGACCGCCGTCGGCAAACGGACATCCCGGCATACACCACGTGCTTGCTCGTACTATAAAAGATACTTTCAACCGTTATAAGACGATGAAAGGCTATCAGGTGTTCCGTAAAGCCGGATGGGACACTCACGGTCTGCCCGTCGAGCTCGGAGTGGAGAAAGAGCTCGGAATAACCAAGGCGGATATAGACAACAAAGAGTCTGCAAAATATATTTCGGTAGCCGATTACAACAACAAATGCCGTGAAAACGTTATGAAGTTTACGGCTGAATGGCGTGAGCTTACCGAGAAAATGGGTTATTGGGTAGACCTCGACAACCCTTATATTACTTACGATAACAAGTACATCGAGACACTTTGGTGGCTCCTTAAACAGCTCTATGACAAGGGGCTGCTCTACAAAGGATACACCATCCAGCCATATTCCCCCGCAGCCGGTACCGGTCTGTCCAGCCACGAGCTCAATCAGCCCGGTTGTTATCGTGACGTGAAAGACACCACGATGACGGCTCAGTTCCTGATGAAAGACCCGAAACCCGAGATGACGGAGTGGGGCAAGCCTTACTTCCTCGCATGGACCACCACGCCGTGGACCCTCGCAGCCAACTCGGCTCTTTGTGTCGGACCGAACATCGATTACGTAGCCGTGCAGACATTCAACCCTTACACGGGCGCACCGGTTACCGTCGTACTGGCAGAAGTGCTCGTGCCGTCTTACTTCAATCCGAAGGGCGAGAACATGGACTTTGCCGGATATGAGAAGGGTGACAAGGTAATACCTTATAAAATAATAGCGCATTACAAAGGAACCGACCTCGTAGGCATGAAATACGAGCAGCTCATGCCGATGATAAGTCCGCTTACGGATGGTGCTTTCCGCGTAATCCCCGGTGATTACGTTACCACCGAGGACGGTACAGGCATAGTTCATATTGCTCCGAACTTTGGTGCTGACGACGCTAACGTGGCAAGAAAAGCAGGCGTTCCGCCCATAGTGCTTATAAATAAGAAAGGTGAGCAACGTCCCGTTGTCGACCTTGAAGGCAAGTATTACGTCGTTGAAGACCTCGACGAGCAGTTTGTCGAGAAATATGTAAACGTAGATGAATGGAACAGATATGCCGGACGTTACGTTAAAAACGCATACGATGATACGCTGACCGATAAGGACGAGACCCTTGATATCAGCATCTGCATGGACTTGAAAGCCGCAAACAAGGCGTTCAAGATAGAGAAACATGTTCACAACTATCCCCATTGCTGGCGCACGGACAAGCCGATCTTGTATTATCCGCTTGACAGCTGGTTTATCAAATCTACCGCATGCAAAGAGCGCATGGTTGAGTTGAACAAAACCATAAACTGGAAACCCGAGAGCACTGGTACAGGACGTTTTGGCAACTGGCTTGAAAACTTGAATGACTGGAACCTCAGCCGCAGCCGTTTCTGGGGCACCCCGCTGCCCGTATGGCGCGATGAAGACGGCAACGAGCTGTGTATCGGTTCGCTGCAACAGCTCTTCGACGAGATTGAAAAGAGCGTTGCGGCAGGCTTCATGAAGTCAAACCCGTTGAAGGACAAGGGCTTTGTACCCGGAGATTATTCTCGCGAGAACTACAATAAGGTAGATCTTCACCGTCCGTATGTTGACGACATAATCCTATGCGGCGAGACAGGAAAGCCCATGAAACGAGAGACCGACCTTATCGACGTATGGTTCGACTCAGGCAGTATGCCTTATGCGCAAATCCATTATCCGTTTGAGAATGCAGAACAGATAGACAATGGTCTTGCTTTCCCCGCCGACTTTATCAATGAAGGCGTTGACCAGACGCGCGGATGGTTCTTCACCTTGCACGCAATAGCAACGATGGTATTTGACAATGTGGCGTTCAAGAACGTTATTTCGAGCGGTCTCGTGCTTGATGCGAAAGGCAATAAGATGAGCAAAAGACTCGGAAACGCTGTCGATCCGTTTGACACTTTGGAGAAATACGGCACCGACGCGGTACGTTTCTACATGCTTACCAACTCTTCACCTTGGGACAACTTGAAGTTTGACCCCAACGGAGTGGACGAGGTAAGACGTAAATTCTTCGGCACGTTGTATAACACATATTCATTCTTCTGCCTCTATGCCAATGTCGACGGCTTTGATTATTCTCAGGCGGAAGTGCCCGTAAGCGAGCGTCCCGAAATCGATCGCTGGATTCTTTCGTGCCTCAATACGCTCGTCAAGGGCGTTGACAGCGCTCTTGCAGACTATGAACCGACTAAGGCGGGACGACTTATCGACGCTTTTGTTAACGACGATTTGAGCAACTGGTATGTGCGTCTTAACCGTAAACGTTTCTGGGGTAAGGAGATGAGCAGCGACAAACTGTCGGCTTATCAGACGCTTTACACCTGCTTGGAGACGGTTGCAAAACTGCTCGCACCTTTCTCACCGTTCTACGCTGACAGGCTCTTCATGGACTTGGTAAGCGTTACAGGACGCTCGAACGCAGAGTCTGTACATCTTACCGACTTCCCCGTTGCAGACGAAAAGCTTATCGACAAAGATCTCGAAGCACGTATGAGCATGGCTCAGAACATAACTTCAATGGTGCTTGCGCTGCGCCGTAAGGTCAACATCAAAGTGCGCCAGCCGTTACAGTGCATAATGATCCCTGCCGTGGATGATGTTCAGAAACGTCACATCGAGGCTGTCAAGGCTCTTCTTTTGAACGAGGTTAACGTTAAAGAGTTGAAGTTTGTTGAGGGCGCCGGCATACTTGTAAAGAAAGTTAAGTGCAATTTCCGTGTCATGGGTAAGAAGTTCGGCAAGCTGATGAAAGGCATTGCTGCATACATCGATACGCTCGGACAGGAAGAAATCGCGGCTTTCGAGCAGAACGGAGAGATAAAGATAAATGTTGAAGGACAAGACGTTGTGGTTGAAACCTCTGACGTTGATATCATCAGCGAGGATATTCCGGGCTGGCTCGTTGCCAATGAGGGCAGTCTGACGGTAGCTCTTGAAGTTGAGCTTAACGACGAACTGCGCAATGAGGGCATGGCTCGTGAATTGATAAACAGAATTCAGAACTTGCGTAAAGACTGTGGACTGGAGATTACAGACCGTATCAACGTGACCGTCTCTCCCGACGAACGCATCGACGGAGCGATAGCATCTTTTGCCGAATATATCAAGGGACAGGTGCTCGCCGACGACATCAGGATAGCCGAGAACAAAGGCACGGAAGTAAGTTTTGATGATTTCAACGCATTCATCAAAGTGGAAAAAGCTTGAAACATATAATAACCTTTAAATTAATACATTATGTCAGAGAAAACACGTTACAGTGACGAAGAACTTGAAGAGTTCAGAGTCATCATAAATGAGAAACTGAGTCTGGCGCGAAAAGACTACAATCAGATGATGAGGTCGCTGACCAATGCTGATGGAAACGATGTGGACGACACGTCGCCTACGTATAAAGTGTTGGAAGAGGGAAGTGTTACGCAGACCAAAGAGGAACTGATACAGCAGGCAAGCCGCTTGCAAAAGTTTATTCAGGGACTTGAAGGCGCCCTCATAAGAATACAGAACAAGACTTACGGAGTAGACCGCATAACCGGCGAACTCATTCCGAAAGAACGTCTGCGCGCCGTTCCTCACGCAACGCTTAGCGTTGCCTCGAAGAACGCAAGAAAACATTAAAAGAACGAAACAGACATGTATAAGAGAAAAGGACTGATAGCCACGCTTGCTTTCGTCTTGCTTGTTTTAATCGACCAAGTCATAAAAATCGAAGTAAAGACAGGTATGGCTCTTCATGAAAGCATAAGGGTGACAGACTGGTTTTACATCAGTTTTATCGAGAACAACGGCATGGCATACGGCATGACGATAGTTAACAAGCTGGTTCTCAGTCTTTTTCGTATTGCAGCAATAAGCGTTTTAGGCTATTATCTGGTTCGTCAGATAAGGACAAACGCCCGCACAATGTATCTTGTTTGTCTGACGTTGGTTTTTGCCGGAGCTGTCGGCAACCTTATCGACTGCATGTTTTACGGTCTTGTCTTCAACGCGTCATCTCCTTATTACGTGTCCTATTTCGTGCCGTTTGGTCAGGGTTACGCCCCGTTCCTTATGGGTAAGGTGGTCGATATGTTCTATTTTCCGCTTATCGTGACCACTTGGCCTGAGTGGGTTCCTTACTTCGGAGGTAACGAATTCATATTTTTCAGTCCCGTATTCAACTTCGCCGATTCGTGCATAAGTGTAGGAATGGTACTGCTGTTGCTGTTCTGTCGCAAAGAATTATCTCAAATATCATTCAGCCGTAAATGAAAAGATACACCTTATTATATATGTTCCTGTCGCTTCTGCTGATGCTTTCGTGCAAGCCGCAGGTGCCCGGAAAGTATATCCAACCTGATGATTTTGAGGACTTGCTCTATGATTTTCATTTGGCAGACGCCATGGCAGAGGGTGAAGACGGTATCATGACTGACTCTTACGCTCAGGCTTTGAACAGGCAAGCAGTACTCCGTAAATATGGCATAAGCCAAGCCGAGTTTGACTCTTCGCTGGTTTATTACATGCGGCATGCCGACCGTCTGCATAAGATTTACGAAAATTTGTCAAAGCGTTTGAGTGATGAAGCACTTGCATTGGGTGCATCTGCAAATGACATAAGCAGCTACGGAGATTTGAAATCGGCTCGCGATACGTCCAATCTGTGGAAAGGTGTGTCGTCGTGTGTCCTTATGCCTGTGGCGCCTTATAATGTCATGTCTTTTGAATTCACGGCAGACAGCACTTATCATAAAGGAGACAAGATAATATTAAGTTTCAATACAGACTTTATTTCCCGTTCCGGTGCGAAAGATGCTATTGCCCTTTTGGCGCTGGAATATAAGAACGACAGCGTTGCAAGCAGCACCGTTCGTATCATGTCGAATTCAAATTATAGTGTGTCGGTGTCTGACAATGCGATGAAAGGAATAAAAACGATAAAAGGATTTATCTATCTTGACAAATCAACTAACGATAGTAATGCCAATGATTTAAGACTTTTGTCGGTTTATAATATCCGCCTTGTCAGGCTGAGGAGTAACGGTCAATCGGTGAAGACCGCACCCGAGACGAAGCCGACGAAAGCGGAAGATACCATTTCGGGCAGGGGAAATTCCATGCAGGAACGACCGGTTAATCCGTCGCAGGTAAATAATGTGAATATTAGACCTGTCTCACCGGGTGAACGTAAGTTGCATGCCCCGATACATGCTGACGCCGTAAAACCGTCACGACGCATCCTTTCAGACAAGAAATAACGATTGTTTCAATAGTTATTCATTATAAATCAGAATTACACCGACAATGTATGGGATTTAGAAGGGTTGCAGCCCACAGAGTGGTGATAAGAGGCGAGGAGCTTAAACAATGCGTCGTTGAAATTATGGACGGTAAGGTCGTGAATTATTTTACTTTTAAAGACGAGTTGCCACTTACCGAATGGCTTGGTGGCAGGATTGATGTCATAACGGATGAAGATGGCAGACAAGTGGCTTTTTGGAATGAGACGATGCTTGAATAGCATCGCCTTTTTTTTATATCTCATAATCAATGATTTTCCAAAAGGCGGTCTTTT
>CAJMQT010000072.1 GCA_905215655.1 uncultured bacterium | reverse complement strand
GGACCGCCCGAAATGCCGCGATAAGCAAGCGGTCTTACTTGTATTCCTTATAAGAAAGGCATTTTCAGCCTTTCGGTTTTGTCTCGATAACAGCCTTTCTCATCTTTTTCAGCAGGTCGCTGGCAAAGATGAAGTCGGTCAGCTTGGTGTTGTCCGAGTGCATGATGTCTGCGCTCACGCCCTGCCAAGCCTTATGTCCTTCGTAAATGAAGATTATGCTTTCGCCGATTCCCATTACCGAGTTCATGTCGTGGGTGTTGATAATGGTCGTGATGTTAAACTCATGAGTGATGCTGTGAAGCAGCTGGTCGATGACGAGCGAGGTCTTCGGGTCGAGTCCCGAGTTTGGCTCATCGCAGAAAAGATACTTCGGGTTGAGGGCTATGGCGCGCGCTATTGCCACGCGTTTCTGCATGCCCCCCGACAGTTCGCCCGGGAATTTGTTCTCGACGTCGTTCAGGTTGACACGGTCCAGACAGGTGCGGGCACGCTTGATGCGGTCGCGCAGCGTCATATTGGAGAACATGTCGAGCGGAAACATCACGTTTTCGAGCACCGTCAGCGAGTCGAACAGTGCCGCGCTCTGGAATATCATGCCCATTTCGCGGCGCAGCATGAACTTCTCTTTCTTGTCCATCGCCACAAAGTTGCGCCCGTCGTAGAGCACTTCGCCCGATGTCGGTTCGAACAGTCCCACGAGGTTTTTCACCAGCACCGTCTTTCCCGAGCCGCTCTGACCGATTATCAGGTTGGTCTTCCCGCTCTCAAACACGGCGTTTATGTCTTTCAGCACTTCCTTGTCGCCGAACGATTTATATAGATTTTTTACTTCAATCATCTTACGAAAGCATTTGGGTGAGGAACACATCTGAGAACAGCACGAGCACGCTGCTGGTCACAACGGCGTTGGTGCTCGACTTGCCGACCTCCACCGAGCCTCCTTCGACGGTGTAGCCGTAGTATGACGAGACGCTCGAAATGATGAAGGCGAAGAACAAGCTTTTTATAATGCTCATATACATAAACCACGGATTGAAGCTGTGCTGCAAGCCGATGGTAAGGTCTTCGGCGCTTATCACGTGCCCGATGTACGACGTGGCGTAAGCTCCGATGATACCCGACGCCGTGCTGAAAATGACGAGAAACGGCATTATGCTGATCATGCCCATTATCTTGGGCAGTATCAGGAAGTTAGCCGAGTTGACGCCCATTATGTCGAGGGCGTCGATCTGCTGCGTCACCCGCATCGTTCCTATTTCCGACGCAATGTTCGAGCCAACCTTTCCGGCGAGGATGAGGCACATTATTGACGATGAAAATTCGAGAAGCATTATCTCGCGGGTGACGTAACCCGTCACGAAGCGTGGCATCCACGGGCTCTGTATGTTGAGCTTTATCTGGATGCAGATGACGGCTCCGATGAAGAACGATATCAGAAGGACAATGCCTATCGAGTCGACGCCGAGGGCAGACATCTCCTTTACGTATTGTTTGAGAAACATTCTCATGCGCTCGGGGCGTGAGAATGCCCGACCCATCAGCAGCAGATAGCGTCCGAAACCTGTAAGATATTTGTTTATGAGCATGGTCTTTCGGCTGTTTTTGATTGTTTCATCCGGTCTGTCGCGCCGCCCGTGCCCCGCTCATTGTTAAAATCCGGCGCTGCGTGCGGCGTTGTTGTTTTATTCAACTAACAGTTGCAAAAGTAACCAAAAAACAACGAAAAACTGCAATCCGGGTAAGAGTTTTTATGTTTGTAAGGCTTTATTAGATACAATTTTACTATTTTTGAATAAAATATTTACTATTTTTGCACCGAAATAAAACGAGAGGTAAATCATCCGGATGCGTCTGCGATGCGCGCCAACGATTACCTGCGAAATTCAAAACAGCAATCATGAACACAGAAAATACAGGCATGACGCCGATGCAGAACGACGGTTCGGTGCTCAGGGCAGAGGGACTTGTCAAGCAGTACGGCAGGCGGACGGTGGTCAACGACGTGTCGATCAACGTGCGGCAGGGCGAGATCGTGGGTCTGTTAGGTCCCAACGGAGCCGGCAAGACCACATCTTTCTATATGACAACCGGACTTATCGTGCCCAACGCCGGACATATTTATTTGGACGATAAGGAGATAACCGACTATCCCGTCTACAAGCGCGCCCGCGCCGGCATAGGCTATCTGCCGCAGGAGGCGAGCGTCTTCCGCAAGCTGAGTGTCGAAGACAACATACTCTCCGTGCTCGAGATGACGGGCAAGCCACGCAAGTATC
This sequence comes from uncultured bacterium, assembly GCA_905215655.1. GTDB lineage: Bacteria > Bacteroidota > Bacteroidia > Bacteroidales > Bacteroidaceae > Prevotella. Next base: position 7,723 of record CAJMQT010000072.1, on the reverse strand, counting down.
AGCTCGAAAAGATGGAGAGCCTGATCCGCGAGCTGAGTCTGGAAAAGGTGCGCAAGAACCTCGGCGACCGCCTCTCCGGCGGCGAACGGCGACGCACCGAGATAGCCCGCTGCCTCGCAATCGACCCTAAATTCATCATGCTCGACGAGCCTTTCGCCGGCGTAGACCCCATCGCTGTGGAGGAGATACAGCACATCGTGTGGAAACTGAAATACCGTAATATCGGCATTCTGATAACCGACCACAACGTTGACGAGACCCTCTCCATCACAGACCGCGCCTATCTGCTCTTCGAGGGGCGCATCCTCTTCCAAGGCAAGCCCGAGGAACTTGCCGAAAACAAGGTGGTGAGGGAGAAATATCTTACAAACAGCTTCGAACTCAAAAAGAAGAACTTCCAGCTTCTTGACGAGGAGATGAAGTTGCGCGACGCCAACAAATGACACACGGGAAAAGGCATACGGCGACGCCGTCGACCGACAATCTGTCAGTCGATGGAAAGGCGCTGTCCACAGACAAAGTGCAAACCGTGTAACAACCTGATACCCAACGTCTTGCAAAAGGCGGTCTTTTACGCGCTAAAAGACCGCCTTTTAGCGTGTAAAAGCTTGCCTTTCAGGAGCCGAAAGACCGCCTTTTACAATGCAAACGACGTAACCCCATGTCCCGACGGGCAAAAAACACCTTGCAAACTGCTAAAAATGTAACGAAAAGTGTCAAAATGTCATTCCGCGTTTTGGCGTTTTCTTGAAAATTAATTAATTTTGCAAAGTACAATAACCATATAATTTTTTAACACGGAAATCAACTTAAATTACGTATATGGAGAGCTATCCGCAATGTAACAGCGTCGACGACGTAATCGAATATATCCAGAAGGCAATTTGGAACGGCACGTTCCAGCCCGGCGACAGACTGCCCTCGGAACGAAAGTTGGCGGAACAGTTAGGTCTCGGAAGGCCGCACATAAGAGCCGCGATAAAGAAGATGGAGCTGTACGGCATACTGAAAACGTTTCCGCAGAGCGGTACCGTGGTTGCCGAGTTCACCAAAGACCAGATGGACAAGATGATAACCAACGCCCTGAAAGTCAGCCAGTATGACTACTACTCGTTGGTTTATGTACGCGTGCTTCTTGAAATCGAGGCATGCAAACTCGCAGCGCAAAACCGCACGGAGGAAGACATACGCGAAATAGAGACGGCGATGAAAGCATGGGACGACTGCGAGTCGTCGGAAGAAAGAGTGGAAAAAGACTTCGCCTTCCACCAAGCGATAGCCCGCAGCAGTCACAACCCCGTGATAAGCATGCTGCTGCTCACAATCACGCCGGATATCATGAGGTATTACCACAAATACCGCTTCTGCGTCGTGAAGAAAACCATCGTGCGCTCCGAGCACAACGAATATCTGCAAAAAATAAAGGACCATGACGCCGACGGCATGAAGGAACTCGTGCTGAGACACCTTGCCAACCAGCGCGAACTGGCAAACAAGATAGCTAAACGAGACTCTATCTGACGGCGGCAGGGCGCCGCCGGTCACGCGCCTTGACTGCGCCGATGGCACCGGAAAAAGGGTGCCACGCGGCACCAAAACAGCATGAAAAACGGCGGATAAAGCACGGCAAACAAACAAAAATCGCCTGCCGTGATAAAAAATATGCCGAAAAATTTGGTGGAAAATAAAAAACGACGTATCTTTGCAACCGCTTACAAAAAGCAAGGGCGCTTAGCTCAGCTGGTTTAGAGCATCTGCCTTACAAGCAGAGGGTCGGGGGTTCGAATCCCTCAGCGCCCACAACGAAACCTCATTTCCTGCAAGGGCGATGAGGTTTTATCGTTTTTAAAAAGCATGACAATCATCCCATAAAATAAAAATACATACCTTATACAACTTTTATCGTCCATAAAGGTAGATTAATCGATTTAAATTATTACTTTTGCAAGCATTAATACGTATTAGTTATGAAACTTGATTTGCTTACAGCCATCTCTCCAATAGATGGTCGTTACAGAGGTAAAACAGAACAACTTGCAGACTATTTTTCTGAGTATGCCCTCATCCGTTATCGAATAAGAGTAGAAATCGAATACTTCATCACGCTCTGTGAGCTGCCCTTGCCGCAGCTCGAAGCATTCGACAGCTCGCTGTTCGGACGTCTGAGAGACATTTACCGCAACTTCGACGAGAACGGGGCGGCGCGCGTCAAAGACATCGAAAAGGTGACAAACCATGACGTCAAAGCCGTTGAATATTACATAAAAGAGCAGTTTGACGCCATCGGCGGACTCGAACAGTTTAAAGAGTTCATCCACTTCGGACTGACGTCGCAGGACATCAACAACACCTCCGTGCCGCTCTCCGTAAAAGAGGCGCTCAACGAGGTCTACATCCCGCAGGTGAAAGAGCTGATAACACAGCTCAAAGACTACGCCGAAGAGTGGAAAGACGTGCCCATGCTCGCAAAGACACACGGACAACCGGCATCGCCGACACGCCTCGGCAAGGAGATAATGGTCTTCGTCTACCGTCTCGAACAGCAGCTCGCATCGCTCGAAGAGTGTCACTTCACGGCGAAATTCGGCGGCGCGACGGGTAATTACAACGCACACCACGTCGCTTATCCGCAATACGACTGGAAGGCATTCGGCAACAAGTTCGTCAGCGAGAAGCTCGGACTTGAACGCGAGCAGTGGACCACACAGATAAGCAACTACGACTGTCTGGGCGGCGTCTTCGACGCCCTGCGACGCATCAACACGATAATAATCGACCTTGACCGCGACTTCTGGATGTATATTTCGATGGAATACTTCAAGCAGAAAATCAAAGCCGGCGAGGTAGGATCAAGCGCCATGCCGCACAAGGTGAACCCCATCGACTTTGAAAACAGCGAAGGCAACCTCGGCATCGCTAACGCAATACTGCAATTCCTGGCACAGAAACTGCCCGTCAGCCGACTGCAACGAGACCTTACCGACTCAACCGTCCTGCGCAACATCGGCGTGCCTTTGGGTCACGGCGTGATAGCTCTTCAAAGCACGCTGAAAGGACTACGCAAGCTCATCCTCAACGAAGACAAGCTCCGCGCCGATCTTGACGATACGTGGGCGGTGGTTGCCGAGGCAATACAGACCATACTGCGCCGCGAGGCTTATCCGCATCCCTACGAAGCGTTGAAGGCTCTCACACGCACAAACAGCAAGATGACAGAGCAGACAATACACGAATTTATAAAAGAATTAAACGTCAGCGACGATGTGAAAGCCGAACTAATGGCTATCACACCGCATAATTACACAGGAATTTAAACCCCTGCCCCGACCCTCCCCGAGGGGAGGGAGGTTGGGAAAAAGCAAGGACAACAACCGCAAATCCTCCCCTCGGGGAGGTCAGGAGGGGGCATTTATATTTATTAACCGCCGTGAGGCTCAATCTAAAATTATGGCAGAAGATTTTGAAAAACAGAACGAAGGAATGTCAACCGGACACAACGAAAACGGCCGCGAGGGCTATAATCCGGCAGAAGACCACAATTACAGAAACGGAGAACGCTCGATGAGACCGCGTATCCGCATGCAACGTCCGTACACGCCGAACAGAAATTACGGCAACAGAGATGAAGGAGGATTTCGTCCCGAAGGCTTCGGCGCAAGTTTCCGGAATGATGACGGGCAGCAAAGACCTTACCGCCCGCGTTACAATAACGGACAGCAGGGCGACTATCAGCCGCGCAACGGATACCGCCAGCAGCAACGTCCGAACTACCGTCCGCGTTTCAATAACGACGGAGAGGGCGGCTATCAGCCGCGCCAGAACCAGTACGGACAGCGCCCGAACCAACAGGGTAATTATCAGAACGCAGGTTACCGCCCGCGTTACAACAACGACGGAGAGGGCGGTTATCAGCCGCGCCAGAACCAACAGGGCAACTATCAGAACGCAGGTTACCGCCCGCGTTACAACAATAACAACGGAGAGGGTGGCTATCAGCCGCGCCAGAACAACTACCAGCGTGGCGGATACAGCCGCAACGCCTACGGACAGCAGCGACAGGGCGGATACAACCGTCAGGGCTACAACCGCCAGCGCACGCCTGACTACGATCCCAACGCAAAGTACAGCCTTAAAAAACGCATCGAATATAAAGAGGCGAACGTCGACCCGACAGTGCCTTTGCGCCTGAACAAGTTCCTCGCCAATGCCGGCGTTTGCAGCCGTCGTGAGGCAGACGAGTTCATACAGGCAGGCGTCGTGACCGTCAACGGAGAGGTGGTGACAGAGCTCGGAACGAAGATTTTGCGTACAGACGTAGTGAAATTCCACGACCAGCCCGTAACCATGGAGAAGAAGGTGTACGTCCTTCTGAACAAGCCCAAGGACTGCGTGACCACCAGCGACGACCCGCAACAGCGTAAGACGGTGATGGACTTGGTGAAAGACGCATGCCCGGAGCGCATCTATCCCGTGGGACGTCTTGACCGTAACACCACCGGCGTGCTGCTCCTGACCAACGACGGAGACATGGCAAGCAAGCTGACTCACCCCAAATTCCTCAAAAAGAAGATTTATCACGTCTACCTCGACAAGAACGTTACCGCTCACGACATGCAGCAGATAGCAAGCGGAATAACGCTCGAAGACGGCGAGATACACGCCGACGCCGTTGAGTACGCAAGCGACACGGACAAGAGTCAGGTGGGAATAGAGATACACAGCGGCAAAAACCGCATCGTCCGCCGTATCTTCGAAAGCCTCGGTTACAGAGTGGTAAAACTCGACCGCGTGCTCTTTGCCGGACTGACAAAGAAGAACCTGCGCCGCGGCGACTGGCGTTTCCTCACCGAGAAAGAGGTGGAAATGCTCCGCATGGGCGCCTTCGAATAAAGGCGTCTTCGAATAAAGGCGAATGAGTGAAAAGGTGAAAGACCAATAAAACGAGAAAAAGTAAATACAAATATGGAACAGATAAAGAGGACAAAGGTGGTCGATGTGCTTAAACGCAACGACTACGGAACCATTGTCAACGTAAAAGGCTGGGTGCGTACGCACCGCAGCAGCAAGTCGGTAGACTTCATCGCCATCAATGACGGCTCGACGATAAAGAACGTGCAGGTGGTAGTTGATCCCTCGAAATTCAACGAGGATATGCTCAAACAGATTACCACCGGAGCATGTATCGGCGTCAACGGAGAGCTGGTGGAAAGTCAGGGAGCCGGTCAGAGCGTCGAGATACAATGCCGCGAAATAGAGATCTACGGTCTCTGCGGCAGCGACTATCCCATGCAGAAGAAGGGACAGAGCTTTGAATACATGCGCCAGCACGCACACATGCGTCTGCGCACAAACACCTTCGGAGCTGTTATGCGCATACGCCACAACATGGCTATCGCCATTCACAAATACTTCCACGACAACGGTTTCTTCTATTTCCACACACCGCTGATTACCGCAAGCGACTGTGAAGGCGCCGGACAGATGTTCCAAGTTACGACAAAGAACCTCTACGACCTGAAAAAAGACGAGGACGGAAAGATTGTCTACGATGACGACTTCTTCGGAAAGCAGACATCGCTCACCGTCAGCGGACAGCTCGAAGGCGAGCTGGGAGCGACGGCACTCGGAGCGATCTACACCTTCGGACCGACGTTCCGCGCCGAAAACTCCAACACGCCGCGTCACCTCGCAGAGTTCTGGATGGTAGAGCCGGAGGTCGCTTTCATCGACCTCAACGACCTGCAAGACCTCGAAGAGGACTTCATCAAATACTGCGTGCAGTGGGCTTTGGACAACTGTAAGGACGACTTGGAGTTCCTCAACAAAATGATTGACAAGTCGCTCATTGCCCGCTTGCAGTCGGTTGTCAAAGACTCATTTGTCCGTTTGGATTACACCGAGGGCATAAAGATACTCGAAGAGGCTGTTGCAAACGGTCACAAGTTCGAGTTCCCCGTAAGCTGGGGCATGGATCTTGCCAGCGAGCACGAGCGTTTCCTCGTTGAGGAGCACTTCAAGAAGCCCGTCATCATGTCCGGATATCCAAAAGAGATAAAGGCGTTCTACATGAAGCTGAACGAAGGCGGCAAGACCGTTCAAGGCACGGACGTACTCTTCCCGCAAATCGGAGAAATCATCGGCGGTAGCGTGCGTGAAGAGAATTACGACAAACTGATTGCCGAAATCAAGGAGCGCGACATCCCGATGAAAGACATGTGGTGGTATCTTGACACCCGCAAGTACGGAAGTTGTCCTCACGGCGGTTTCGGTCTCGGTTTTGAACGCCTCATCCTGTTCGTTACCGGCATGCAGAACATCCGTGACGTCATACCTTTCCCGCGTACACCGAAGAATGCGGAATTCTAATATCCTCCGCATTTAACGAAAAGGATAATAAACATAACGAGCGGCATTCCGTCAAAGGAATGCCGCTCGTTGCGTCTTGAACAATCAACAAACGCATCTGTTACAAGATGTCGTATCATGGTTTCATAAACCAAACTAAATAATTGGCTTTACGATTTCCACCCGAAAGCCCAACGCTGTAATTATTCTGTAAAATGTGCTTACGCTTGGAGTCAATACCCCGTTTTCTATTTTCGATATGTACGATTTGGAGGTGTTGATGCGTGATGCTAATTCCGACTGAGTTACATTTGCATCCTTTCGAGCCCGCAGGATAATTTGTGACGTATAGAAGTCACGAGCCTTGTCTTCTGCCGCAGCTCGTTCAGCTGTGCCCTTCTTGCCGAATTTTGCATTCAGCACCGAATCATAATCCCTGATTATTTGTCTGTTTGTATCCATAATATGCTTTTTTTATTTTCAATGCTTTTTCTATTTCCTGTTTTGGCGTCTTTTGCGACTTCTTCTGAAACCCATTGAACAACACTACAATTTTCCCATCATCAAAGATGAAGAACACACGGTATATGTTACCCATGTATTCTGTGCGCAGTTCAAACAAGCCGTCCGTAATAGCCTTTACAAATTTCGTAGTTAAGCGGTCTTGCGTTTTAAGCAAAAGTAATCCATATTGTATTTTCTCTTGTACTCTTTCGTCAAGTTCTTCCATAAACTCCTCGAAATAGCCGCCATACGTTATTATCTTAAGATTCATGATGCAAAGATATATAAAGTTTCATTATATTATAACTTTTGCAAAGAAAATATTTTATAGAGAACAGCATTTATATTACATCTCTGCCCCCCCATATTTATCGAGTGAGCTGTTATATCTGCGAAAAGCAAGGTATATATCTCAAATAATAAAAACGCTAACTATCTTCAAACAAGATAATTAGCGTTTCCTCTTTTCTGTGCGCCTGATAGGACTCGAACCTACACGTCGCGAGACACCAGATCCTAAGTCTGGCGCGTCTACCAATTCCGCCACAGGCGCGGTAAAATGTCGTATGACGTTGAACCCCGTCGGTGTATCCTTTAACGGCTCTTACGCTGACAACGGGCACAAAGGTACTGCCTTTTTATCGAAACACCAAAGATATTTTTGTTTTTTATGGGACGCACTTTGAACACATACCTTTTACTTTCCAAAAGATTACCTTTTACAATGTAAAAGACCGTCTTTTGCAATGTAAAAGACGGTCGATTACAATGTAAAATGCGGTCGATTGCTTTAAAAGCAAATAGGAAACATGCTTATATTTCTTAACCTGCATTATTCATAGGCTTTCGTTACGAGAGTTCCAAATGTCTGTGC
>CAJMQT010000071.1 GCA_905215655.1 uncultured bacterium | reverse complement strand
CATGCTTTCTTAATCCTTAATTCTTAACTCTTACTTAAAATAATACTGTCCTTTCTTGCGCGTGCGGTTGCCATATTCAATCGCATGCGTCGGACAATGATGATAACAAGCAAAACAAGCGAGGCATGTGCCGTTACGTTTCCAGTCCGGCTGCTCTCCGTTCGGCAATAAGACGTTGCCCACGGGACACGCCTTGACGCACCGACCGCAACCGATGCACCTGTCAGAGACAACCCGGAAAGGTTTGTCCGTTATAAGATGACGGGTGAAGAAACCGCCAATGACACGGCTGTTTATCCTCGGCCAGCGCCCCGTAGTTATCTCCCAAGCCCCTTTCTCACATCCTTTTATAAGTTCACAGAAACGTTCCAAGTCTGCCGCAGCCTTCTCTTTCTTCTGCTTTTCGCGTTCCGGCGTGTCCACATCCATGAACGGCAGACCGACGTATGACTCCGGCATGATGAGCGAGAAGCCGCTGTCGAGATGCAGACCGACGGCTTTCAAGTCACTTTTCAAGATGTCAACTGCCTCGCCGACAGTATCTCCCGCCGTGCAGAGAGCATAGCTGTAATGGTCTTGCGGGTTGTCGATTACCAGTCGTCTGATGAAGTTTCTGAAAATCAGAGGCGGTCTCCAACCATGCACAGGAAAACAAAATCCGATGCGTTCGCCGGGTTTTAAAGTATATCTGAAGCTGCCATCCTCAACCTTTGAGATGTCCGTCAAGACATCATCCGTCCTGCCGGCGAGCAGCTCCGCAGCCCATTTCGTGTTACCGGTCCCCGAGAAATAGAATATCATAAGTCAATAATAAAAATTTCAAACGTCATTTCTTGCCGTTAAAATAATCCTCACAAATCTTCATGAAGAGCATAGGTTCCGTGGCGATACGATCCCAAAGGCGCTTTCCTCCGCGAAGTACGCGCTTGTCAACATAGTCGACAAACTGAGGATTTGACTTCTTATAACGTATCCGCATGGCGTTAAGGCTGATCACGTTACCGGTCATAAAGGGCACAACAACATCGTCACCGTCGAGACAGATGCCGTAAATTGTCGAAACGTTGACCTTTCCAAGCTGCATATTTTGTGAGTCGACGCCGTTCCACCAGTACATTTTTCCAATCTTACCGGTGCCCTCATTGTACACAAACTGGCGGCGTGTCGCCTTGGGTTTGAACGTCGACGGGTTAGCAACGAGCATCGATTCGAGGCGGTCATACTTGCCGTCGGCTGATGTTTTTGTAACGAAATCAATGCTCCTGACATTGTCTGCATCATACGAAACGACATCCTTTCCGTCGGGCGTAGACGACATTTGGAACGACGTGTTCATGCGTTTGAACAACTTTCCGCTTACCCAATAAGTCCTGATATAGCCCTCAACAACCTTTCCGTCGTTAAGAGTCACGCGCACATGGTCTTTCTCCGCATCGGCATTCTGCTGTGCATCGGCAAACAATGAGACGGCAAACGCCGCAAAAAGAAATATAAATCTTATCATAAAAGAGTACTTTTCAAATTATAAAAAGGTGGATTACAATGTATAAAAGTTCTGTCAACAACCTATCAAAACGCCAGCTGAAACAAGCAGACCGTAAACAAACATATTGCGGGCAGTATCTCCCAAGACCATGTTCAACGCCTTGCCGCGGTTTATCCGTACCATTTTAAGATAGGTAAAGTAATGCAAGACGAGGTAGGCAAGCGGCAAGATGAAGGCGAAGATATTGCCTTTCAGCACGAAGACGACACCTATCAGCACAGCAAGAAGCCCGGAAATGAAATATGCCCGGCGTCCGGCTGTGGCACCGATCCTTACAATCAGCGTCTTCTTCCCTGCCCTCTTGTCGTTTTCTATGTCACGATAATTATTGACAATAAGCAGCGTGTCAATCACAAAACCACACGCAACGGAGGCAAGCAGCACTTCAAGCGTTACGCAGGAGGTTTGGAGATAATACGTCAGGCATACCGGAACAATGCCGAAGAACACCATCACGAGCACATCGCCAAGTCCCAGATACGACATGACCGTTGTATAAAGAAAGCAGAAAAGGACGCAAAGCGCGCCGACCGCCACCATCTCCCAACCACCGTAAAGCACCAAGGGAAGTCCTGCGAGACATGCAACGGCAGTTGTAAGAAGTATCGCCCGCCGCATTGCTCCGACGGTTATCCAACCTTGCGCGCAGGCACGTCGCGGTCCGAGACGTGTCTTGTCATCGTTGCCTCTCAGATTATCGAAATAGTCGTTGATAAAGTTTGCGTCAATCTGCATTATGAAAGCAAACAGCACACACAGCACGGCGGGCACCGCGGCGAACGCCTCTCCACCCCCGTCGCGCCACGCAAGGGCAAGCGCAATCATTACCGGCACGGCGGCTCCGGTCAGCGTTTTGGGGCGTGCGGCAAGCATCCACGCCTTTGCCGAGTTGACGATTATCGTTTGTTCGTTCATGTTTCTTTACATTTTCTGCGTCAGTTGGCGGGCTAAACGTCGAGTTTATAGCCCGTTAACTTGCAAAAGTAAACATTTAATCGTACATTTGCAAGGAATTAATATTTCTTTAATCATGCTCGAAAAAAATGTCAATCTGGATTTGATGGTTTTCATCGAAACCTGCATTTTGCCGCGTTATTCCGAATTTGACAAGGCTCATAACCTTACGCATGTCAGCCATGTGATAAACAACTCGATAAAACTTGCGCGCAAGACGGGTGCCGACGTGAACATGTCTTACGCCATCGCGGCATACCACGACCTTGGTCTTGAAGGTCCGCGCGCCATTCATCACATAACGAGCGGCAAGATTTTAATCGCCGACGCAAGATTGAAGAGATGGTTTTCAGCCGACCAGATAAAGATAATGAAGGAGGCTGTGGAAGATCACAGGGCGTCGGCATCGCACGCTCCGCGCAGCATTTACGGCAAGATTGTAGCCGAGGCTGACCGTGAATTAGAGCCCGAGACGGTATTCCGGCGCACCATCGAGTACGGTCTGGACCATTATCCGGACAAGGACAAGGAAGGACAATGGCAGCGTTTCATGGAACATCTCGACAACAAATACTCCGTCCACGGATACATCAAGCTGTGGATACCGGGCTCGGAGAACGAGAAAAGACTTAAAGAAATCAGGGAACTGATGGTTCAACCGAACAAATTGAGGGAGATGTTTGAGAGGATTTACGATTTAGCCTCACAACAAGGGAACACAGCCTCACCCCCAACACATCTCCAAAAGAGAGGGGAATAATCACTCTTGTGAAGTTTTTTGCGCCATATAAAGAAAATTATTATAAATCAAAGCCTTACTTTCATTACACTCAGAGGTAATCTCTCCCCTCTCTTTTGGAGAGGGATTGGGGGTGAGGCTGTATTTTTTATCCATCATGCGAACATTTTTCACACTACTTTTCACCATCATCCTTTCATCAAGCGTAAGCGCGCAAACACCTGACAGCGTGCGACATGAAGTACTCTTGAAGACCGACAAAGGCTACATACGCATCGCCTTGTACAACGAGACGCCACAACACAGAGACAACTTCTTACGACTTGTAAAAGAAGGGTTTTACGACGGTCTGTTGTTTCACCGCGTAATAAGCAGTTTCATGATACAAACGGGCGACAGCGCCAGCCGCAATGCCCAACCGGGACAGCTGCTCGGCGACTCGCCCGAGAGCTACAAAGTGCCCGCCGAGATACGTTTTCCGCAACTGTTCCACAAGCGTGGCGCCGTGGCGGCGGCTCGCGAGGGCGACAACGTGAACCCGGAGATGGCGTCGTCGGCATCACAATTCTACATCGTTTACGGTCGGCGTTTCAACGACGAGATGCTTGACAAGGTGCAACAGAGGCTCGACAGCAGTACAGAAGGCAAGATACGCCTGCCCGAACAGGTGCGTGATGCTTACAAGGCGAAGGGCGGAACGCCGCACCTTGACGGTCAGTACACCGTATTCGGCGAAGTAATTGAGGGGCTGGACGTTGTGAACGCCATTCAATGGGCAGACACCGACGAGAACGACAGACCGAAAGAGGACATACGGATAACGAAAGCCACGATAGTGAAATAAGGCAATCGTAAAAATCAAAAAGAAACCAAATTCGGTTAAATCCTGACATTTTATCACTTGAAAAATGTCGGGATTTATTGTCAAACGAGAGCGACGGGAGCACCGTTTGAATGCTTTTGTCGGTCAAAAAGCATGCTTTCAAACTGTAAAAGGTTACCTTTTAGAATACAAAAGGCGGTGTTTTGCATCGAAAAAGATGACCTTTTGCGGCATAAAAAGCCACATCTCAGTCTGCAAAAGACCGTCTTTTACAGACAGTTCCGTCATATTTTATTGCACACTTAGCGCCATCGCAATGTTAAATTGCTGGTATTACGGTTTTTAATTTTGCACACGAAATTTTCAAAATCCGTGCACTTCCGACTTTTATTTTTCAAATATCGCAAAATAAAAGGGTTAAAGAAAATCAGTTTGAAAGCAAAAACCACATTTCCGTTTACATAATGTCAATACGCAGACAAGCATAAACAAGATTGGCGTCATATCCTTATCAACCGGCGTGAACAGAGCATATATTTTGTCTTTAATATTCAACGCATTGACCGCTTTAACTTCCTTAACTTTCTCAACTGCTAAAATATTTGCAACGAAGACTGCCTATTTACAAAAAATCTTTGTATTTTTGCAAAGAATAAGCCGTGCGCGCAACAGACATTAAACAACAGAAACAGACAATACGGGCGTGCGGCGTCTTAACATTCATAAAAAGAAGAATATCCAAATATGAACGTTTTAGAACTGAGTGAACAGGAAATAGGCAGACGACAGAGTCTGCAAGAACTGCGCGACATGGGCATTGACCCGTATCCCGCCGCCGAGTATCCGACCAATGCTTTCTCAACCGACATAAAGGCTGAGTTCAGCGATGACGAGACAAAACGCGAAGTCTGCATAGCCGGACGAATGATGAGCCGCCGCGTGATGGGCAAGGCATCGTTCATGGAGCTGCAAGACTCGAAAGGAAGAATACAAGTGTACGTCACAAGGGACGACATCTGCCCCGGCGACGACAAGGATTTATATAATAAGGTGTTCAAACGCCTGCTTGATATCGGCGACTTTGTCGGCGTTGAAGGCTTCGTATTCAGGACACAGACGGGCGAAATCAGCGTGCATGCACAGAAGATTACCGTTCTTGCAAAGAGCCTCAAACCGCTCCCGATAGTAAAATACAAGGATGGAGTGGCATACGACAAGTTTGAAGACCCCGAACTGCGCTACCGCCGCAGATACGTTGACCTTGTAGTCAACGACGGCGTGAAAGAGACATTCCTGAAACGTTCAAAGGTATTGAAGACCCTGCGTAACGTGCTCGACGGCGCCGGATATACGGAGGTGGAGACACCTATCCTGCAATCGATAGCAGGCGGAGCGTCGGCAAGACCTTTCACCACGCACTTCAACGCGCTGAACGTTGACATGTATATGCGCATAGCGACCGAGCTGTATCTTAAACGACTGATAGTCGGCGGCTTTGAAGGCGTCTACGAAATAGGCAAAAACTTCCGCAACGAAGGCATGGACCGCACACACAATCCGGAGTTCACCTGCATGGAACTTTACGTTCAGTACAAGGACTACAACTGGATGATGTCGTTCACCGAACAGCTTCTCGAAAAGATTTGCATAGCTGTCAACGGCTCGACGGAAAGTGTCGTGGATGGCAAGACCATCAGTTTCAAGGCTCCTTACCGCCGTCTGCCGATACTCGACGCCATCAAGGAAAAGACAGGCTACGACCTCAACGGCATGGACGAGGCACAAATCAGAGAGGTTTGCAAGAAACTTGAGATGGAAATCGACGACACGATGGGCAAAGGAAAGCTCATCGACGAGATATTCGGAGAGTTCTGCGAGGGCACATTCATTCAGCCCACATTCATCACGGACTACCCCGTTGAGATGTCACCGCTGACAAAGATGCACCGCAGCAAGCCCGGACTGACCGAACGTTTCGAACTGATGGTCAACGGAAAAGAGCTTGCCAACGCATATTCCGAGCTTAACGACCCGATAGATCAGGAGGAACGTTTCAAAGAGCAGATGCGTCTTGCCGACAAGGGCGACGACGAGGCGATGATTATTGACCAAGACTTCCTGCGCGCCTTGCAGTACGGCATGCCGCCTACAAGCGGCATCGGCATCGGCATCGACCGCCTCGCAATGCTCATGACAGGTCAGGTGGCAATTCAGGAAGTACTACTCTTCCCGCAGATGAAGCCCGAAAAGAAGACCCCGAAGAGCACCGTGGCAGAATGGGCGGCAATAGGCGTACCGGAAGAATGGGTGCCCGTATTCAACAAGTGCGGCTACAACCTCGTCTCGGACATTAAAGACGTAAATGCGCAAAAGTTGCAGATGGACGTTTGCGGAATAAACAAGAAATACAAACTCGGACTTGACAATCCGAAGGTAGACACCTTCAACGAATGGATTGAGAAGTCAAAAACGGATAATCAGGAATGATAAAACCGGGCACGGGGCGCCCCGTCACATCGCCGACTACGGTGTAAGGCGGCGCGTCCCGTCATCCCACTATTATCAATCACTCTTCATTCTTCATATCAAAAGATGTTCGATTGCGGAAGAATTGCGATTATCGGCGGCGGAAGCTGGGCTACCGCTATTGCCAAAATAATTGTGGGGCACACGCACCACATAGGTTGGTATATGCGCCGCGACGACCGCATAGAAGACTTTAAGCGGCTCGGGCACAACCCGGCATACCTTATGAGCGTGCGTTTTAATGTCGATGAAATAGAGTTTTCAAGCGACATAAACAAAATAGTGCAGGCTTATGACACGTTGGTGTTCGTCACCCCGTCGCCATATCTTAAAAACCATCTCAAAAAACTCAAGACACGAATTAAGGATAAGTTCGTCATTACGGCGATAAAAGGTATCGTGCCGGACGAGAACCTTGTATGTTCGGAATACTTTCACAACGTCTACGACGTGCCTTACGCCAACCTCGCATGTCTCGGCGGACCGTCACACGCGGAGGAAGTGGCGCTCGAACGGCTGTCATACCTTACCGTCGGATGTTGCGACCGCGACAAAGCTGACGCCTTCGCAGACATTCTTGCCAGCGATTACATCAAGACCAAGACAAGTTGCGACGTCATAGGCATCGAATATTCATCGGTTCTGAAAAACGTTTATGCCATCGCCGCCGGAATATGCAGCGGCTTGAAATACGGCGACAACTTCCAGTCGGTGCTCATGTCGAACGCCGTTCAGGAGATGGCACGCTTCCTTAAATCGGTATATCCGTTGGACGAACGCAACATCACAGACTCCGTTTATCTCGGCGATTTGCTTGTTACGGGCTACTCAAACTTCTCCCGCAACCGCACGTTCGGCACGATGATAGGCAAAGGTTACAGCATAAAGAGCGCGCAGATAGAGATGGAAATGATTGCGGAAGGTTTCTTCGGAACAAAATGTATGAAAGAAATCAACCGTCATTGCCACGTCAACATGCCCATTCTTGACGCCGTCTACAACATCCTTTACGAACGTATCTCACCACAAATCGAAATAAAACTATTAACCGATTCTTTCAGATAAGGATCATAAAATCGACAAACAATGAAAAATATCACGTTAGACGTATCAAAAGCCGTCCAGTTCCTGAAAGAAGGAACAGTAAAAGATTATGAAGCAAAGGTAAAAGCCGCTCACGCATCTCTTGAAGACGGCTCATGTCCCGGAAACGATTTCCTCGGCTGGTTGCACCTCCCCTCTTCAATAACTCCCGACTTCTTGAAGGAAATTCAAGACTGCGCGAACGTTCTTAGAGAGAACTGCGAGGCAATCGTTGTTGCCGGAATAGGTGGAAGTTACCTTGGTGCCCGTGCGGTGATCGAGGCTCTCGGCAACTCTTTCGCATGGCTGAAAAACGATACGAAGAACCCGACAATACTATTTGCCGGCAACAACATAGGTGAAGACTACTTGTTCGAACTGACCGAATATCTCAAAGGAAAGAAATTCGGAGTTATCAATATATCAAAATCCGGAACGACAACCGAGACCGCTCTGACGTTCCGTCTGCTCAAAAAACAATGCGAAGAGCAGCGCGGCAAAGAAGAGGCTAAGAAAGTAATCGTTGCCGTTACCGATGCTACAAAAGGCGCGGCACGCTCTTGTGCGACAAAAGAAGGATATAAGACTTTCGTCATCCCCGACAATGTCGGAGGACGTTTCTCTGTGCTTACTCCGGTAGGTCTGCTGCCGATTGCTTGCGCTGGATATGATATCGCACAACTTGTTGCAGGTGCAACGGATATGGAGAAGACCTGCGGACAGGACACTCCGTATGAAGAAAACCCCGCCGCCATCTATGCAGCCGTGCGCAACGGACTCTATGCTCAGGCAGGAAAGAAAATTGAAATCATGGTCAACTACCAGCCGAAACTTCACTTCATAAGCGAATGGTGGAAGCAACTCTTCGGCGAAAGCGAGGGCAAAGACAACAAGGGTATCTTCCCCGCATCATGCGACTTCACAACCGATCTGCACTCAATGGGTCAGTGGATACAGCAGGGCGAGCGCACTATCTATGAGACGGTGATAAGCATTGAGGAGCCGGATAACAAGCTCTTGTTCCCCAACGACGATGAGAACCTCGACGGACTGAACTTCCTCGCCGGCAAGAGAGTTGACGAAGTGAACAAGATGGCTGAGCTCGGAACACGCCTTGCACACGTTGACGGCGGTGTGCCTAACATCAGAATATCCGTTCCCGTGCTTAATGAGTACTACATCGGACAGCTTATTTACTTCTTCGAAATAGCTTGCGGAATAAGCGGAAACATTCTTGGTGTCAATCCGTTCAACCAGCCCGGCGTTGAAGCTTACAAGAAGAACATGTTTGCATTGCTTGACAAGCCGGGTTACGAGGCTGACAGCAAGGCAATAAAAGAGCGCTTGGCAAAAGAGAAATAAACATAGATTGAAAAAGTGAAAGAGTGAAAAGGTGAAAAAGTAAACGACTGTCACCTCTTTCATTCTTTCACTTTTTCATTATCTATAATTATTTCCTCCGTACTTCCTTTGACCCTTTCAATTTTTCAACTTTTCAACTTTTCAATTTTAAATGATGTTTGAAAAAGAAATAAAGATATACTTGGAAAAACACGGCTTTGAGGCGTTTGAACCCAAAGCCGTGCTTTTTGATATGGACGGCGTTATTTACGACAGCATGCCCAACCACGCCGTCAGCTGGCACAAAGCGATGACGTCTTACGGTCTCGACATGAAACCGGAGGACGCTTATAAGTATGAAGGCATGCGCGGAGTGGAGACCATCAAGTTGCTCGCCCGCGAGCAATGGCACAAAGAACTGAGCGATGAGGAGGCGTCAGAGATGTACTCCGAGAAGTCGCGGCTGTTCTCTCTCTGCCCGAAAGCCAAGAAGATGAGAGGCGTCGAGGAACTGATGGAAAAGATAAAGGCGTCGGGACTGAAAATCGTTGTTGTGACGGGAAGCGGTCAAAGGACGCTTTTGGACAAATTGGTAGACGACTTCCACGGTCTGATAAGTAAGGATCTGATGATTACGAGCTTTGACGTGACGCACGGAAAGCCCGACCCGGAGCCGTATATCTGCGGCATGAAGAAAGCGGGTATAAAGCCGTGGGAAGGAATCGTAGTAGAAAACGCACCGTTGGGAGTGCGCGCCGCCGTTGCCGCAAACATCTTCACGGTTGCCGTAAACACCGGTCCGCTGCCCGACAAAATGCTCTCCGACGAGGGCGCCAACGTCATCTTCCCCGACATGCCGTCGTTCAGGGACGAATGGAGTTTATGAAATTAAGAGCTAAGAATTAAAAATTAAGAAAGCATGCCTTGTGACTTTTAACCACAAAGCATGCTTTCTTAATTCTTAACTTTTAACCTGCATTATTCATAGGCTTTCGTTACGAGAGTTCCAAATGTCTGTGC
>CAJMQT010000070.1 GCA_905215655.1 uncultured bacterium | reverse complement strand
GTGAAAGATAAGCTTTTAAAGTGTAAAAGACCGCCTTTTGCAATCATGGGACGTGAAAGGCACATCAAGTTATCGTTTTTCCGCACGAGAAAATCCGGATTTCAGACACGATTAAGGATGTTTTCCGGCGCGGCAGGATTTATTTTCTGAAATATCAACAAAAAAGTTTGCGTGTGTCAATAATTTTCACGAGATTTGTCGATAAGTTGTTTTCAAGATTGGTTGAACGCATCAATTCAATCTATATTACATCACTTATTAACCATTATTCATACAACTTTCTAAATCTGAATACCACCTGACCGAGGTCGATTATACATTGATAATCCCTTATTATTCACTAAATATCATTTTTATGAAACATGTACAACTGAAACAGGTCTTGGCTGTCATGCTGGTCGTAATGGGAGGGCTGTCATCAAAGGCGCAGAAGCTGCCCGAGCCGGTGACACCATTGCAACGGACGTACAACGCCGAGGCTGTTCTCAAAGCGGACGCCGCGATGGCTGAGCGGTCGCCGGGAGGACAGAAGAACATGGCGAAGGCAAAGAGCGGCAAGCCTCTGACCTTCACAACGTTAAAGCGCGACGGGCTGCGCCCCATAGGCACCGCCGTAAAGGCAGAAGGCAAGCCGGCGGCACGCATCAAGTCGAAGAGAGCCTTACCGGCAAAGCTGGTGCAGGGCAACCTTATCGGCAAGGACTTTGTCCATGAGGGTAAAGAGGTCAACTGCGTTATGACGATTACGGCAGACGCCACCGACCCCGCCATGGCACACATCAACAACTTCTACGGTCTGGAAGAGACAGTCGACATGACGTTCGACCTCGACGCCGGCACCGTCGCCATACTGCCGCAAAGGATATGGAAAAGCACGAGCTACGGCGACGTTTACATGTTTCCGATAACCTACGAAGACGGCAAGATAAAGTATTTCACCACCGAGCCGGTCAGGGGCACCATCGACGAGAATGGCGTGATACGCCTCGGACAGTGGGGAGCTATCGTCGGCAGCGGAGCCAATCAGGGCATGCTGCTCGCGGCGATAGACCGCGGCGAGTATTATCCCGCCAACGCCACAATGACGGCAACACTGCGCAAACAGGGCGTGGACGGCATTGTGACATATCCGCTGCTCGTGGAGCAACAGACACCGTCTGACCTGACAATCTACAACTTCGGAACGAGCAGCGTGCCCGTCAAGGCGCGCGTGCAGGCAGACAAGAGCGTCACCGTGTCAGAGCAGTTCATCGCCACGATGGGGCTTTACGGAGCCTTCAACTGCCGCCCGATAGACCTCACGACCAACGTCATATCCAACTCCGACCCCATCGTAGGAAAGATGGTAGGCACAGACTCCGTCTACTTCGAACCGTGGGTGGCGGCGTCGGTGATGCAGGAAGGTCTCGTGGCGCTGATGGCTGTAAAGTCGGGCTTCAAGACATCGCTGACGATGCAGACGCCCGAGACGCTGACATTCAACCTTTCGGGTAAGGGAACTTACGCCGAGCCGTATCTGATAAAGACTCCGGCAGACCTTATGACGCTGTCGCAAACGAGCCAGAAGAACTCGTTCAAAAACAAATATTTCCGCTTGGAGAACGACATCGACATGGCAGGGGGCACGGGCTACCTGCCTATCGGAACCGCAAAGGCGGCATTTGCCGGACACTTCAACGGCAACGGCAACACCATCAAGAACCTCACCCTCGACGGCATAGCCTATAATTATCAGGGACTCTTCGGCGTTATGTATGAAGGCTCTTCGGTGAAAAACCTTAAAATGACCGATGTCAGGATAACCGCCAACGGCTACTTCATCGGCGCCGTGGCGGGTTACAGCATGGGCGAGATAGACAACTGCTCGATGAGCGGCAGCGTGACCGGCAACGGAGTTTACGTCGGCGGTATCGTAGGACGCACATACGCACCCCTTACCAACTGTCACACATCGGGCTTGGTGGCAGGAAACGGCGATGTGGGCGGCGTTGCAGGATATACATATCACCAAGTGACGGCATGCCACTCTGACGCCACCGTCAGGCTGCCGGCTTACTTCAACCAGCCCCTCGCATGCGTGGGAGGCATCATCGGCGTGGCACAGTCGTACTCGGTCGACCGCGAGGGCGTTATCAGCGACTGCTATTTCAACGGAACTGTCGAGAACTCGGCAGGCTACGGATTTACCGGCGGTATCTTCGGCTACCTCTATGCCGGCAACGTGAACAAATGTATGAACACGGGACGCGTCAAGTCTACCGTGAAATCGGCAACCACCGAGGGCGTGGGAGGTATCACCGGACTGGCACGCGACTCTGAAATGAGCAACCTCTTCAACGCCGGTCTTGTAAGCCACGAAGGTTTCTCAACCTACGTGGGCGGCTTAATAGGATATATCAGCACGGCATATTCTTCAATCGGCGGCATGCTCGAGCCGATGTTCGTACGTAACAGTATCAACATCGGGCAGGCAACGGCGAAGAACATGAGAACCACCGCAGGTCTCTTCGGCGACGAGTTCAAGATGGACGCCTATCCCGAAGTGCCTTCTGACAAGGCGTTTACCAACACATGGCACGACAGTCAGGCAACAGGTATCGACGACGCGGCGTACGGCAAGCCCACATCATTCTTCAAAGGCGTCGTGCCCGAGGGCTTCGACAGCAACGTGTGGACGGCGGTAGAGAACGGCTATCCGCAGCCGAAAGTGTTCGCCGGAACAACGTCAACACGCATGGCGAGCGCCATCATTGAGTTCAAGGGCAACGAGACAAGACGCAACATGAGGCACGACGCCACCCTGATGGGCGACGTCAGCTGGACGGTGCTCCCCAACACGGACGCAACCTCACTCACCGTCAACGGAAACACGCTCAAGCTCGGCACGGTATATGCCAACGACACCATCGCCGCAAACGTTGACGGAGTAACCTCAGGCAGACTTATTGTGATCAACGCCGTGCCGAAGATGTTCGACGGCGAGGGAACGGAGACATCGCCCTTCCTCATCAAGAACGTTGAAGACTTCAAGAAACTGCACGACGCCGTGATGCACTACGACCACATCGGCGACTACTTCTTGCAGACAGCCGACGTCGACTTCGGGCTGACCGACGACTTCGGCGGCGTTGCGGCAGGCAATCATCTGATGTGGTTCGCGGGCGTCTTCGACGGCGGCAACCATAAGATTAAAGGACTGAAAGTCAAGTCGGCGCTGCGCGACACAGGCGGCAACCTGCTCGACGGCTCATACAACTACGGCGGACTGTTCCACCTCGGCACAAAGACGAGCGTGATACGCAACGTCATCATCGACAGCGACAGCCACTTCGAGTTCTACGACAACGCCGGAACCGTGATAGGTCATACCGAAGGCAAGGTGGAGAACTGCCGCAACTACGCGCCGATCATCTGCGGAGGCAAGCGCGTGGGCGGTATCGTCGGCAACGTTGAGGCAGACGGCGTAGTGACCGGTTGCTACAATGGCGGCGCCATGACCGACTGCGATGATTACACCGGCGGTATCGCAGGCCGTAACATGGGCACGATAAGCGACTGTCAGAACGACGGCGACATCAGCTCGACGGGCAAATATACAGGCGGCGTTGCCGGTGCGTCGGCAGGCTCGCTGACACGCGGCGTCAACAACGGAGCCGTCACAGGCGCCGAATATGTGGGCGGCGTGATAGGCTCAAACTCTGACGGAACAGGCAACGGCAGCGTCAACCAATGCGTATCTTCGGGCATGGTGACGAGCACAGGCGAATACGTCGGCGGCATAATGGGCTACTCAAACGGTGCCGGAGAAATGGCGGCAAACTACTTCGACGCCTCTGTCAACAACATGGCGGGCTGCCCGTCGGTAAGCCGTGGCATGAACGGCGTATCGACATCCGAGCTGGTCACGGCGACGGCACCCGAAGGTCTTGACGCCGACAAGTTTGCATTCTCCGACAAGGCTTATCCCGCCCTGAAAGCGTTCGACAAGGAGGAGACGGGCAAGGCTTGCCGCGCCATCTATATATTGTTCGGCAAGAACGAGAAGCG
Source organism: uncultured bacterium (assembly GCA_905215655.1). Classification (GTDB taxonomy): domain Bacteria; phylum Bacteroidota; class Bacteroidia; order Bacteroidales; family Bacteroidaceae; genus Prevotella. Next base: position 6,218 of record CAJMQT010000070.1, on the reverse strand, counting down.
CACAAACATCCTGAACAACGTTAACCTTTCTGCCAACGCCGACGTGACGTGGACGTTGAAGACGGCAACCAACTTCGCCATTGCCGACGGCAAGCTGACAGTCACCATTCCCGAAACGGAAGTGGCGGCAGACGAGTTGACAGCGGTCTATGCGGGCGGTTACACGAAGAAATATGAGTTGAAGAGCATTCCTGCGATCCTTGAAGGCGCCGGCTCGGCAGAAGACCCGTTCCGCATCAAGACATCGGCAGACCTGACGCTCCTTGCAAACTTCATCACATCGTCGGGCATGGACTACGACGGTTATTACTTCAAGGTGCTCAACGACATCGCCTACGCTGACGGCGAAGAGTTCCTGCCGATAGCACGCACCGGCGTACAGTTCCAGGGCGACTTCGACGGCAACGGCATGACAATCTCCAAGTTCGCGTTCACCGACGAGATCAGCAAGACAGGCAAGAACATCGGCTTCTTCGGCACAATCGGCGCCAAGGGCTCGGTTCACGACCTGACGCTCGACGGCAAGATCACGGGCTACTCATACGTCGGCGGCTTTGCCGGACAGCTGTACGGCAAGATTTCCGACTGTAAGTCGCTTTGCGCCGTTAACGGAAAGGGCGGTGACACAGCCGGATTTGTAGGTCACATGTTCGACGGATCGAGCCTTACTAACAGCGTCTTCGAAGGCGTTGTCAGCGACCTTTACGCCACAAACTACAACGACATCGCCGGTTTCGTAGGCTACGCCGACTTAGGTTCGACCATCGACAACTGCGTTAACAAGGGCGTTGTGGGTCAGACAAAGAACACCACAGGCACCACATGGACCGGACAGCAGTACGTCGGCGGTATAGCCGGCAAGGCATACGGCACGATAACCAACTGCCGCAACCAAGGTAAGGTCATCGCTCGCACGATAGCAGGCGGTATCGTAGGTCGCTTGGGCAAGCAAGGACGGATTGAAGACTGTTTCAACGAGGCGGAAGTAAGTATCGAAAACGGCTCGACCGTAGCAGGTATCGCCGGCGACGCGGTAGGCGGAGGACTCTCATACATCCTGCGCTGCGGCAACACGGCGCCCATCCACGGCAAGGGAACCGTGGCAGGTATCATCGCAAAGATAGCCAACGGATGTACGGTTGACAGCTGCTGGAACACGGGACGCGTCTCAGGATTCTCGACAACGGGCTACACCGTTGCCGGCGTGGTGGGTCAGATGAGCGGAAGTACCGCTTATCCCACTTACACAAAGAACTGCTGGAACACGGGCGAGATTTACAGCGAGTGCTCGTCCGTGGGCGGCGTGATAGCGAAAGCAAGCGGAACAGAAGTCAGCGACTGCTGGAACATGGGTAAGATAATCGTGAAACAGGCTGCGCCGACAGCAAACATGAGCGGCGTGGGCGGCGTGATAGGTTACGGCTGCTGCAAGATGACACGACTGTGGAACGCCGGCGACATAGAGTCTGAAATAGGAGGCGTGGCAGGTGTTATCGGAGTAGGCGCAATGCCTATTGCCGACGTAAGCTATGCGGCCAACTTCGGCAACGTAACAAGCACGGCGGCATTTGCCGACAAGGGCTTGGGCACGGGCGGTATATGGGGCGGCTACGGTCCCGTAACAATGCAGGAGTGCTACAACTTCGGCAATATCACCGCGCCGGACATCGTTGCTGGTATCAACCCCGCCATGCACAACAACGGCAATGGCGGCACGACCATTCTGCATTGCTACAACATGGGTAAGATTACGGCTACCGACGCCGACGCCAAAGACGTGTTCGGCGTTGCAGGTCTGTCACGCTATGTCGACACGAAGAACCCGATCATGGCGGAGGCTATGCACGTGGAGAAGGTTTATTGCAGCACGGAGGCTCTGGCACAGAACGCCAACGACACCTACGGCAAACGCCTTACGCCCGCCGAGATGATGACTGCCGACCTTGGCGAGGCATTCACCTATCATGAGGCTTGCTTCCCGACGCTCGCATTTGTCGACACCGTCGCCGTAGCAAACCTTAACGCGGCGTACATGAAGTTTGCCGAAGGCGATGCTGCCGACAATGTCAATCAGGAGTTCAAGCTCGGCATACTGCAGCACACCTCTTGGACGGCTCACGAAATTCTCTCGATAGACGAAAACGGAACCGTAACTCCCGAGGCGGTAGGAACGGGCTGGGTAACCATCACGACCGACGAGGAGACGCCGCGTTCGAAAACCTACGAGATTGTGGTTAAGAAAGCTACGTCGGGCATCGGCAGCGAGACAGCAGTCAAAGAGGTGGAAAATATCCGCTACTTCACCGTCGACGGCATGGCGGCAGCGGCTCCCGAGCGCGGTCAGGTACGCATCGCCGTGATACGTTACGCCGACGGCACCACCGCGACACGTAAGGTAATCGGCAAGAGATAAACCGACTCTCATTTAAATAATAAAAGGAGTTATCGTATTTTAAGTTGATGGATAAACTTAAAAACCGATAACTCCTTTTATATTCCTGAAAACGGCAATAATTCTTAATTCTTAATTCTTAATTCTTAATTTATTAATATCTTTGCACCCAGTAAACGTTTAAAATTAAGACATGTCATTAAAATGTGGTATCGTGGGACTGCCTAACGTGGGCAAGTCCACAATCTTCAACTGCCTGTCGAGCGCAAAGGCACAGGCGGCAAACTTCCCTTTTTGCACAATAGAACCTAACGTCGGAGTGATAACAGTGCCCGACGAGAGACTGACAAAACTCGCCGAAATCGTTCACCCGGGACGCATCGTGCCCGCAACATGCGAGATCGTCGACATAGCCGGACTGGTGAAAGGCGCATCCAAAGGCGAAGGACTGGGGAACAAATTCCTCGGAAACATACGCGAGACAGACGCCATAATCCATGTGCTGCGCTGCTTCGACGATGATAACATAACCCACGTTGACGGCACCATCGACCCCATCCGCGACAAAGAGATAATAGACACCGAGCTGCAACTGAAAGACCTCGAGACCATCGAGGGACGGCTCGCCAAACAGCAGAAGGTGGCTGCCGCGGGCAACAAAGACGCCAAGACGGAAGTAAGCGTGCTGACGGCATATAAAGAGGTGCTCGAACAGGGCAAGAACGCACGCATCGTTGAGTTTGACAGCAAAGAAGAGCAGGAGGCGGCACGCAACCTCTTCCTGCTGACGGCAAAGCCCGTGCTCTACGTCTGCAACGTTGACGAGGCTTCGGCAAAGACCGGCAACGACTACTCGGCACGCGTCGAAGAGATAGCACGCGAAGAGGGCGCCGAAGTGCTCGTCATAGCCGGCAAGACGGAAGAGGACATAGCCGGACTGGAAACCTACGAGGACAAGCAGCTCTTCCTCGACGAGCTCGGTCTCGAAGAGAGCGGCGTCAACCGCCTTATCAAGAAGGCTTACGCCCTGCTGAACCTCGAGACATTCATCACCGCCGGCGAGATGGAGGTAAAGGCGTGGACCTACAAGAAGGGCTGGAAGGCTCCGCAATGCGCCGGAGTGATACACACCGACTTCGAGAAGGGCTTTATCCGCGCCGAGGTGATAAAATACGACGACTACATCCAATACGGCTCTGAGGCTGCCGTGCGCGAGGCAGGCAAACTCGGTATCGAAGGAAAAGAATACGTTGTGCAGGACGGCGACATCATGCACTTCCGGTTTAATGTATAACAAGGAAGCCCCCTCCCGACCTCCCCGAGGGGAGGAGAAGGATATCGACGGGCTACTTGATAATTGACAATTAACGAAATATAAAATAAATCGGCTTTCCCTCATCTCCTCCACTCGGGGAGACCGGGAGGGGGCTGCTCCAACTTTTTCACCATGACCACACTAAATTACATCCTCTGGAACCCCGACCCCATTGCGTTTCACATCGGTTCGGTGCAGATACGCTGGTACGCCCTGTGCTGGATGATAGGGCTCATGGCGGCATATTTCATCGTGAAATGGCTGTATGAGAAACAAAAGATAAAGGCGGAACTGTTTGACCCGCTGTTCATCTACTGCTTCGTGGGCGTCCTCGCCGGCGCCCGACTGGGACACTGCCTGTTCTACGAGCCCGAATACTTCCTGTCAAGCGGCAAGCACGTCATCGAAATGCTGCTGCCCATACGTTTCACATGGGACGGCTCGTGGCACTTCACGGGCTACGAAGGACTTGCCAGCCACGGCGGAACGATAGGACTCATGCTGGCGCTCTGGCTGTACGTCAGGAAGACAAAGGTGCCACTCTGGACCGTTTTGGACAATGTGGCGATAGCCACTCCCGCCACGGCATGCCTCATACGCATCGCCAACCTGATGAACTCCGAGATAATAGGCAAGGCGACGGACGTGCCCTGGGCTTTCGTCTTCGAGCGCGTCGACATGCTGCCGCGCCATCCGGGGCAGCTCTACGAGGCGATTGCATACCTGCTGTTCTTCTTCATCGGGCTGTATATCTACCGCAAACGCCCCGAAAAGGTGGGCACGGGCTTCTTCTTCGGACTGTGTCTCGTGCTGATATTCAGCGCCCGTTTCTTCATCGAGTTCACAAAAGACATTCAGGTGGGCTTCGAGGCAGACATGCCCCTCAACATGGGTCAGCTGCTCAGCCTGCCATTCATCATACTCGGAGCCGTGTGCATGTGGAGGGCGAACAAGGCAAAGAAAAAGTAAAAACAAGAGCAGTAAAAAGATAAGGAAAGAAGAAACGAAAAGCGGAAAATAGAGGAAATATTCGGAAAATTTCCCCTATTTTCCGCTTTTATATTAAAAATAATCTTATCTTTGCATTATAAATAAATGCGGAAATGATAGAGAAGACTCCCGAACTGAAAAGAGCCGAGCTGCAAAAGGCAATAAAGCTGCTGTCCGACCCGAGAACAATGTCGCTGCTGAACAAAATCAACAACGCATATTTCTATTGGGACAAGGTGAAATACCTCGCCCCCGTGGGTATTGACGCCAAGGTGATGTGGCAGGCGGTAAAGCTGCAACGCATGCTTAACTCGAAGACAATAACCTTCGGGAGATACACGTTCCGTTTCAACATAACCGAACAGATGCTCGCCATGCTGCACGAGTTTGACATGAACATGGGCGGCAACCTCGGCACGAAAGACATGATACCCGAACACGACAGAAACTTCTATCTCGTCAGTTCGATAATGGAGGAGGCAATAGCGTCAAGCCAGATGGAGGGCGCATCGACCACCCGCAAGGTGGCAAAAGAAATGCTGCGCAAACAGCAGAAACCGCGCGACAAGAGTCAGCAGATGATCGTAAACAACTACTCCACCATACGTTACCTTGCCGACCACAGGCAGGACGACTTCTCGATAAGCAAGCTGCTCGACATACACCGGTCAATATCCGCCGGCACACTGGACGACAGCGCCGACGAGGGGAACATACGCAGCAACGACGACATAGTTGTGATGGACGGCATAACAGGCGACGTGGCACACACACCGCCCCCGCATGAGGAGGTGGAACGCCTGCTCGAAGAGCTTTGCTCGTTTGCCAACAACGACGACCCGGCAAACTTTATCCACCCGATAATAAAAGGAATAATAATCCACTTCATGCTGGCATACATCCACCCCTTTGCCGACGGCAACGGCAGGACAGCACGCTCGCTGGTCTACTGGTACATGATAAAAAAAGGATACTGGCTCACCGAATACCTCTCCATCTCGAGAATAATATACCGCAACAAGCAGGCGTACGAAAAAGCTTTCCTCTACACCGAGCACGACGACAACGACCTGTCATACTTCATACAGTTCAACCTCAGCACAATGAAGAAGGCATACGAAGAACTGAAACAGTATCTGCAACGCAAGATAAACGAGCGCGACGGTCTGCTGCACTTCAAAGGACTGGCAGGCGTCAACCAACGGCAGGCTCACATACTGAAAATAATAAGCGAAAAACAAAACCAAATATTTACCGCCAAAGAGATAGCAACACGCTTCGCCGTTACAGGACGCACGGCAAGAACCGACCTGCAACGACTCGTCATAATGGGACTGATGGAAGAAATACCCATCAACAACAGAACCGTGGGCTACATACGCTCGGAGAATTTTGAAGAAATAATAAGCCATAAACAACGTGAGTTCGACGAAATATAAAAAGTAGCACCACTCCGGGTGCTTTTCGTATTATGCTTATTACCGGGCGTGTCGTCACGTTGTTCCTCCACACCCGGTTACA
>CAJMQT010000069.1 GCA_905215655.1 uncultured bacterium | reverse complement strand
AATTCCCCATTCTAAAATATTATACGATAAAGTAGTAATTAACGTGAGTTCGGCTTGCAGTATATTTCGTCGAACTGACGTTAATATAAGAAAAAATGCCCTTTACGTTCTAATGAGTGATTTGGGTTAAATTGCATTAATTCGGCAATAAATTGGCTTAGGTCACGTCTTGTATTGATTTTTTTTCGTAAATTTGCACGCAATAAATTTTTAAATAAAATATGTCATCATTTGTTGCAGATAAAATTGTGATGGACGGTCTGACCTTTGACGACGTCCTTTTAATCCCCGCTTATTCGGAAGTACTGCCTAAGACAGTAGAGTTGGAAACCCGGTTCTCACGCAACATCAAGCTTAATATACCGTTCGTTACGGCGGCAATGGACACCGTGACCGAGGCAGCAATGGCTATCGCGATAGCACGCGAGGGCGGTATCGGCGTGATACACAAGAACATGTCGATTGAGGAACAGGCACGCCAAGTGGCAATAGTAAAACGTGCCGAGAACGGCATGATTTACGACCCCGTGACCATCCGCCGCGGCTCTACCGTGCAAGAGGCTCTGAATATGATGGCTGAATACCACATCGGAGGTATCCCCGTGGTTGACGACAAAGGACATCTGGTAGGCATCGTGACCAACCGTGACCTGCGTTTCGAGCAGCGTCTCGACCGCAAGGTTGACGAGGTAATGACAAGCGAGAACCTTGTCACCACAAGCATAGGCACCGACCTCTCGGCAGCAGCCAAGATATTGCAGGAGAACAAGATAGAGAAGCTCCCCGTGGTAGACGAGGCAGGCAAGCTGGTAGGTCTTATCACATACAAAGACATCACCAAGGCAAAGGACAAGCCGATGGCATGCAAGGACGACAAAGGACGTCTGCGCGTTGCAGCAGGTGTAGGTGTGACAGCCGACACGCTCGACCGCATGCAGGCATTGGTTAACGCCAACGCCGACGCGATAGTGATCGACACGGCCCACGGACACTCGAAATACGTCATAGAAAAGCTCATCGAGGCAAAGAAATCGTTCCCCAACGTTGACATCGTCGTGGGCAACGTAGCAACGGGAGCAGCCGCAAAACTGCTCGTTGAGAACGGAGCCGACGCCATAAAGGTGGGCATCGGACCGGGCAGCATCTGCACGACACGTGTCGTTGCGGGCGTAGGCGTGCCGCAGCTCAGCGCCGTTTACGACGTGGCATGTGCTCTGAAAGGTACCGGCGTGCCCCTCATCGCCGACGGCGGACTGCGTTACTCGGGCGATGTTGTCAAGGCTTTGGCGGCAGGCGGTTACAGTGTGATGATAGGTTCGCTCGTGGCAGGAACGGAAGAAAGCCCCGGCGACACGATAATCTTCAACGGACGTAAGTTCAAGAGCTACCGCGGCATGGGCAGTCTCGAGGCAATGGAGAACGGTTCGAAAGACCGCTACTTCCAAGCCGGAACGAAAGATGTGAAGAAACTCGTGCCCGAAGGTATCGCCGGACGCGTGCCCTACAAAGGCACCTTGCAGGAAGTGGTATATCAGCTCACGGGCGGTCTGCGTTCGGGAATGGGCTACTGCGGTGCAGGAAGCATCGAGGCGCTGCACGACGCCAAGTTCGTACGCATCACCAATGCCGGCGTACTTGAAAGCCACCCGCACGACATCTCGATCACGAGCGAGGCACCCAACTACTCGCGCCACGACTGAAAAAATTGAAGAATTGAAAAATTGAAGAATTGAAAAGTTGATGAGTTGACAAGTTGATTTGTCAAGAAAGCATACATGCAAATCGGCTTGTCTACTCGTTTACTTGTCTACTCGTCAACTTGTCAAAGAATTTCTGTAAAACAAAACCCACTTAAAATGAAATTTTTGAAGCTATTATCGGTCATGCTCTTTTGCGGCGGAATAGCCTGCGCCCAGCAGAATGACCCGGTCGTAATGAAAATCAACGGCATGCCCGTGACACGTTCAGAATTTGAATATTCATACAACAAGAACAATTCAGACGACGTGATCGACAAGAAGAACGTCGAAGAATACGTGGACCTCTTCATAAATTACAAACTTAAAGTTGCCGCCGCTTACGATGCGAAATATGACACGCTAAGCTCCTTCAAGAAAGAGTTCGCCATGTATCGCGACCAGCAGATACGCCCCACCTTCGTCAGCGACGCCGACATAGAGGCGGAAGCGAAAGAGGTTTACAACAGGACAAAGGAGCACATCGGCGAACGCGGACTGATAAAGCCGGCACACATACTCATATACTTGGAGCAGAAAGCCGACAAGGCAAAGCAGGAAGCGGCACGACAGAAAGCCGACTCTGTATATAACGCCCTCGTAGGAGGAGCAGACTTTGCCGAGCTGGCAAAGAAAGTGTCGCAAGATCCCGGCTCGGCAAAGAGAGGCGGAGAACTGCCTTGGTTGCAGCCCGGACAGACGCTGAAAGAGTTTGAAGACGCCGCTTACGCCCTCAAACCGGGCGAGATGAGCAAGCCCGTCCTCTCTCCCGTGGGTTACCATATTATATTAATGAAAGAGCGCAAGCAGTTCGAACCGTACGACTCGCTCCGGACAGACATCATACGTTTTGTCGAGGCACGCGGTGCCCGCGAACGCATCGTCGACAGAAAGCTCGACGAAATGGTGAAGGCGTCTGACGGAAAACTCACGAAAGACGGTATCCTTGCCGACAAAGCGGCAGAACTTTCAGAAAAAGACAACGACCTGAAATACCTCATCAACGAATACCACGACGGTCTGCTGCTCTACGAAGCAAGCAACCGCGAGGTGTGGGAGAAAGCGTCCAAAGACGAGAAAGGTTTGGAAGCATACTTCAACAAGAACAAAAAGAAATATTATTGGGACGAGCCGAGGTACAAAGGCATGGTCTACCACGTCAAACAAAATGACGACGTGAAAGCCGTGCAGGACTGTGTGAAAGGTCTGCCGTTCGACAAATGGGGCGAAAAGCTGCGCACTACGTTCAACAACGACTCGACTCTCAGAATACGGGTGGAGAAAGGTATCTTCAAGAAAGGCGACAACGCCTTCATCGACAAGATGGTGTTCAAGAAAGACACAACCGTCAACCAGATAAAGAACTTCCCCATCGACGCCGTTTACGGTAAGCTGTTGAAGAAGAAACCGGAAAGCTACGAGGACGTGCGCGGACTCGTCACAGCCGACTATCAGGAAATGCTCGAAAAGCAATGGGTAGCCGAACTGAGAAAGAAATACCCCGTGGAAGTTTATCAAGACGTGTTGAAAACAGTAAACAAGCATAATAAATAATGAAATTGACAAGCAAAACGGCACTCTGGTTAGCGGCATCCCTGACATTTATCGTCGGCGTAAGCGCCCGCCCGGCACAAGCCGATGACAACAAGGAGAAGACGGAGCAAAAGAAAGACTCCGTGAAAACGCCCGAAGCCGGCAGCATAATAGACGAAGTGATATGGGTCGTCGGAGACGCGCCGATACTCCGTTCGGAAGTGGAATATACAAGACTGCAAGCCGAAGAGGAGGGAATAAAGTGGCAAGGAGACCCTGACTGCGTCATTCCCGAACAGCTCGCCGTGCAGAAACTCTTTCTGCATCAGGCGGAACTCGACAGCGTCGAAGTAAGCGAATCAGATGTTGCACAGAGCGTCGAGCGCCAAATCAATTACTGGATACAGATGACCGGCGGAAGCAAAGAGAAGGTCGAGGAGTACAAGAGAAAAAGCATCTCAGAACTGAGACAGTCACTTCACGACGACTTCCGTAACCGCCTGCTCATCGACAAAGAAAAAGAAAAGCTTGTTGAAGACATAAAAGTGTCACCCGCAGACGTGCGCCGCCACTTCGAGAAGTTGCCGGCCGACAGTCTGCCGCTCGTCCCCACCGAGGTTGAAGTGCAGATAATAACGCTCACTCCGCGTGTGGAACAGGCAGAAATAGACCGCATCAAGGACGACCTTCGCGACTATACGGAGCGCGTCACCAAAGGCGAGACATCATTCGCGGCACTCGCCCGCCTCTATTCGGAAGACCCCGGAACGGCAAGACAGGGCGGAGAACTCGGCGACTACGTTGGTCGTGGAACATTGGATCCGGCATTCGCCAACGTTGCTTTCAACCTGACAGACCCCAAGAAAATATCAAAGATTGTGGAAACGGAGTTCGGTTATCACATCATCCAGCTCATCGACAAGCGCGGAGACAAGATAAACGTGCGCCACATCCTGCGCAAACCGAAGATATCGGGCGCCGCGATAGACACGGCATGCGTGCATCTCGACTCGATAGCGAAAGACATCCGTGCCGGCAAGTTTACCTTCGAGCAGGCGGCGTCTTACCTATCGGACGACAAAGACACCCGCAACAACAACGGACTGATGGCCAACTACACCGAGAACGGTCAGACCAGCAAGTTCCAGATGCGCAACCTGCCGTCGGAAATAGCACGCGTCGTCGACACGTTGAAAGTAGGTCAGATATCCTCTCCGTTCCGAATGATCAGCGAGAAGAACGGCAAGATGGTCTGCGCCGTTGCCAAGCTGAAAAGCAGGACGGAAGCTCACCGCGCCACGATAACCGAGGACTTCCAAGTAATGAAGGACATCGTGCTTGCCAAACGTAAAGAAGAATTTATCAAAGAGTGGATAAAAAAGAAGATAAAAGACACATACATCCGCATAAACGACCGTTACAAGAACTGTAATTTTGAATATGAGGGTTGGGTTAAATGACGATTAAGAAAGACATAATAACAACTTTCGGCGGGCATAGGATAATCATTTTGATTGTCTTATGCCTGTTCGGGCTTTGTATGGTGCAATCAAGACAAGCGCCGAAGAAGAAACGCCGCACGGCAACAAAAGAGCGGGTATATCTTGAACACGCCGACATGCTGAGATACGACCAGTACGGTATGAAGCCTGACGTAAGGATATTGAACGGCAACGTGAGGATAAGGCACAAAGGAGCAAAGCTCTTTTGCGACAGCGCATACCTCAACGAAGAGGCAAACTCGTTCGAGGCGTTCGGACATGTGAAGATGTATCAGGGCGACACCCTTTCACTGTTCAGCGACTACGCCTTTTACGACGGCAACGAAGAGATGGCGGAAGCACGTCGCAACGTAGTTCTGAAACACAGAAAGACGACGCTTTACACCGACAGTCTGAACTACGACCGGCTTTACGGCACAGGCTACTTCTTCGAAGGCGGAAAGATGATCGACAAGCAGAACACCCTCGTCTCCGACTGGGGCGCTTACAACACAGAGACACGTAACGCCGTCTTCAATTACAACGTGAACTTGAAGAACCCGAAGTTTATCCTCACCACAGACACCCTTCATTATAATACAAAGACGTCGGAGGCTCACGTCATAGGTCCGTCTAAAATCACCTCGGGCAAAAGTATCATCAACACCACCGAAGGATATTACGACACCAACAAGGACAAGGCGCGCCTCTTCGGACGTTCAACCCTCGTAAACGAAGGAAAGGAACTTACCGGCGACAGCCTGTTTTACGACGAGAAGACCGGTATCAGCGAGGGCTTTCACAACGTTGTTTACAAAGATACGGTAAACAAGAACCAGCTGAACAGCGACTATTTCTGGTACAACGAACAGACGGGATACGCTTTCGCCACAGACAAAGCGGTGCTTAAAGACTTCTCGCAGAAGGACACCTTGTTCATGCACTCTGACTCGATGAAGGTTTACACCTTTAATATCAATACCGACTCGGTGTTCCGCCGCATCCATTGCTACAACAAGGTACGCGCTTTCCGGACAGACATGCAGGCGGTATGCGACTCGCTCGTTTACAACACCAAGGACTCCTGCATGACCATGTACAAAGATCCGATAGTGTGGAATGCCGGCAGACAAATCCTCGGAGAGAAGATTGAGGCGTTCATGAAGGACTCAACGATTGACCGGGTTCACGTGATAAATCAGGCGCTCTCGGTCGAGATGCTGCCTGACAGCGTGAATTTCAACCAACTGGCGTCGCGCGAGATGTTCGGATATTTCGACAAGGGAGAGATCAGCATGACCGAAGCAATCGGCAATGTGCTCGGCGCTTATTACATGCTCGACGAGAAAGACAGCACGGCACAGATGTTGTTCACCATCGAGACGGACACCATGCGGATGTATATGAAGGACAGGCAATTACAACGGATATGGACTTGCAAGAACACCGGAGTGGGCTATCCGATAACGCAAATCCCTCCGTCAAAGTCGAAGTTGCCGTCTTTCGCATGGTTTGATTACGTCCGTCCGACGAGCAAAGAAGACATCTTCAACTGGCGCGGAAAGAAAAGCGGCACAGAGTTGAAGAACATCAAGCGCTCGGCAGCTCCCCTGCAACACATCCGTCCGGAAGGAATGGTAACGGAGAAAGCCGCAGACGGAACACCGGAACAGCCTCAACCGCCGACGAAAGAAGGCAGCGGGCAAAACGGGACAGCATCATCAAGAACAGCCGGAAAGACAAAATGATAACCAAGTGAGCGGATATGGGACTGTTTAACCAACGCAGACCGCGCGGCTTTCACCACGAGCCGATGTTTATCGACACGCGAAAAGAGCGGCTTAAAGACTTTGAAGAGCGTGCAAGGAGAGCACATCAGACAGATGAAAGCGCCGAAACTGACGGCAGATTGGAAAAAGGCGTGTTCCTCAAAGCCACGAAATATACGTCCGGACGAAGAGGAAGCATTCTGCCGGGCGGTATATTTCAGACCATAATTTATATGGTGCTGTTTGGTCTTTTGCTTGTTCTGGTGTGGCGCATGATAACAGTTTTCTGAGTAAGAAGCACACGTTTTCAAGACCGCAGACACTCGGTCTTTATAAAATAAGGAATGTTTTTATGAGTGATATAATCCAACTGCTGCCGGACTCGGTGGCAAATCAGATTGCCGCCGGCGAGGTGATACAACGCCCGGCGTCGGTAATCAAAGAACTTGTGGAAAACTCCGTCGATGCGGGAGCTAAGAACATCAACGTGCTTGTGACCGACGCGGGACGCACGTCGATACAAGTCATCGACGACGGGAAAGGCATGTCGGAAACCGACGCACGCCTTTCTTTCGAACGTCATGCTACCTCAAAGATACGTCAGGCGGGCGATCTTTTCGCCTTGCAGACCATGGGATTTCGCGGAGAGGCGCTTGCCTCGATAGCCGCTGTGGCACAAGTCGAGCTGCGGACGCGCACCGAAGATGACGAGATAGGCACCCACATATCCATCGCCGGCTCGAAATTCATGGGACAAGAGGCGGTATCATGCCCCGTGGGAAGCAACTTCTCGGTGGAGAACATATTTTATAATGTACCCGCTCGACGCAAATTTCTGAAATCAAACACCACCGAACTGAACAATATTCTTGCGGCTTTCGAACGCATCGTTCTGGTCTATCCCGAGATAAGCTTTACCTTCCACAGCAACGGAATGGAAATGTTCAATCTGAAAAAGGGCAACCTCAGGCAGCGCATTATCGACGTGTTCGGGAAGAAACTCAACCAAGATATCCTGCCATTGGGCGTCGAGACGACAATTTGCAACATCAAGGGATTTATCGGGAAGCCCGAGGCGGCACGCAAGAAGACGCCACATCAGTACTTTTTCGTCAACGGACGTTACATGAAACATCCGTATTTTCACAAAGCGGTGATGACGGCTTTCGACCGGCTTATCCCCATTGGCGAGCAGGTTCCGTACTTCATCTATTTCGACATAGCGCCCGGCGACATCGACGTAAACATCCATCCAACCAAAACGGAAATAAAATTCGAGAACGAGCAGACCATCTGGCAGATGCTCGTAGCCGCCGTGAAAGACTCGCTCGGACGGTTTAACGACGTACCGTCGATAGACTTTGACACCGAAGGCAAGCCCGACATTCCCGTCTTCGACCCGTTAAATACCGGAATATCGGCACCAAAGACCGAATTCAACCCCGACTACAACCCGTTCAAAGAGCCGTCAGCCGCCTATCCGCGGGCAAGCCGCGGCACAACTCCGGACAACTGGGAAAATCTTTACGAAGGACTTGGAGCAAGCAGGCAGACCGATGACCTGACGTCTCAAATACCTTCGGACAACATCTTCGACGGACAAGCCGAGCCGACGGTACACGGCGGAATTGCCGACGAGAAATCGCCGGTGCATTATCAATACAAAGGAAAATATATTATGACCGCCGTGAAATCGGGGCTTATGATAATAGACCAGAACCGTGCCCACATGCGCATTCTTTACGAGAAATACCTTTCACGGATAGAGAACAGGACAGGCAACAGCCAGAAGATGCTCTTCCCCGAGATAGTGCAATTCTCTCCGTCGGAATGTATCGCGCTTGAAAAGATCATCGACGAGACTGAGGCTCTCGGGTTCGACATCGCCCCGTTAGGCGGCGGCAGTTATTCGGTCAACGGCGTACCGTCGGGACTTGAAGGCGTGGATTATGTCCGTCTGTTGAGGAACATCGTTGCCGAGGCTGTTGAAGGCGGCGTCTCCGCCGGCGACGCCCTCAACCGTTCGCTGGCTGTTCAGATGGCACGCAGCGCGGCGATACCTTATGGTCAGGTGCTCGGCAACGCCGAAATGGAAGATCTCGTGAACGAGCTTTTCGCCTGTTCCAACGTCAACCACACGCCTGACGGCAAGCCCGTGATTTCAATTTTAAAACAACAGGATATCGACCACCTTTTCGGATAATCCGCAATAAAAAGGGCTCAGAAACATGTTTTTGTCAAAATAAAATCCATAAAACATCAAAAATAAACGTATAAAAAGTTGATATATTTAAAAATATGTTTATCTTTGCACGTCAAAAATCAACACAAATTAAATTTATAGAGAAAGAATATTTAATTGAGTAAGGATATAATTTACTAATTTTTAATATTTAAAAGGTTATGAAAAAATTATTTATTGCATTACTTTTCGCAGGCTTTACAATGGCTGCTACCGCACAGGAGGCAGATCCTACGGAAAAGAACAGCGTAGCAACAAACTCTTTCTGGAGCAACTGGTTTATTCAGGGTGGAGTTCAGTGGACCGCTTTTTACACATCAGCAGAGCACGGCTTCGGTCTCTCTAACAGCCCGTTCAAGAGCTTCCGTTCAAATCCGCAGGCTTCAGTAGCTATCGGTAAATGGTTTACTCCGGGTATCGGACTCCGCACAAAGGTATCAGGAATTTGGGGTAAAGCCGGCGATTGCAGTTTCAAATACTGGAACGCACAGGAGCAGGTATTGTTCAACGTCAGCAACATGATCTTCGGTTACAATCCCAATCGTATCTGGAACGCTATTCCCTTCGCAGGTGCCGGTTTCGCACGCAACTGCACAAACAGCGCATACGCAATGGGTATGAGCGTTGGTTTGCTCAACGAATTCAGAGTATCTAAGAAAGTTGCCGTTAACTTCGAACTCGGTTGGAACCGTCTCGAGAACGACTTCTTCAGCGAGGGTGGTGCAAACAACGGTCCCCGTGGATGGGACAGCCACGACAACTACCTCTACGCAGAAGTTGGTCTGACCGTAAACATCGGCAAATCTACATGGAACAAGACTCCGGACGTAAACGCTATCAAAGCTCTCTCACAGAGCCAGATCGACGCCCTCAACGCTCAGCTGAACGACGAGAAGGCAGAGAACGCACGCTTGAAGAACGAGCTTGCTAAACCGAGAGAGGTTGTTAAGGAGAAGGTTACAGAGTCAATGAAAGAATTCATCACAACTCCGGTATCTGTATTCTTCAACATTTCCAAGACAAGCGTTGCTAACCCGAAAGACCTCGTTAACGTTCGCGCTCTTGCAAAATACGCTATCGACAACAACAAGAACCTCCTTGTTACAGGTTACGCAGACAACACAACAGGTACAAAGGCCGGCAACGAGAAACTGTCTGAGAAACGTGCTCAGGTTGTTAAGGAAGAACTTATCAAGATGGGTGTAGCAGCTGACAAGATTTCTACCGCTCACAACGGTGGTGTTAAGCTCCTCGGTGTTGATCTGCCGATCGAGTTCGACCGTCGCGCTACTGTACAGATTGTTGAGTAATAACAACGTTTCGACCAAACCGAATGCAATCAAGCTCGCTTGAATAGCAGCGGCAGAGAAAAGTCGAACGAAATTCAACAATGTTAAGCAATATGGTGTCCTCCCCACTTCAGGGAGGACATTTTTTATGCCATTTTTTGATATAGCATAAAAAAACGATAAAAAAATTTGGCAGTTACAATTAATAGCACTATCTTTGCAACCGCTTACAAGAAGTAAGGGCGTTTAGCTCAGCTGGTTTAGAGCATCTGCCTTACAAGCAGAGGG
>CAJMQT010000068.1 GCA_905215655.1 uncultured bacterium | reverse complement strand
CATGTTACGACGACATTTGAATAAAAACGATAGATTATAACAAAACTAAAAAGAAAACGAAATTATGAAGACATTAAGACTTTTCACACTCGGATTGTGTGCGGCGGTAGTAATGAGCTGCAGCACAAACGCCGGAACAGGCTCTTTGGTTGGCGCCGCAGGCGGAACATTCCTTGGAGGAATAGTAGGTAAGATAGCAGGAAACACGGCAGTCGGTGCTGCTGTCGGTGCAGCAGTCGGCGCAGGCACGGGCGCCCTTATCGGCAGACACATGGACAAAGTGAAAGCCGAGGCACAGGCACAGTTGCAGAACGCAAAGGTTGAAGAAGTAACCGACGCCAACGGATTGAAAGCCGTTAAGGTAACGTTCGACTCCGGTCTGCTCTTCGCCCTTAACAAGTCAGATTTGAACACGGCGTCAAAGAACGAGCTTGCCAAGTTCTCTAACGTGTTGAAAAACAACAACTCATGCTCTGTCGACATACAGGGTTACACCGATATCACCGGTGGCGACGCCATCAACGTGCCCCTCAGCCAGAGCCGTGCGGAGTCGGTTTCATCTTACTTGAAGTCTTGCGGTGTAAGCGCAGCACAGATACAGAAAGTTCAGGGCTACGGTTCACAGAACCCGGTTGCTGACAACTCAACCAAAGCCGGTCAGGCACAAAACCGCCGTGTGGAAGTTTATCTGTACGCAAGTCAGGAAATGATCAACGCCGCCAACAAAGGATCGTTGAATTAAAAGAGTTTACAAGTCGACGAGTAAACAAGCAGACAAGCCGTTTGGCTTACTCTCTTGTTTGCTCGTCGACTTGTTTGTTATAATAGATAAGAGGTAAACAAACAGATAAACCCGTTTGCTTGTCAATTTGTTTACTTGTTCCTTGTCAACTCGTAAACTTGTTTGCATAATAAACAAAATGATAAAACTCGGAATATTCGGTCGCATAATACGTTGGGTGGCGGTAGCTTTTTTCGGCTCAACCATTCTTGCTGTCGTGCTGTTACGTTTCATACCGGTCTATTTTACGCCGCTGATGTTCATCCGTTGTGCCGAACAAGTGAGCGCAGGAGAGACGCCCCGGCTGCGCCACCATTGGGTATCGCTCGATAAAATATCACCCCATCTGCCCGTTGCCGTTATGGCGTCGGAAGACCAACGCTTCCTTCTGCACCACGGATTTGACTATAAGGCAATCGAGACAGCCGTGGTACATAACAAAGAGAGCAAGCGCAAGCATGGCGCGAGCACCATCACACAGCAGACGGCAAAGAACGTTTTCCTGTGGCCGGGGCGTTCGTGGGTGCGCAAAGGACTTGAAGCCTATTTCACCGTTCTTATCGAAATGATGTGGAGCAAGCAGCGGATTATGGAAGTGTATCTTAACTCCATCGAGATGGGACCGGGCATTTACGGTGCCGACGCGGTGGCAAAAGAACATTTCGGAAAGCCGGCTTGCGACCTGTTCCGCAGCGAGTGCGCCCTTATCGCGGCAACTCTGCCGAACCCGTTGAAGTTCAGTTCGCTCTCACCGAGCGCCTATGTCAAGAAACGTCAACGCTGGATAGAACGCCAGATGCGCTTTCTCCCGTCTTTTCCGGAGGAAGGAAAAGACTATAACCCCGACACTTCGGCAGGCGGAGTGTACCATAAAACAAAGAAATAAGAGAATGTCAAACTCTGAAAATAATTCCGAAGCAGCGCGATTTCTTTCCGAACTGAACGACAGTCAGCGGCAGGCGGTGGAATATTGCGACGGTTCTTCGCTCGTCATAGCCGGCGCCGGCTCGGGCAAGACGCGTGTGCTGACATACAAAATAGCCTACCTCCTGACGCAGGGATACAAGCCTTGGAACATCCTCGCGCTGACTTTCACCAACAAAGCGGCTGACGAAATGAAGCAGCGCATCGGCACATTGGTGGGCAACGAGACGGCTCGTTATCTCAATATGGGAACGTTTCACAGCATCTTCTCCCGCATTTTGAGAGCCGAAGCGGAACGAATTGGCTACTCATCGAACTTTACCATCTACGACGAAAACGACTCGCGGAGCCTGATTAAGGCACTGATAAAGGAGATGCAGCTTGATGACAAGACATATAAAGCCGCCTCCGTGCATTCAAGGATAAGCATGGCGAAGAACAATCTCTTACTTCCCGAACAATATGCACAGGTAAAAGAACTGATAGAACGTGACCGCCGGCAGAACGTTCCGGCTATGGCGGCTCTGTATTCTGCCTATTGCGAGCGCTGCAAGAAGGCTAATGCGATGGACTTTGACGACCTTCTTACAAACACATACCTCCTCTTTCAGCAACACGACGACGTGCGGCAAAAGTATGTCGAGCGGTTTATGTTCATCCTGGTGGACGAGTATCAGGACACAAACTCCGTCCAGCAAAAGATTGTCTGGCAGCTTTCAAAAGAGCGTCAGTGCGTCTGTGCCGTCGGCGACGACGCTCAAAGTATCTACGCTTTCCGAGGAGCCAACATCGATAACATACTCGATTTTCAAGGGCTTTACGGCGGAACGAAACTCTTTAAGCTTGAACGAAACTACCGAAGCACGCAGCGCATAGTGCAGGCGGCAAACAGTTTGATAAGCCATAACATGCGCCAGATACGCAAAGACGTTTACAGCAAGAATGCCGAAGGCGACAAACTGCTCGTCAAACCGTCGTACAGCGACCGTGAAGAGGCTATCATCGTATGTAACGAAATCAAACGGATACGCAGGGAAGAGGGGTGCGAATACAGCGACTTCGCCATCCTTTATCGCACCAACGCGCAAAGCCGCAGCTTTGAGGAGGCGATGCGTAAGGTCAGCATTCCTTACCGCATATACGGCGGACTGAGCTTTTATCAGCGTAAAGAGATAAAAGACATAATCGCATATTTCCGCCTTATAATCAACCCGAACGATGAAGAGGCGTTCAAACGCATAATCAATTATCCGAAAAGAGGCATCGGAAATACCACCGTCGACAAGATTGCGGGACTGGCGTCGGTAAGGGGCGTAAGTTTCTGGAGCGTCATTTGCGATCCCGAAACTTACGGTCTGTCGGTAAGCAAGGGCACGCTTGGCAAGATTGACGGCTTCAAGTCGATGATCAGCAGTTTTATCGAGAGGTTTGAAACGGAGGACGCCTACACGCTCGGAACAGAGATAGTAAAGGCGAGCGGCATATCCGCCGACATTTATTCGGACAATTCTCCCGAGAACGTCTCACGCCAAGAGAACGTCGAGGAGTTGCTTGGCAGCATGCGGGAGTTTGTCGAGAGCCGTAAGGAAGAAGACCGGGAGGACGAGGTAGGGCTGACGGACTTCTTGCAGGAGGTGTCCTTACAGACCGACCTTGAAAGCGATGACAACAACGATGGCAGCAAGGTGGCGCTTATGACGGTGCATAGTGCCAAGGGATTGGAGTTTCCCACGGTGTTTATTGTCGGTCTTGAAGAGAACATCTTTCCGAGTATGCTGTCGCTGAACAGCGCCCGCGAACTGGAAGAGGAGCGCCGTCTGCTCTACGTTGCGATAACGCGTGCCGAGCGACATTGCATAATCACTTACGCCAAAAGCCGCTACCGCTACGGAAAAATGGAGATGGAGGCGCCGAGCCGCTTTATCCGTGAAATCGATCCGAACCTTATAAAAATCGATGAGGCGAAAGATATATTTATGAATGAGGGCGGAAGTTTTCAGTCGAGAGGTTCCTTCTTCTCGTCCGACAAATATTATCAGAACAGCCGTCCCGTGGCGTCTCAGTTCAGAGCCGACCCCAAACGGCGCGAGGCAATGCACACAGATGAGCCGCCGGTAAGCGACACTTTCTCAACGTCGTTCAAACGTTTGCTGAACACGACGAAAGGTTCTGCTTACAGCCGGCAATCATCCGCCCGCCCGTCGGCATTTACTGAAAATTCGTCCGGCGCTTTATCTCATTCGTCACCGACATTTTCCGGCAATGCGTTGGGCGTAAAAGAGAACTCGGTGATAGAGCATGAACGTTTCGGTTTGGGCACGGTGATACGTCTGGAGGGCAGCGGCGAGAATACGAAGGCAACCGTGAAGTTTAACAATGCCGGCGTAAAACAACTCTTGTTGAAGTTCGCACGCTTCAAGGTTTTGGGCTAATGATGAGACGCTTGTCAGACTTATGATTTGTAATAGGCAAGCGGAAGTTTTATAAGAGTAAAAAAGAATGCTCTGAAATGACAATCTGTAACATTTTGAGCGATAATCCTTACGGTTTTAAACGTAAAACAATGGCATTCCAAAAGGCGGTCTTTCAGCGTGTAAAAGACCGCCTTTTACACACTAAAAGGTAGCCTTTTGCAATGTAAAAGGCTGCCTTTTGGAATTGAAAGAAATATCGGTGTTTTCCTTACAAACCGTATTTTGATGTTTTGCTTAGTGTTCCTTATGATTTGAAGTGGAACATTTGACGGGAGAATTGCGATCCGTCAGATAGCTTGTCTGCTTGTTTTCTTGTCGCTTTCCGGCTTATAATTTAAACAAGTTACCCCACGGATAGCTGCCCGGTTTCAGTATAATCTCGGTCTTTCCGTAAGTCATGCTCACTATGCCGGGGGCATATTCGCGTTTCAGTTTGAAACTTTTCCAGCCAATGTTGTTGATAATAGCGTAGGCGGTTGCGCCACCTTCTATTATGATAAGCTCCGGTTGTTCTTCCTTTACGAGGCGACATGTAGCGTCGGACATGACTTTACGCAGGCGCACGGCGCAGTCCTTGCCGCCGTTCTCCTTTTCTCCTACGCTTATGATGATTGATTTTGTCCGTCCGTAAGTTGCCGACATGCGGGCGAACCAGTAGTCGGGAGCCGCCTCGCCGCGGAACACGTCGTAGGGCATTACCTCCTCTTGCGCGCCGATAGTCTGTATAAACGGCTCCTCGCAGATGTTCTTGCTTTGCGTGCTTCCGCATATAATGATCGCGCTTTCTGGGATGGATATGCCGCCGTTGTCGGTGTCTGAAAGTTCTTTTCCGTATTTATGTTCGAGCAAAGCGGTAAAAAGGTCGGCTCCGCCGGCAAGCAATGTGTTCCTGTCGGCTTTGTCTATCTGCGCCGTTATGTCGTCGCGGCTTTCGGCGTCGGCTATAAAAATCGTTCCTTTTTTGCCGTTTTTCAGCTGTTCTTTAACGCCGACGGTCTCAACATTACCCTTCAACAGATCTTTAACGTATGACGAAGTGGCGGGAAACTCCGGGTCGCGGTTGAAGTCGGTAAGGTCGAGTGGGGTGTCGCCGATGTAGTATCTGCCTCCTCTTATTATTCTTCCTTTCGACGGGTTCTGGGGCAACAGCAGCGCGCTGTCGATGTTTCGAACCTCCATGACGGCGTTAAGTTCTGTCACGATGTGACCTCTTAACACGGAGTCGGTCTTCTTAAAAATGACATTCTGCCCTTTGTCCGGTATTATTTCGGCGATGCGCCTCACCCATTTGTCGGCGTCCGCCGCGTTTCCCGACCGTGTGTCCGTTGCTATTATGAGGGCTTCGGGCTCTTCATCGGGAAATGATGCCTCCGTGGTTAGCACCGTCTCGATACCGTGTTTCAATGCTATTCCGGCTATTTCGGCAGCGCCCGTGATGTCGTCGGCTATAACGATAATCATATTTTTCTTTGTTGACAAGGTACGGATTGACAAGTTTGTAAGTTTATTGACAGACAAGGGACAAGCCAACAAGTCAATAAGCAATAGAGCTTGTTTACTTGTCTGCTTGTCCCTTCTTTGCTTTTTTAAGAGTTCTTTATTCTCTGTTCCGCCATTTTAGCGGCGTAATCGATTGACAGCAGCATTGCCTCGGGGCTTGCAACGCCCTTGCCTGCTACGTCGAACGCCGTGCCGTGGTCTACCGAGACACGTATGATAGGCAGACCGAGTGTGATGTTCACGCCCTGCGCACTGTCCATCTTGCCCGTCTCTTTGTTCCAACTGAAACCCACAACCTTGAACGGAATGTGACCTTGATCGTGGTACATGGCGACGCAACCGTCAAATTTGCCACATCTTGCTTTGGCAAACAGGGTGTCGGGAGGCACCGGTCCTTCCACATTAAAGCCGCGTGCTTTCAGCTCGTTGACGGCAGGTATTATCTCCTTTTCTTCCTCCCAGCCAAACAGTCCGTTGTCGCTTGCGTGTGGATTGAGACCCGCTATGCCGATATGAGGATGCTCAAAGCCGAATTGCTTGCAAGCATCGTCTATCAGTTCGGTAACTTCGATGATGCGATCTTTCTTCACCCGGTCGCAAGCTTCACGCAGAGAGACGTGCGTCGAGACGTGGATTACACGCAAGAACTTGTCGGCAAGCAGCATCGCATACTTCTTCGTGCCGGTGAAGTGGGCGTAAATCTCGGTGTGTCCGTCAAAGTCGTGACCGCCTTTATGCAGCGCCTCTTTGTTCAGGGGAGCCGTAACGGTGCCGTCAACCTCGTTAGCCATTGCCAGCTCTATTGCCTTTATTATTGACACGAAGGCGGCATGTCCGCATTGAGGAGCCACCTTTCCCGGCTCAAACGTAGTCATATCGACACATTCAAGGTCGTAAACGTCGATTGTGCCGAACTCGAATTTCGCCTCGTTTACATTGTGAATAACGTTTATTTTCTGTGTCGTGCCCATCTGGTTTACTGCCCATTGCATTACAGCTGCGTCTCCGGTGACGAGCGGACGGCACTTTTCATATGTCTCTTTCACGTTCAGGGCTTTTACTATTATCTCCGGTCCGATGCCTGCCGGGTCGCCCATTGTTATCGCTAATATCGGTTTCATGGTAATAAAAACAGCCTAACCCCCGTTCCATCTCCAAGAGATAGGGTAGCGAAATACTTCGAGGGTAATGCTCTTTGCTTTTAATTAATTATTTATTTTGTTATAAAACTCTTAATTCCTAAACGCTGACTGCTAATTTTTGGTTTAGTAAAGGCTCTGATAAATAGCCTTTGCGTCAGCCTCTGTAACGGGGCGCGGATTGTTCTTTAACAAGCGTTGCACGTTCATCGCAGCCTTAGCCATATGGTCGACGGCTGTTTCCGGAATGCCGAGTTCGGTCAGAGTGGTAGGTATTCCGCAGTCTTTCGACAGTTTGGTGATGAACTCTACGCCTCTTTCTGCTGTCTCTTCGTCGTTGGCTCCGGGCGTTACGCCGCATGCCAGAGCCACTTCCGCGTATTTCTTAACGTTCGCGCTCATGTTGAAACGCATGACCGAAGGCAGCAGGATGGCGTTTGACAGACCGTGGGAGATGTGATATTCGCCTCCGATGGGATAAGACAGAGCGTGAACGGCGGCAGTATTTACCGGACCGAGGCAAAGACCTCCGTACATGCTTCCCAACGAAAGTGCCTCGCGAGCCTCAACGTCTTTGCCGTCTTTCACGGCACGTAGCAGGTTGGCGGCTATCAATCGGATTCCGTAGAGAGCGTAAACATCAATTACGGGGTGAGCGAATTTGTTGGTGTAAGCCTCGATGCAATGTGTCAATGCGTCCATACCCGTCTCGGCGGTAATCTTGCTTGGCACAGTCCAAGTAAGCTTCGGATCGATGTATGCGGCGTCAGCCATCAGATGGGGGCTTACCACTCCTTTTTTAAGAGCGTCCCGCTCGTCAAGTAAGATGGCGTTGGGCGACACTTCACTGCCCGTTCCCGATGTGGTGGGAATACAAGCAAACCACTTGCCACGTCTTGCCACAAAGCCTGTTCCGAACAAGTCTTCAATCTGCTGGTCGCTGTCTATCAGCGTCGCAACGAGCTTTGACAAGTCGAGCACACTGCCTCCGCCGACGCCTATTACGCTGTCTGCTTTAAACTCACGAGCCTCTTTCAGCGTTTTCTTGAAGTCGTTTACGGATGGTTCTTGCTTGATGTCATCGTAATATTTTATGCTTATGCCTCTGTCTGTGAGAGTCTTTTCCATGTCGGCAAGCATCGGTCTGATGACCGGAGCGGTAAGAATGAACAGACGTTTGAAGCCCATTGCAAGGTAATCTTTGCAGAATTGTTCCATACATCCGGTACCGAATACAATCTTGCCGGGTTGCAGTAATACTATTCCTTTCATTTCGTTTGGTGTCAAAAGCCTCCTTCCGGTGTCCCCGTAAGGGAGGAGACGGTTGTTGAAATCTTTATATCTCCTCCCTTACGGGGCGTCCGGGAGGAGACATTATTTAATTTATTTGCCTTTGTTGGCTCTTCTTTCTTCAAGATAACCGTAGATGGTCAGGTCTTTATCTGCAAGCGGTGTCTTGAAGAAAAGACTTGCGACGTAACCTATGATGAGCACGATAAGGTGGCTGTAAACGCCGAGCATGTAGGTGGAATGCGTGAAGTTGTACTCTCCAAGGTCGACAAGCAGCTCTTTCTTGCCGCTACCCATGTCGAACGGAGTGGAAGTCAGAACGGCGTAAGCCGTGAACAGAATTGCGGCGGCTATGCCGACATACAGTCCTTGCCAGTTGGCGCGGCGGCTGAACAATCCGAGCAAGAAGATACCTACAATGCCAGCAGAGATTATGGCGTAAAGTCCGAAAAGCGAACCGAGCACTCCCTGTCCGCCCCAAGATACGTAGAGCAGGGCCACGAGGATGCTTCCTATGCCGACAACGAGCACGGATGCCTTGCCGACCCACAGCTTGGATTTGTCGCTTGCCTTGGGTCTGAGTCTTGAATAATAGTCCTCAACGACGCAAGCCGAGATGCAGTTGATACTGCTGTCGATGCTTGAAATGGCGCCGGCGGCAAGAGCCGCTACGATAAGACCTACTATTCCGACCGGCATTTCGGTGGCGATGAAGAACGGGAATACCTCGTCGTCCTTTATGCCTGCCGGCAAAATGCCCGTATTTATGTGGTAATAAACGAACAAACAGGTGCCGACAAACATGAACAATGCCCATGCCGGAACGCTCATAAGCACTCCGAGGTAAGACGCTTTCTTGGCGCTCTTGTCGTCGCGGGCGGTAAGATAGCGCTGAACGATACTTTGATCGGTGCCGTATTTCTGCACGGCGTAGAACATACCGTTGAGAACCATAACAAGGAATGTGGTCTGCGTCAGGTCCATGGTGTACGGACCGAAGTCAATCTTCTTGTATTCGGCTGCCACGCTGAATATCGTTGCCGGACCGCCGTCGGTAAGACAGAACAGCATGATAATCGTTATCAGTCCTCCTCCGATAAGAAGGAAGCCCTGAACGACGTCCATCCAGATTATCGCCTCCATTCCGCCGAGGTATGTAAGGACGATGATTACCACGCCGACAGCGATGATAATCGTTCTGATATCCATTCCTCCGGTGAACATAGCCATTGCGAGGCCCATCAGATAGAGCACCGCTCCCATTTTGGAGAAGTTCTCCAAGATGAACGCAACGGAACTGTAAAAGCGTGCGAACATGCCGAAACGGCGCTCGAAGTACTCATACGTACTGAGCTTTATCACCTTCCGGTAGAGAGGAACGATAAATCCGATAAGTCCGACAAGGATAATCGGCACCATAAGTCCCTGCACAAGGAGTATCCAGTTGCCGCCGTATGCGGCGCCGGGGTAGGCGAGGAACGTCACGCTGCTTATGATCGTGGCGAACATAGACATGCCAACCGCCCACGCGGGAACGTTGCCGCTCGCCGCGAAATAGGCGTTGGTGGATTTCTGCTTTTTTGAAAAATATACGCCGACTACTACCGCGGCGAGGATGGAAACTGTCAGGATAACTGCGTCTATCCAATGTAAAGAAGTGTGTATCATGGTTTTAGGTTATTCGGTTAAAGCGTTCGTGCCGGTTATTTATACTTCGCTATAACTTCTTTTGCGCGCTCTCTGATGCGGCTTTCGGTATCGGCGTCAAGCTCTGTCAGCGGCGGCAGCATGTTCGTCTCACACAGTCCGGCTTCGTTCATCATGACTTTCAGTCCTGCCAACGAGTCGCCCAAGGTCAGTCCTTCGGTGTTAATCTTTCCTATTTCGATGGTTGTCTGCTGCAATTCTTCTGCCTTCTGCATATCACCGTTTACGCCGGCAAGGAACAGGTCCTGATAAATCTTGGGCAGATAGTTGCCTACGCTCGGCACGATACCGTCGGCGCCGTTCTTCAATGCGACAGCCGAGTTGGCGGCGCAGCCACAGAAGTAAGCGAAGTCGTCACGTCCGGCAAATAGTTTGAGAGCCTCTTCAAGGCGCGGCACGTTGTTCTCTGAGTCTTTCAGACCAACGATATTGGGGTGATGGCTGAGCTTTTCGATAATGTCGAGAGGTATGCTCATGTGCGTTGTTATAGTGATGTTGTAAAGCATCAGAGGCACGGTCAGCACGTCAGCCATGGTCTTATAGTAGTCGTACATCTGCTCCGGTTTCAGCGCGTAATAGCAAGGCAGCGTAGCTGCGATTACGTCGGCGCCTGCGGCGATAAACTTTTTGGCCGCCTCGATTTGCTCTTTCACACAGTTGCCTGCAAGTCCGGCGTAAATGGTAATTCTGCCATTTGCCGTTCTTGATGCAGCTTCAATCATTTTCACTCCGTATTCAACGGGAACGGAGTTGCCTTCGCCGGTGGTGCCCATGATGAGTGCCGAAACGTCGTTTTTGGCGAAATTCTCGATGATACGTTCAACTGCTGCTACGTCAATGTCTCCTTCTTTTGTAAGCGGAGTAACCATGGGTACAACTACTCCATGGTATTTGTTAAGATTTCTCATAAGAAAAA
>CAJMQT010000067.1 GCA_905215655.1 uncultured bacterium | reverse complement strand
TAACGCATCATTGCTGCCGGTCGCAGACGAGTTTATTGATAAATATTTTAATGAAATAAATTAGACATGGCTTTATTAAAGAAAATCTTAATCAGTTATTTTGTGTTGCTTGGCGTCTTTACGCTTTTGATGATTTGCGCTCACGCTATACCAAAATCGGCGATAAAAGAGAACATTATTACGTCAACGCACGTATTGGAAGAGGAAGGGCTCTATAAAAAGTTCTTCAACTTCAAACTGTTCCAGATGGATAATTTTACGGATGCTTGCATGCTGAATCTTGCGGCAACGGCGGACAGCAACAAACCGGTGGATGCGGGAATGATGAATTATATATGCAAGTCGGAGCATTATATGGACTTGGCTTTTGATACAGAGAATGTTGCAAAAGGAAAAACCGACGGCTTTGAAATGATGCCTTACGGCAGATATTGGCAAGGACATCAGGTGACTTTGCGACCGGCGCTGACAGTCTTGTCTTATCCGCAAATAAGGATATTGAATTATGTCTTGTTCTCTTTCCTCTTAATCGGAGTCTTTGTGTTGATGGTCAAGAAAATTTCAAAGGCGGTAGCTGTCGTCTTTGCAGCTTCGTTGTTGTTGATTAATTTTCCGATAGTGCCGTTGTCTTTGCAATTCTCCACCTGTTTTTATATTGCTTTCATAAGTATGATTTTGATAATGCAGGTGCCAAAGTTGACGGCAACAAATGCTGATGTTTTTTGCTCGTTTTTTGTAATCGGAGCGGTTACGAGTTACATGGATTTCCTGACCACTCCGCAACTTACGTTAGGACTGCCGTTGATTGTTTTTATGCTGACCAAACAGCCCAAGGATACTTGGAGAACGGTCGCCCTTGTCTGTCTATTCTGGGGCTTGGGTTACGCCCTGCTTTGGGCGTCAAAATGGATGATTGCCTATATGTTGACAGGCAATAATATTTTGGCAGACGCCATGCAGAGTGCGGAACTTCGTACCTCTAATAAATATAAGGGAATGGAAATGACAATTCCCAACATAATTAATTTTATATGGGTCAACATTAAAGCTAAGGGACTTGTCGGATTGTTTTATGCAGGTCTGACCGCTATCGTTGCCTTTTGTTGCTTATATGCAAAGATGTTGAAAAATCGTGCAACATTCAAGGCTTACAGTTGGTTGTTGGGCGTAGCAATGATAGTGCCCGTCTGGTTCTTGGTGTTGCGTAATCATTCCATCCAACATGGCTGGTTTACATGGCGGGCAGGTTTGTTGTCTTTATTCAGCATGCTGCTTTTCATTTATTATACGACGGACAAAAATAAACTATTCAAAAAGATAAGATGATGGATAAGATTGCAGTTTTGATACCTTGCTATAATGAGAGCAAGACAATCGCCAAAGTGGTAAGCGATTACAAACAAGCTTTGCCCGAAGCCGATATTTATGTTTATGACAATAACTCGACGGACGGCACGGATGAAATAGCGAGACGTGCAGGAGCCAATGTGAGGTATGAGCCTCGTCAGGGAAAGGGCAACGTCATAAGGAGCATGTTCAGAGACATTGATGCTGACTGCTATCTTATGATTGACGGCGATGACACATATCCCGCAGAAAATGCGCGCGAGATGTGTAGGCTTGTATTGGAAAGGGGCGTGGATATGGTGATCGGTGACCGGCTCTCGTCAACATATTTCCAAGAAAACAAACGTCCGTTCCACAACTTCGGAAACGTGCTTGTCAGGTCGTTGATAAACAAAATCTTCCATAACGACGTCAAAGACATCATGACCGGTTACAGAGCATTCAGCAAAACATTCGTAAAACACTTCCCCGTGTTGTCGAAAGGTTTTGAAATAGAGACAGAGATGACCATTCACGCATTGGACAAAAACTTCTTGTTGCGTGAGATCCCGGTAACATATAGAGACAGGCCGGCGGGCAGCGTGTCTAAGTTGAATACATATAGTGACGGCTTTAAGGTGATTATGACAATATTCAAGCTTTTCAGGGATTACAAACCGATGTTCTTCTTCTCGATACTTTCGATAATTCTCTTTTTGATTTCGGTATGTTTCGTGACGCCGGTTCTGATAGAATATTTCGATACCGGATTGGTGCCGAGGTTTCCTACTCTGATAGTTTGTGGCTTCCTTGTTTTATTGGCTATGCTCCTTTGGTCGTGCGGACTGATATTGGAAGTCTTGGTTAAGAAACATCGTCAGTTGTACGAAATTCTATTAAATAAATGACGGGCAATTCTTTTGAGAAGAATAAGAAGGGCATTGCTCTGATGTGCCTGTGCTCTTTGACTGTTTGCACCGGGCAACTTCTATGGAAATTGGGAGCC
Organism: uncultured bacterium; assembly: GCA_905215655.1. Classification (GTDB taxonomy): domain Bacteria; phylum Bacteroidota; class Bacteroidia; order Bacteroidales; family Bacteroidaceae; genus Prevotella. Next base: position 8,528 of record CAJMQT010000067.1, on the reverse strand, counting down.
GACGGTAATCTTATCTTATTGGCAGGAGGATTTGTCCTTTACGCTCTCGGCGCCCTGCTTATGATTATAGCCTACAAATTTGGCAGCCTTTCTGTGTTACAGCCGGTCTTGAGCTTGAATTATGCAATCGGCTTGTTGGTCGGATATTATTTTTTGAATGAGACGATATCTTTTGCAAATCTTTTGGGTGTCGTGGTTATCATCGGAGGGGTTTATCTAATAGCGACAGGCGACTGACATGGAAAATTTCTGGATATATTTTGTCATCTTGCTTATGACCTATTTAGGTGCGCAAGCGTCAGTGTTCTTTAAGAAAGCGACAGGGCGGCGTGGCTTGCTGGAATGTTTACGTTCTTACAATCTTTATGTAGGCGGTTTCTTATATCTTCTTTGCGCGTTATTAAACATCTGGGTTCTGAGATATCTGGGATACAGCAAAACGCTTCCTCTGACCTCGATTACATATATCTGGACCCTTTTATTGGCATATCTTATCTTTAAAGAAAAAATCAGCCTCAGAAAAGTCTTAGGAATTATCGCTATTACAATAGGTACGTTTCTTGTTGCTTGCTGATTTGAATATAAATAACATATTGATTTCAAAATCTGCGAAAGTCTTTCTTTTTGTCATTTGAAAAATGTCAGGGTAAATCCGTGAAATAGAATTAAAAAGCGGACAAATCGCGATGAAAAGTAAAAATAATTGACATTAAAATGTAAAAGAGGCACTTTTGAGAGATAACGGAGGCACTTTTACAAGTCAAAAGTGGCACTTCTATCACGAAAAACAGGCTTGTTTTTTACCGAAAAATCACGTTTTACGGTCGTTTTTTATTGCACATTTCTTGCAAAAACATCATAACACGTTATTGCACAAACAATTATCTTTGCACACGAATTTTCGCATATTTGCGGGCGTCAGACTTTTATTTTCAAAAACCGCGACGTATATGATTTGAAATTTTTCAGAATGTAAGCATATCGGTATGTTTCCTTACATTCTGAAAAACGTTCTGCGAGTGCCGCTCCTCTGTTCAAGCGTTACGTCCGCCACGTGTAGGGGGTGATTTATCAAACCCGCACGTTTTTAACCTGCATTATTCATAGGCGTTTCTACTGCGAGTCCCAACTGCCTGTACGTCAGCAAAGTGCTCGCTCTTCCTCTTTGGAAGTAGGATTTACTACATCCGGCATCGTCATCGCTGTGCTTTTACTGACGCACAGACATTTGGAACTCTCGTAACGAAAGCCTATGAATAATGCAGGTTAAATTCTTAATTCTAAAAACAATGGGCATGCTCACAGCCCGGAGGGCTGAACTATATTTAACCGGGTGTGGAGGAACGGAGTGACGATACGCCCGGACACCGGACAGTTCAGCGGAGGCACCCGAAGTGGTGCTACATAAATATAACAGCGATTTTACTTATAAAATAACGTGAGTTCGTCGAACTAACGTAAAATACAAATTTCTTTTATGCTTTCCATTCTTATTAATGCCTATGCCTGTTCTCCCGGCATGGGCAGCGAGCCGGGCATGGCGTGGAACTGGTGCGTTAATCTTGCCAAATACTGCGAGCTGCATATTATTACGGAAGGAGAATTTCGTGATAAGATAGAAGCGGTGTTGCCGACTTTGCCGCAGGGGCAAAATATGCACTTTTATTATAATCCTGTTTCGGAGGAGGTGAGGCGAATGTGCTGGAACCAAGGCGACTGGCGATTTTATAAATATTATAAGGAGTGGCAGTGGAAGACATATCTCATCGCAAAGGATATCTGCACGAAGAAACGTATAGACGTGCTCCACCAACTTAATATGATCGGTTTTCGTGAACCGGGTTTTTTGTGGAAGATTGAGGGTGTGCCGTTGGTTTGGGGACCGGTAGACGCAAAGGAAATGTTTCCTGTTGAATATCTTGAAGGCGCCGGTTTGAAAGCCAAGTTGTTTATTCGTTTGAAAAACCGGATCACAAAGTGGCAGTTGCAACATAGCAAGAGAGTTGCTAAGATGATTGAAAAGGCTGCCGTCGTCATTTCTGCATCATCAAATTCCCAACAATCTTTCAAAAAGTATTTCGGCATAGACTCTCCTCTCATCAATGAAACAGGATGTTATGTCAAAGACGAAACGCCGACGGAGCGACAGCCGAAAGATACATTTGATTTGCTTTGGGTAGGTAAGGCAGACTTCCGAAAACAATTATCTCTTGCCATTCGTGCCGTTGCAGCTGCCCGCCATCCGGATTTGCGGTTGCATGTCGTCGGCGGAGGTGATGTGTCGGAATACGAGAATGAGGCTGAGACGCTTGGCGTTAATGATTTGTGCGTGTGGCATGGAGCTGTGTCTCACGACGAGGTGCAACGCATAATGCGGCAATCCGACTTGTTCTTCTTTACCAGTGTGGCGGAAGGCACGCCGCATGTTGTACTTGAGGCGATAGGTAACAGTTTGCCCGTGCTGTGCTTTGACACCTGCGGGCAAGGCGACTCGGTCGACGAGACCGTCGGTATAAAGATACCGCTCACCAATCCTCGACAATCCGTAAAGGACTTCGCGGAAAAAATAGAGCTGTTTTATAACAATAAAGAGGTCTTACAGCAGCTTTCAAAAGGCTGTGTATCAAGACAGAACGAACTGTCGTGGGAGCGTAAAGCTCTGCAAGTGGTGGATTTGTATAAATCCTTACGATAGTCTTCCGTCACAAGGTTTCTTGAAGAAATCAAGAACAATATTTATAGAGTTATTTTTTGTCTTACTGCGGATTTTCATTGAATTTCCGTGATATGAATTATTCTTTTTCCTTTTTCATGAACTGATGACGGTGTGTCAAAAATAAGTTGACTTCATGCGGAGCAAGCCGCACTACTTCCGTTAACGACTTTATTTTGATATACAGTCAAACACATTAAATTCCTTTTCTTATTATGTTTAGCCTTAAAGAACTTTCCATTCTCGATGGAAAGTATGCGTTGCTGTCGTTACCCGAGGGCAAACTGCTTATTAATACGATTAATGCCCATTCATATAACACCGCATTGAAGGACAAACTTTTTGCCGAGGCATTGAGCAAAGGCGATGTCCTGATACCTGATGGCGCGAGCATAGTTTTTGCCTGTCGATGGCTGAAAGCAAAGTCAAGACCGAAAGAGCGGATAGCCGGCTGGGACCTGTTCACGTTTGAAATGGAACGGCTCAATAAGAAAGGGGGCAAATGTTTCTTTATGGGGAGCAGCGAACGGGTGCTGGATTTGATAAAGAAACGTGCTGCGACGGAATATCCGAACATCACGGTGGAGACTTATTCGCCGCCGTATAAGCCGGAATTTACGAAAGAAGACAATGAGGCGATAATCTCGGCAATCAATAAAGCAAATCCTGATCTGCTGTGGATCGGTATGACCGCGCCCAAACAGGAGAAGTGGACGTACCGTCATTGGGCAGAGCTGGACATTCATTGTCATGTCGGAACGGTCGGTGCTGTATTCGACTTTTTTGCCGGAACGTACAAGCGTGCTCCGCAGAGATGGCGGGAGCACTCCTTGGAATGGTTGTACCGTTTGCTGAAAGAACCGAGGCGGATGTGGCGCCGGTATGTTTTGGGCAATCCGTTGTTTCTTTGGAATGTCTTTAATGAATACGTCGGCGTAAGATAGTCTAAATCGGATAATATGATTTTTTACGAGTTCCTTCAAGTCGCGCTTGGTATAAGAGAGAACCTGTCGCGCCCTTTCACGGATAAGGAATGGAGGCAATGTTTCGCTTTTTGCGAGCGTCAGGCGTTGTTGGGCATCGGCTTTTCAGGTGTGGAACGGCTGCATGCGGCGGGCGTTTCGTGTCCTGTTGAATTACGTCGGAAGTGGTATGTCCTTGTAGTTCAGATAGAACGACTTAACGATAAACTTAACGCTCAATGCCGGACGTTGAGCGAAAGGCTTGACCGTGACGGCTTTAACAGCTGCATTCTGAAAGGGCAAAGCAATCAAACGGTATATCCGGAAAGTCTCGGAAGAAGGCGTACTCCGGGAGATATAGACATTTGGTGTCGCACGAAGGTTGAGGGCGTGGTGTTGCCTGTGCGTTCTTCCGGAAAGAGTGTCACGTTTTACGGACAGGCGGCGATAAGGCGTTATGTGAATCGTAAGTACGAAATTATGGGCTTGAAGATTAATCCCAAGGATTATTATCACCATATTGAGGCACCTGATTTTGAAGGAACGGCTGTTGAAGTGCATTACCGTCCGTCGTTCCTGCATTCGCCGATAAGAAACCGGAGGCTGCAACATTTCTTCTCTATCCATGCCGATGAGTGCATGAAGAACAAGACGGTGCTTGGCTTTTCAATGCCTGTGACGCCGGTGAATGTCGTGTTTCAGATGTGTCATCTGTTCATGCATTATATGGAATCGGGGCTCGGACTGCGCCAAGTGATGGATTACTACTTTACGTTGAGGTCTTTGCATGGTGCAGACGAAACGGAGATGACAAACCGGAGGGAAGAAACGCTGACGGAAAAGACGGGCGCACGCCTAAGTATAAAGGATGAAGTGGAGCCGGTGTTGCAATCAGTCGGACTGAAAAAGTTTACTTCCGCCGTGATGTGGGTGCTGCATGAGGTTTTTGATCTGCCGTCACCTTATTATATATTCACGCCCGACGAGAAAGAGGGCAGGAGGCTGCTTGATGAAATAATGTTAGGCGGCAACTTCGGGCATTTTGACGAACGGGAGCGTGATTTAAAGAACGGCGGGCGTTTTCCTCATGCCGTTTGGAAACTGAAACGTGCCCTGTGCCTGCTCCGCAGCTATCCCGAAGAAGCTCTCTGTGAACCATTGTTCATGCTTTGGCATTGGTGTTGGAGAATGAGATTTCAAGAGAATAAGAAAACAAGTTTTTATATATAAATCCTTGCTTTTCTCACGGATTTGCCTTACCTTTGTAAGGTATATTAACCTGAACGACCTTGTCCGTGAGAAACAAAATACCGCTTTTATTCTTATTTTTGTGTCTTTGCGTTTGCGGAGCGTATGCCCAGCAGGCTCGTGAATGGGAGCAGTATCTGTATCAGTTGGGTGAGATGGAAGATTTCGAGTCTTCGGTTTTAGAGGAATCTTTCGACCTGTTATACGACCTTGAAGAACATCCCTTAAACATAAACACGGCAACGCGCGATGAGCTTGAACAGCTGCCGTTCCTTACGGCGAAAGATGTTGAAGACATAAGCGAGCATATCTACAAATACGGTGCTATGAAAACGCTCGGTGAGGTGGCGATGCTTGAAAACATCGATTACTTGAAACGCAAGTTGCTGACCTACTTCACATACGCCGGCGAGGTGAAGAAACGCACGTTTCCGACGCTGAAAAACATACAGAAATACGGCAAACATGATTTCCTCGGTACGCTGAAAGTGCCCTTTTACAGCCGCAAAGGTGACAGAGATGGCTACGAAGGCTACCAATACAAGCACAGCATAAGGTACGATTTCACTTACGGCAATAGCGTAAGGCTCGGCTTTCTCGGCTCACAGGATGCCGGCGAACCGTTCTTCGCGGGTTGTAACAGCATGGGTTACGACTTCTATTCGTTTTATCTCGTGCTGAAAAATCTCGGCAGGATAAAGACCCTTGCCTTGGGCAGATACCGCCTGCGCTTCGGCATGGGACTTGTAATCAACAACAATTACGGCTTCGGCAAGCTCTCGACGCTCTCTTCCATGGGGCGCGGCGGCAGCAACATCCGTGCCCACGCCTCGGCGTCGGAAGGCAACTATCTTCAAGGTGCGGCGGCAACGGTAAATATCGGGAAAGGTCTTGACGCAAGTCTGTTCGTCTCATATCGCGACATTGACGCCACGCTGAACAAGGACAACGGCACCATAGCAACGATTTTGACATCGAATTATCACCGCACAAAGACCGAGATAGCAAAGAAAAACAACTCCTCTCAGTTGCTCGTAGGAGGCAATCTGGACTATCGCCGGGGCGGATTTTACTTCGGGGCGACGGCTGTCTATACCTCTCTCGACAAAGAACTGAAACCCAACAAGACCGCCGTTTATCGTCGGCATTATGCCGCCGGCAGAGATTTTTACAATGCGGGCGTCAATTACGGCTACACAGGTAGCCGTTTTTCGTTCAGCGGCGAGACGGCAACCGGTGGTTGTAACGCCGTCGCAACAATCAACAGCGTTAGTTTTTCGCCCGCCGAGAACGTCAGTCTGATGGCGTTACAGCGCTTTTATTCGTTTAAATATTACTCGCTCTTTGCCGAGAGTTTCAGCGAGGGCGGAGCCGTGCAGAACGAGAGCGGGCTGTACATCGGACTGACATGGCGCATCAAGCCGCAGCTAAGTCTGCTGGCGTATTCGGACTATGCCTACTTCGCATGGCCCAAGTATCAGGCGGCAAACAGTTCAAAGTCGTTTGACAATCTCGTCCAGATGACATACACGCCCGAGCGTTGGGCATTCACGGCGCGTTACAGAGTGAAGATAAGGGAGAGGGACAACGAGGACAAGACGGCGCTTATAAACAAAACCGAACATCGGGGGCGGCTCTCGGCGGCATACAACGCGACGACGTGGAGCGCCAAGACGCAGGCTGACCTTGCCTTAACGGAGTATAAGGAGCGCAGCTTCGGGTGGATGATAAGCCAGAATTTCAGTTGCAGATACGAAAAAATCGTCAGTCTGAATGCCTCGTTCGGCTATTTCAATACTGACGATTATGACAGCAGGGTGTACTCTTATGAGCGCGGCATGCGCCGCTCGTTTTACTTTCCGTCGTATTACGGCAAAGGCATTCGTTACATGCTGTATGCCTCGACCGAGCATTTCAAGAATTTGGAGATAACAGCCAAGGTCGGCACAAGCAAGTATTTCGATAGAAATAAGATAGGGTCGGGCTATCAACAGATAGACCACTCGTCGGCCACCGACCTCGAGATGCAGGTCAGATGGAAGTTTTGAGACGCTGCGAAAGCGGCATTTATCCCCACGCTATCTCGCCGCTGCCTATGCAACGGTGGTGCTGTTCGTCGTAGACGACGCAGAACTGACCCGGCGCCACGCCGTGTATCGGGTGCTCCGAGTGTACGACATAAGTGCCGTCGCCCGTCCGTTCGAGTCGTGCCGGGTGATATTCGGGCGTGTGCCGGATTTTGAATGTTATGCCGACTTCGGTGGCGTCGCCCCACGGATTACATGTAAGGAAGTGGAAGTCGTGTATCGGAAAATCCTTTTTGTACGCCGTCTTCGGGTCATAACCCTTGCTGACGTAAAGCACGTTTTCTGTCAAATCTTTCTTGACTGCATACCACGGACCGCCGCCAAAGCCCAGTCCGTGGCGCTGACCGATGGTGTGGAACCATAGTCCGCGGTGCATTCCGATCTTCTTTCCCGTCTCAAATTCGAGCACGTCGCCCGGGTTTTCGCCCAAGTATCGACGGATATAATCGTTGTAGTTGATTTTTCCGAGGAAGCAGATACCCTGGCTGTCCTTACGCTTTGCATTGACAAGATGCTCGCGCTCGGCTATTTCGCGCACCTCCTCCTTCATGTAATGACCTATCGGGAAGAGCGCCTTGCGCAACTGCCAGTCATAAATCTGTGCGAGAAAGTCGGTCTGATCTTTAACGGGGTCGGGACTTGTGACGAGCCATTTCCGCCCGTCGATAATCTCGGTCTGAGCATAATGTCCCGTAGCGATAAGGTCGTAGTCGTGTCCCGCCTTCTCGTTGAAGGCGCCGAACTTGATCAACCGGTTGCACATAACGTCGGGATTGGGCGTAAAACCGTTGCGTACTTTATCCATCGTGTACTTCGTCACCTGCTCCCAATATTCCTTGTGGCAGTCAATTACCTGCAAACGGCAGCCGTAACGAGCCGCCACGGCAGTAGCCATTTCAAGGTCTTCCTCGCTCGAACAGTCCCATTCCTCCTGCTCCTCAGGACCAATCTTTATGTAGAAGCAATCGGGGTGAAGTCCTTGATTTGCAAGCTCATACACCACCACCGAACTGTCTACGCCGCCGGATAGCAACACCGCAATCTTCTTATCTTTGTAATCTTCCATTTGTTTTTTACTTTATTCATCTTGCAAAGATAGTGCAAGCCGAGAGAAGAACAAAGCAAACTTGTTTGCTTTTTATTCCGAGACGCATCCTATCTTGCAATATTCATATTGCAAAGATAATCAAATTTCCCTACTTTAGAAAAAACAGTTCAGCCTGTCTTTTGATATGCCTTTTTCTTTAACCAAAATCTGTCATTAGATTTTCTATCGTTTGTGTCTTAACCTGCATTATTCATAGGCTTTCGTTACGAGAGTTCCAAATGTCTGTGCATCAGTGAAAGCACAGCGATGACGATGCCGGATGTAGTAATTCCTACTTCCAAAGAGGAAGAGCGAGCACTTTGCTGACGTACAGGCAGTTGGGACTCGCAGTAGAAACGCCTATGAATAATGCAGGTTAATATTCGACGGATTGTTTTCCGTATCGTCGAAGGCATAGCGGGCTATGTCGA
>CAJMQT010000066.1 GCA_905215655.1 uncultured bacterium | reverse complement strand
ACCTCCCCCGAGGGGGAGAGAGAGGGGATTTAAGATTAATGATTATACTAATTAAGGATTAAGAAACCTCGCAACCTCTCCCCCTCGGGGGAGTCGGAGGGGGGCTCTTAATTTATTTAATGACTTTCTTGCCGTCTACAATCAAGAGACCCTTTGCATTCTTGGAAACGCGCTGACCTGCGAGGTTGTAGATACCTGCGTTAGCCTTGTCAGCCTTGTCAGCTGTGATGTCAGTAATGCCAGATACATCGCCCTGCATGATGATGATAGGATCAGAAACAATACCACGACCTTCGATGCGGAGCTCGCCATATCTTCCTGCCTGTCCTGCGGGGAGAGCATCGCAAGTTACATTGATAAAGTAAGCCTCGTTTGCCTCGTTGTAAGTTGCGCTGATAGCAACCCACTCGGGAGAGTCTTCTGTCTTGAAGTAGTTCTCGTTGCCGTCTGTGTCAGTCCAGTCACAAGCAGTCTGAACAACGGCACCGTTGATGCCGTAAGAAGACAATGCCTCGTTTGTTACAGTCTTACCGTCGGCAGAAACTTTCAGAACGTTGCAGTTCTCGATTGTCTGTGTCTCGCTTACTTGAACATTGTCCCATACATTGATAGCGTCGAAGAGACTCTCGAATGTGAAGGGGAGTGCAAGACCAGGATAATAGTGACTACCATTTCTTTCAGAATATTTAACGAGGAAGTTACCATTCGCTACATTGTCACCGTCTGCAATATCATGTCCGTAGAAACCTACGTCAACGCCTTCCTGATCGAGACCTTCTACCTGAACGAAGAAAGGATAGTCGATTGTGAACGGAGCAACAGCTTCACCGAAAGCAGTTTCAACCTTGTTGGTGAACGCAAGTTTAAATGCTGATGCGAAAGAAGAAGGACCTTTTGCCAATCCGCTGATATCTTCCGCCGTAGCTTTGATAGTCTCTTTGATGACCGGGTTCTGAGGATCGGTGTTGTCCACAATGAACATGGTCAATTCTTTACCTGCTGCGATAGGAGTTGCAGATGTAGACAGACATTGGATAAAAATTCTCTCTACATAAAGAGGAGACATCGGCTTTTCATACGTCTGTCTTACACCGAAACATGTTCCTAAACCATAAGTGGAATTATTCAATGTACCTGTACCCCAGAAATATTGGGTTGACAGAGAACCTGTTCCATAGTAGTTGCCGACGTGCGGGTCAGAGGCACACATTGCAGAAACCGCATTCTGAACGCGGATTCTTGAGTTCCAACCGATGTTTGTATTCCAATCACCCTTCCAATATCGGTTTGTCTCTCCCAATGTGAACTGGTCTGTACCGCGAACGATGTTAGGTGCAGGACTGTAATAACCCGGGTTTATTGAAGTTGTGTAGTTACCTTCAGCGTCAACGTCTTTGGTAACATCATACTCTGTGTAACTTTCGTATGCCGTTCCTGCTGCATTTACCTGCGGAAATTTCAGCAACCACTTGATACCGCTTTTGTCGGTAGACATGTTCTTAATCGTGAAGTCTTTGAAAGGGGTTACTATTACGTCAGTATTATAATAACCATTTCCATCAAAATCAAAACCTTGATAAAAAGACCCTTCGGGACGGTTGTAATAAAGTCCTGTTGCAACTGATTTCTGAACGGGTGCAGTTGTAACCATTCCGTTGGCGAGAACCTTAACCGGCTCGCCCTCGCTTGCTACTCTTACAGCCTGTACGCTCTGAGCCATCTTTGCCGTCTTGTCGACATTAGCAACTTTCTGTGCGAAGCTCGCAGTAGTAGCTACCAGCGCTGCTGTTAATAAGAAAAACTTTCTCATAATCATAAAATTTTAATTAAACAATGTTACAACAAACCATTTTGATGTATCGGCAGCGGGCGCAATTTTCAATGTGTTGAGATTGAAATTTGTCTCGGCTGCGTCTATGGTCAGCGTTGTAGATAAATAATTGATGTATTCTTTTACTGCGGCAATTTGGTTGTAAAGGGTCTCACCAGCCGTCTCACCGGCTCCGGCGTAAGTAAGGGTCAAGCCTTCTGCCGTCCGGTCGGTGACGTTAAACTTGAATGTGCCCGTTGCTGAAACAGTCTGACGTCCCTGTTTGAAAGTGAAAGGTATTGCAAGAACAAATTCGCCGGCTTTGTTCAGCATGAAATTAATTCTCTGATTGCAGGTGAAACCGACAGCACGCATCTCGTCGTAGATGCGGTTGTTCAAAGTCGTCATGGCGTCTGAATTGGTGGTATTGCGAACCCAGCTCCATGTGCTTCCGCCGTTAATCTTGGTCATGAAGAACGGAGCTGCGTCTTCACCCTGAATTACGTTCTGCTCGTTGTCAACGTCGACGAATTGTTCCGTTTCCTCGTTGTAAACGAACTCCTGCGGATTTGTCTCGCCTTCAACCTTACGCAACGCGTCGCGGAAACGCAGATAGTATTTGCCGCCGCGCTTGCTGACGAGGAAGGGATAGAAGTCTTCGTCGGTGATGTTGTCGCCGTCGTAAGGATAGATGTTCATAATTCCGGTTGACGCGCTCTCGATCTGATACTTCGTCTCGCCCATCTTCATTACGAGGTTGTTGGGAGCCGATGGAGAGAACATTTTTGTCGAGAAGTTGTTGACGTCCTCGATGTAATCGCCAAGCTCTACACCTTCGTCAATCTTTGTCATACGTACGTAGACGTCGCGCTTCTTGCCTTTGAGCATTGCGATGTCACCTTCTTCCGGAAGATTGGTGACAGAAAACTCATAGTCGCCCTCCAAACCGTTGCCCAATTCATAAATGCCGGGATTGGAGAAGACGTGCATCACCTGACTGTAAGAGTTGAACGAGAGCACCGGACCCATATCCGTAATTACGTTCCATGTCGACTTGTCGGTCACCAATCCGGCGTATTGAGTGAGATGTTCATCGCTTACGAGGTAGCTGCCGAAGTCGCTTGCAGAGATGTTCGTAGCCATATCCACCGTTCCGTCAGCGCTGAACTTTGCCGCCATGAGGTATCCTCTTGTGTAAGGAGCCAACTGGTCAGTCGGAGAAACGGTTTCGGGGTTGGGATAATACTCCATTGACCATCCGTTCGTTGCAGCGACGAAGCGCTCGCCATACGTTGCAGAGACCTCATTAAGACGTTCAGCCGCCGACTTGTCGAACAGGTCGTCTTCCTCGTTCACACATGCCGTGAAGAGGAAAGCCGCTCCAAACAGGAATAATATTGATTTTATATTAGTCTTCATAAATATTCGGTTTTAAAACTTTATGTACTTATTCGCCTTGGTTCTGGTCTTGCTTGTACTTGTATATTTCTTCGAGCAGGTCGTCCATCAAGGTCTTGCCGTCGGGACGCACGTAAGTCAGGCGGTTGATGTATCTGCCGTTCTCGTCGAAAAGGAAGTTGCCTGCGTCATCGGTCATCCATTGACGGCGCTGTACCTCGGCGCGCACCTCTTCAAGATTGAAGTTGAATGAAGTCTGCAACCACTCGCGTACCATTTCGAGCTTACGTGCGATGACGTCGCGTCCGTTGATACCTGACGTGTTCAGGTAAACGATCGCGCCTGTGTTCGCATCGGGCACGGCATATTTATTGTCGGCGTCACGCTGGATCAGCTTGCGTGCGATCTTCAATGTCGCTGCCTCACCTCCGGCTGTTGAAGAAACATCGACGAAATAGCCGACGGAGTCGCGGTTGGCGAGACCTCTGTTACAGAGAGAGTTGAGTCTGTACCAATACGGCGCGTCAACATCAGTCACAAGTTCCCACTCGTAAGCGGCGGTGTTGAGCATGTTGTCCCATGTCTTGTAATCCTTCACGATGTAGTTGGCGATTACCTCCACCCAGTCCTCACGAGCCTGTGAAGAAGCGTAGGGAGAGATGAAGCCCTGACCGAGTGCGACAGAGTCGGGAGTGTCGCTCCAGCTTGAAGTGTTGTACTTACCGTTGGAGATGAGGTCGAAGTCCGTCGGACGGTTCACGTTCTGGTTCAGGATGTGGCTGAACTCGTGGTGCATCGTCTTGAAGAAATACTCGTTCATGTAGTCGATGTCATTGATTGAGAGGTTCTCCGCGTTGTACAACGTGATTTTGAGTCCTCCCTCGGCAGTACCGAGCGTCTCGGTGTGGTTGGTCGGGTTGTAAGCCGGCGATCCGATCACGTGGATAATTCTCGGGCTGTACTTTTTGAGGAAGATGTCGCCAACCTTCTCATTGTAAACATCATACCAAAGATATTTGCAAAGCACGGCAAGGTTAAGGCTCTGCTCATACGAACAGGGCACGAGGTTGTAGTCCATGTCCGAGCCGATGTCCTCCATGCGGTACAGATACTTCATGTTGTACGGTTTGAGGAAGTTATCCCTAACAAATGCGTCGAGGGGATAAGTGTATGACGTCGGATCGAGCGGGTGCTCGGTGGTGTCGAAGATTGACGGGGTGAAATCATCATCCGAGCAAGACACCAGATTGAATGATGCAAGCACCACCAATGCGACAGTTATAATATTTGAAAACTTTTTCATAATGCTCAATTCCCTTTCTTCTTAATTATTTGTGGATATATTGAGGTATGCTGCAATAGTCGTACTTTTGATATTTAGCCAATGCATGTTTCCGAGACGATGTCATTCCGGCAGCGAGCACCTCCTGCGGTATCTCTATCGCGCGGCGCGGGTCGTTCCATTTCATCTCATACTTCACGTTCTCCGGTCCGTATTCGTGGCTGTACTCCATTCCCCAGCGTTTCAGGTCGAAGAAGCGGAGTCCGGTATATGCCGTCTCGTAACGACGCATGTCGTTGATGGCGTTCATATATTTCACGTTCTCGGCGGGCATTTGTGCAAAGCCCATGTTGGTGAGGAAGTCCCAGTCAGCAAGCGTGTTACTGTGCGACGTGTCCACGTACCATGAGTCGATCTTCTCCTTTGTCAGCTCCGACAAAGCACCACCTGATGTATAGAATGCCTTGTTTGCGGCAGAGAACGACTGACGGCTGTTCTCGTAAGAGATAAGATCTTGGATGCACTTGTCAACCTCGGGGTTCTCTTTCAGCAGGTAAGCCTCGGCACGGTTGAGCAGAAGCTCTGTGCAGGTGAACTCGCGACGGATGACGTGGGCGTAACCGATGCCGGAAACTTTGTCGGTGTATTCAAATCTTTCGCCGATTTTTGCACAGGCGAAGCCATGGTCGGCGTTACCGTCCCAGAACGTACCACCGCTGACACTTGCCGCCGGCATGCTGTAAAATCTCCAGTTAGGACCGAGGTGACGCCAGATGTCGCGCAAAGCCGGACCGGCGTATGCGTATCTGTTGCCGACGCTCCTGCGCCACTGTGTTGAATATGTGGCGATTAGCATAAGGTTGTTCATCTCGTTGGGACCTTGCCAGATATTGGCGTAGTCTCTAAGACTTGTGCATTTATCAAAGTTGGAATAATCCATGAGCATGGTCTCCGTCGTTGCCGGGTCGGTGGTAAGCACGGCATTTGCGTGCTCAATCACCTTGTCGTAATCGCGCTTGTAGAGATAGAAGCGTGCTGCGAAGGCGTGAGCGGCATTGACGTTGAAGTGCCATTTCATGGTGTTGTTGCCATAGTTTACGTTGCTGATGAGCGCCAGACCCTTTTCGAGGTCTTCCTGTATCTTGGCGTAATCGTCGGTAACGGTACCTCGGTCGTACTCGCCGAGCACCTTGTCCTCACAGGTCGTGATGTACGGAATACCGATGTCAGCCTTGCTCAGCTCGTCGTTCTTGTAAGCCTGTGAGAACATGTTCACAAGGATGAAGTGGTGGTAAGCACGGCTGAGGTAAGCCTCGCCGTATGCTGCATTAGCAACGGCGAGATCTGTTCCGGTGAACTCACCGCCGTTCTTTTCCTTGATTTTGTCCAGCAGTTCCAGCGCGTGGTTGACGGTCGCGATGGCGTTGTAGCAGCCCTCCCAGATTACAGAGGGAGAGTCGGTGCCCGTGCTCGACCTTACCGGCTCGAAGCGGAACGCCTCGTCGTCGGCGCGTTCATAAGATGTGAGGTTGAAGTGAACCATCACGTCGTCGCCGTTGCTCTGCGGAGCGAGGAAGCGCGAGTTGATGTCGATGATGTTATCGCTCGAAAGCTCCGACAGCCAGCCGTAGTTGCCGGTGGAATAGGCAGTCGCCAGAAGCTGTGTGACCTGATCCAGACGAACGATATCAACGCGCTCGTCCTGCTCTTTGTCGAGGAAGCTGTCGCTGCACGACGAGAACGACGCCACAAGCGCTGCCGACATTAAAATATATTTGAATGATTTTATCATTTTGTCTTTCTCCTTATTTAAATATTTGCTCAATATTGTGCCGTTTTGTCATTATCATATTTGAATAAAGCGTGGCGGCATTATTACATTCCGAGTCTCAGAGTGAACGTGAACTGCTTGGGCATAGGCGTTGCGACACCTCCGGCGTTGACGAACTCAGGATCCTGTCCGTTCAGCTTGTCGTCAGCATAGAGCAGGAAGAGGTTGGTAGCGTCGAGTTTGAGTGACGCCGTTGTCAGTCCGAGTCTTTGCAGGAACGACTGAGGAATATCGTAAGTGAGCGATACGTCCTTCAAGCGGATGAAACCACCGTCGGCGATACGGGCAGAAGAGTAGTTGTAAGCGTTGTAAGCGTAGCTCAGGTTGTTTATCTGAGTTGCCTGACGATAGCTTGCGATGGTAGGAATGCTGGTTCTGTTCTCATCGCCCGGCACAACCCAACGGTTCTTGAACTCCTTAGGCATGGCCGACATGTCGGAGTAAGCGTAAGAGAACGCCGGATCGAGACGGATCTTGTTGCCGAACGAGTAGGTAATGAAGATGTTGAGACGCCAGTTCTTGTAGCGCAGCAGGTTGTTGAGACCGCCGGTTACTGTCGGCTCCATCGGACCTTCGTATTTCAGGAAGTCGAGGTTCTCGTACTCCTGGAAGTTGATGTCGGTCGTCGTTATCTCGCCGTCCTGATTGATGAACTGCGGGATACCCTTGTCATTCAGTCCGACGAAGGGGATAGAGAAGAGCGCCGACTGTGAATAGCCCTGACGGAAGTGGTTCGAGCTACCTGTTCCGGAAACGAGGTTGATCACGTTGGAGTGTGACTTCAAGTCGGTGATCTCGTTCGTTGCGTAAGAGAAGGTAAGGTCGGTGTCCCATCCGAAGTCCTTAGTCCTGATGTTGTGGGTCGAGAGGGTTGCCTCGATACCGTGCGACTTCATCGATGCGACGTTAGCCATCTTGTCGATGAAACCTCCGACACCCTGTGTCTGGATGTAGCCGATAAGGTCGAAGTTGTTACGCCAGTAAGCGTCGAGGTTAAGGTTGATGCGGTTCTTCAAGAAACCTAAGTCAAGACCGACGTTAAACTCGTGTTTCTTCTCGTAGGTAAGCTCCGTGTTCGCGATGTTGGCGAGGTTGATTACCGTCTCCATCTGGTCGCCCTGCGGACGCCAAGCGTTTGAAGAGCTGTAAATAGGCAGAGCGTTTGAAACGTACGACGGACCTCTGTCGGCTGTCAGCGAGTAAGACAGGCGGAGCGCGGCGTGTGATACCGCGCCGTTGGTCTTCTCCATGAACTTCTTGAAGAAACCTTCCTCATGAGCGTTCCATGCTGCGGAAACGTTCCATGTGGGCAGCCAGCGTGATTTTTTCGCCTTACCGAGCTTGTTGGAGCCTTCGTAGCGGTAGGTGAAGTTTCCGGTGTAACGTCCCTTGTAAGAGTAGCTGCCGCTGAAGAAGTAAGCGAGGTTGCGTGTCCATCCCTTTGCAAACGAGCTGAGGATTGTTCCTTCCTCCTTGGCCTGCTTGTAGAACTGGTAGGGCACAGAGACAAGGCGTGCGGAGTTATAGTCGACTCCGTAATCAGAGTGATAAATCTGGTCCTTGTCGGTACGGTTTGCCTCCATACCTCCGAAGAGGTTCATGATGTGTGTGTCGTTCCACACCTTATTATATTGGATGGTTCCGCGGAAGTCGTACTGGTCTACGCGATAGTCGTTGCGGGTGTAGATACCTCCTGTGGGCATTACCGAGATAGGCAGCGAGTTGGGCTGGTCGGGATCTTGGTAGAGGTAGGGGTTGCTGTACTGGATGTTAGGATTGCCCACACCGGCGCGGTAAGCCTCTGACTGGTTGCTCTCGTTAAGGATGAAGTGTTCCTGAGATGTCTTCTGCGTGCGGTAAGCACCGAGGAGTCGGATTTCCATTCCCATGATGGGCTTGTAGTTCAACTCTGCCTGGAACTTCATGTCGGCAACGGAGAGGTTGATATAGTTGTTGTCAAGCTCCTTGAAGATATTGAAGGGAGCGTAGTTACGTGTGTAAATCTCGTTGGGGTCGAGCGTGCGCGATGTGTTCATGGCGTAGCTGAACGGGTTGATGTCGAACGAGCGGTTGACGGCACCTGACACGACGTCAGTAGAACGTGCCAGCGTACCCGGCGCGTCCTGGTCGCGGTAAGATGCGTTACCCAACACAGAGAGTGTGAGTTTCTTCGACAGGTTGAACGATGCGTTCATGTTTGCCGTGTAACGTTTCACTTCGCTGTCCTTTGTCCATCCCGGATCCTGCATTGCAGAGACAGAGGCGTAGAGGCTTGCCTTGTCCGAACCGGTGGAGATGCTCAAAGAGTGGTTCTGCACGATGTTGTTGTTGAACAGCAGGTCGAACCAGTCGGTGTTACGGAACTCCGCCTGTTGCAGGTAAGCGTTCATAGCCGCCTCGGTATAAGGCAGACCGTATGCGCCGTTGGTCTCGTCGTACTTTGCGATGAGGTTATACATCTTTCCGTACAGACCCGACGTGCTGCCGTTGGCAAGACGTGAGAATTCCAGCCATCCCTTTGCCGCCATCTCCTTGTAGATACCCATCTGCTCCTGAGAGTTGCTGATGTTGTAGTCGTTGTAAGAAGGTTTCAGGCGGTAGGTAAACTCGCCCGTATAATTGATCGTGCTGCGTCCTGCCTTACCGCGCTTGGTGGTAATGACAACGACGCCCGCCATCGCGCGCGCACCATATATAGAGGTAGCCGAACCGTCCTTCAACACTTGGAAACTCTCGATGTCGTCGGCGCTGAGACCTGATATTGCGTTTGAAATAAGGGTTACGGCATCTCCGGAAGACAGATCGTCGGCGCTGACGTCGACAGCATCTTCCTGAATGACTCCGTCGATGACCCACAGCGGCTTGGAGTTACCGTAGATAGAGGTAGCACCGCGCACACGGATCTTAGGAGCCGTACCGAACGTACCTGATACGTTTTGCACCGAAACACCCGACACACGACCTTCAAGAGCGCGGCTCACGTCGGCAACACCGTCGAGCTTGGTCTTTTCGGCGTCGATTTTGGTCGTGGCACCCGTAAACAGACGTTTGTCCATCTTCTGCATACCGGTCACTACGACCTCGTCAATCATGTGCGAGTCGCTTTTAAGTGTGATCTTCATGTTTGTCGAGCCTTTCAGTGTCTGCGTCTCCATGCCCACGTAGCTGACCGTAATCTGCGAGCCTTTGGGAGCATTGAGTTTGAAGCGTCCGTCGATGTCTGACACCACACCGGTCTTCGACCCTTTGAGTCTGACCGTGGCGCCAATCACCGGCTCGCCGTCGTCCTGAAACACTATGACACCTGAAATCTCGGTCTGAGCCATTGCCATACCTATCCACAGGAATGCAAAGGCTAAAATCATAGCAGTTCTTTTTTTCATAAATTACTCTCTCTAATTAAATGAATTAGTGACAGAAAAGACTTTTAAGAATTAAAGTCAAAAAACAGTAGCCCCCTCCCGACCTCCCCGAGGGGAGGAGGTTGCAGTACCGGGCAATGTCCCTATACGTCCTATTTCACGATAACCCTCATCTACCACCTCACATTTAATCTGTCTTTATAAATGTAGGGACATGCCTTTGGCATGTTTTTATTGATTATCAATGTGTTATGCTCTTAAACATGCCGAAGGCATGTCCCTACACGTTGGATGTTTTTGCTGTCCCTGCCGTTGGCAACGGTATATAATGAATTTACCAACAAAACATATTTCCAGCCCGGAGGGCTGAACTTTATTTAACCGGGTGTGGAGGAACAGCGTGACGACACGCCCGGATAACACGAACACAACGTATGCACCCGGAGTGGTGCTACATAAATATAACAGTGATTTTACTTATAAAATAAACTGCAAGCCGAGAGCAGAAGCAAAATTAATTTTGATTATGCCGAGGCGCAACGTTTGTTCTTTGTTGAAAACATAAAATAAAGAAAGTAGCACCACTCCGGGTGCTTTTCGTATTATGCTTATTACCGGGCGTGTCGTCACGCTGTTCCTCCTCACCCGGTTACTGATGGTTCAGCCTTTCAGGCTGTCAGCTGTCCAATGTAGAGTTGCCTGGGCATGGTCTTTGAGTTGTTAATGGTGATTAAATCAATATATATCGCCATTTGACAAAATGTAAGAAATTTTACATTTTCACCGACAACTTGATTTTTGTCAACGCTTTCAGAATTAAATATTTGAAAATTAAAATCCTGCGGACGAAAATTTTAAAAATTTCGTGTGCAATTTTAAAACGTTATGGTACAGTCGTTTATGACGGAAACGGTAAATGTGTGCAACCGAAAATCCGATAAAACGGGCAAAAATCGGTGATTTTTGCGTTGTAAAAGTGGCATTTTTGCGTTGTAAAAGTGCCTCTTTTACCATATAAGAGTGCCACTTTTATGATGTAAAAGTGCCACTTTTACGAATTGTGTAAATTATTTTTACTATCCAACGGCGATTTTCCGGAAGATAATTTCTATTTTGATGATTTTCCCGTACATTTTTAAAATGACAAAATGAAAGCAAAAGTGCGTTTTTGATGAATATTATTATTTTTAAATTAAAAGTTAAAAATTAAGAATTAAGGAGCGCAGAAGTACAGAAGCTCAGGAGTACAGACATTACTTTTGTGGCTCAAATCAGTTAAAGCTATTGTCTGTA
>CAJMQT010000065.1 GCA_905215655.1 uncultured bacterium | reverse complement strand
CGTACAGGCAGTTGGGACTCGCAGTAGAAACGCCTATGAATAATGCAGGTTAATAAGGTTACTTTGATTTCGCGACGGAGTCACTATTCTTCATTTTTCAATCTTTCAATCTTTCAATTTTTCAATTTATCAATTTATCTCCACCTTAATATAATATAAGGCGCGACCGAAAATCTGAAATATCGCGGGATAAAACGGATAAAAAAGCCGAATAAACACGGAAAATGACCGTTTATGCACAAAAGCCGACATTGATTTAAAAAAATTATCTAAAAATACTTGCGTATTTAAAAAATAATCGTACTTTTGCAAACAGAATGTTTATCATTATTCAGTAATTAACTTAAAAAGAAACAGTTATGAAGAAAAGTTTGCTTATCGCGCTCTTCGCAATCGTAGCATTGGGTGCAAGCGCACAGAACGGAATTAGAGTATGGTACGGCGTTAATATCGCAGGCAACGATGCAGACGGCGCTAAGTCTGAGTTCAAAGCTCTGAACATCGGTGTTGACTATACAGCAGCCATCAACGAGACATTCGACTGGACAGCAGGTCTGAGCTATCAGACAAAGGGTGTCAAAGAATGGGATCCGGGTTATTTGCAGGTAGAAGGCAACGGTTCTTGGAACTTCGTTAAGAACGACGACGTAAAGGTTGGTCTCTTCACAGGTCCTTATGTTGGCTTCATGATTGCAAAAGACGATGCAGAAGAAGTTAAGAAAGTTGACTTCGGATGGCAAGGCGGCGTTCAGGGATACTACAAGAACGTATCTTTGAAGATCGGTTACGAGTATGGTTTCCTCGATGTTTTTAAAGCTGGTGACAGCAAACCTTACCAGGTATTCTTCCGCTTAGGTTATACTTTCTAAGAAAAACAGCCCCCTCCCGACCTCCCCGAGGGGAGGAGAAGAGGAGAAAAGAGGGGAAAGCACAAAAAAGACGAAGATTGTTTCTTCGTCTTTTTTGTGCTTTATAGTTTACGGAATAAACCCACAATGTGGTAGAATTAAGAGTTAAGAATTAAGAATTAAGAAAATTACCAACAACTTTGTTTTTCAACCTTTCAATTTTTCAACCTTTTTACAACGCGCTGTATCGGCTGAGCAGTTTGCGGCGGAAGAAGCGCCCCACCTTGACGTAATCTATCGACTCGAAAGGCGGATAAAAGCGGCAGATGTTGTCGCAGACTTCCAAAAGATAATTGATGTTGATGATAAATCTCTGACTTACCTGCACGAAACAATCGTCGATGGCGAGCAACGTGTCCTTGTTGACGTTGCGTTTCATGCGCAACGGCTTGTCACAACCGCCCGCCACGGCAGTCCATAGGCGCAGCTCGTGGTCGTAGACGAAGACACAGATGTCGCTGATGCGCACCAGACGGAAGTCTGACACGTTGGTGTAAAACACCAGTTTGTCGTCAAAGCGCTTCAAGCCCCCTTCCGTCGGCGCCTCCTCTTCCGTGTCGTCGGTGTCGTCATAGACGCGCTCCATCACCGTGTCAAGCTCCTTGTCGTCGATAGGTTTCAGCAGGAAATCGAACGCCTTGTTTCTGAAAGCGGGCAACATATAATCATTGTATGCCGTGTAAATTACCACGCGGCAGCGGTTGTCCGACAACTCCTTCATGCGCTCGATGAAGTTTACGCCGCTCATGTCGGGCAGCTCCACGTCAAGGAACAGCAGGTCGGGCTTATGCTGCCGCACCACATCCAGCCCGTCGGCACCGTTGTGTGCCACCGCCACGACATCCACTCCGGGGTATCTCCCGAGCTTTCCGAGCAGGCTGTCTATCGCCGTCTGCGTATCATCGATAATTATTGTTTTCATAAGTTTATGTTAATGAGGAGTTTAAAGATTGATTTTCAGGAGCCGAAGGGCTATATTTCAGGAGCCGGAAGAGTAAATACAGACGTCAGGGGAGCGATTATATATCACTTTCCCATTTATCTATTTTCATTCCCTTTTCCATCTCCAGCGCCGCCTCACAGCCTTTGATGTTGCCCCGTTTGTCGCGAAGATTATTGATGGAGAGGCTTATTTTATGCTTGTTGGTGCGGTTAAGGAGTGCTATTGTGCTGCGTATCACTTTCAGTCCGGTGCCCGTCGAGTTCTCGTTTCGGTGGCGTATGTCAAAGCCTTTGCCGTTGTCAATGACGCTGATGCGGCAGCGTGAGGCGTCGGTCTTCACGCTTACGGTGAGGCGTTTGTCGCCTTCAAGCCCTTTCAGTCCGTGCTTTATGGCGTTCTCGACGAGTATCTGAACGAACATTGATGGCACCGCTATCTGTTCGAGTACGTCGTCCGTCGGCGCGTCGATGGTGAATACGAAGTTCTGTCCGATGCAGGTTCTCTCTATTCCGATGTAATATTTCACGAAGTCAAGCTCCTCTTTGAGCGAGACGAACGACTTTCCCGACATGCCGAGACCGGCGCGTATCAGCCTGACGAGCTGCATCAGCTCGTCGGCGTCACGGCTGTCGGCGCGCGAGATGCGGTTGTTCAGCACGTTGAAGATGAAGTGTGGAGAGATGCGGCGGCGTGCATCGGCAAGCTGTACGCTCATCAGCCGCATATACATCTGCAAGCGTCGCTTGCGCGCATAGGCGACGTAGAGGAAGAGCAACAATGCCAGCACGATTGCCGACGACGCTCCGATGTAAATGCCATAGAGCGATTTTCTGAGACTGGCGTCCTTTTCCTGCATCGCTATCCGGTGGTGCAGGGACAGCGTGTCCTGAGTGTAGCGCATCATTATTTCGGACGTGCGCATGCGGATAAGGTTGTGTTTGAGCGAGTCGTTGTACTGTATGAAGGCGAGCAGATTGTCGTATGCCTCTTTATATTCTCCCTTTTTGACGTGATATTCGCGCAGATAGCGGCGGCGAATGTTCACCATGTTGAAGTCGATGGGCGTCGAGAAGTGCTCGCCGTCGATGATTTTCTTCACGGCGCCGACGTTGTTACGTTTCAGTTCGATGCCTATCCTGATCGTGTTGGCGTAGTAAATTCCCGTGTCGTCGCCGAGCTTACGGAAGAACGGATCCACCTCGTCGAGCAGCGCGAGCGCCCTGTCGGCGTCGCCAAGATTGAGGTAAGTGTCCGCCATGTTGATTTTACAGAGATACATCTCGTAGCTCTTCGCCATGCCGTTGGCGTCGAGCAGACGTTTGAGGCGCATGAACATGGCGAGCGCCGAGCGGTAGTCTTTGGCGTAATAGTGGTAGTTGCCGTAGTTGTTGAGGAAGTACAGCTTCATGTTCAGCGGCATTTTGTCGAAGTTCTCGTCGGTCTTGGCGTAACACTCGCGCGCCGCCTCGAGGTCGTTGAGGTTCAGATAGATCCTGCCCAACCCCATATACAGGCTTACGTTGTCTTCGGCGGGCAGCCTGAGCGAGTCGGCAAGCAGCAGGGCGCGCCTGTACCATAGCGCCGCCCGCGGCATGTCGTTCACCGAGACGTAGGCGTCGCCGAGGTTGGCGCAGACATTCGGCAGTCCGTCCTCGCTGTCGCTGCCGAAGAGCAGCCTGTAAGCCTTATCGTAAAGGTGTATCGTCTCGTGCGGGTTATAATGGAATTTGTGGTAATAATAACCCTTGACGTTGTAGAGAAACGCCTGCATCCCTCTTACGCGCGGCGTCTCGGGGCGGCGGTTCAGGAAGGCGAACGCCCGCGTCCAGTCAAGCCGCGAGGTGTCGGGCATGTTCAGCGACACGGCGTAGCGCAGCCGCCGCAGGTACCAGTCGTAATAATCCATGCTGTCGGTCGCCGCGGCGAGCCCACGCTCGATTATCTTTCCTGTTGTCGGCGCGTTGACCGCCACCGAGTCGTCGACAGCCTTCAATGCCAGCCGATGCTCCTCCGCTCGCGTGTCATCGACGTCCTTGCGGCATGAGCAAAGCGTCATGACGCATGTCACGAAGACAGCCGCCGTAAGCGACACTACCGCCGTCAGGCGGCTGGCGAGGCGTCCCGTAAGGTATGTTATGTCGGTATTTTCAGTCAACATGCTTTTCTTTTATGCCATAATCATGGGTTAACGGCTGTAAAATAGCAGTCACAAAGTTAGCTAATTTTGCTTTAAAATAATAATTTATCAAGGTTAATTTAATGCGAAATGTAATAATTCTGCATCAAAAACAGCCGAGTGTAAACATTTGGTTTACTGTCGGTTTGCATCCGTCGGACTTTCCGCCGGAACATGTCGGGCGGCGGATTAAAAACCGACCGGCAAGATGTCGTTTTGCAAAAGGCGGTCTTTTACCTTGCAAAAGGCAAGCTTTCAGCGCCTGAAAGGCGGTCTTTTACAAGCCAAAAGACCGCCTTTTGCAACCCGTCTGATTATCAGCGGGTTACAAAGGCATTTGTGGGTGTTGCCGGAGGCACGGCATTTTTATCCGTCAAGCGCGCCTGCTCAATTTTTACAATATAACACATTTAATGTTTAAAATGTATTGTTTTATCATCAAAAAGAGGACTTAAACAGGCAAAATGCAAGTAAAATGTATTGAAATACGGCAGATATGTCATAACGAAAAGATTTCTTTAAAAACATTTTGCCGTTTCAATAAACTTTGCGAACTTTGCAAAATACTGTAAGTCTGCAACGACCGCCGCGACAAAACGTACGGCAGGGCGATATGCGGCACGACAAAAAGAAAATAACAATCATCGAAATAAGCGACAAGCAAAAAAGACTTTAATTTATGGCAGAAGAATTGGAAGTAAAACAACTCGAAGACGTAGTGGTACGCTTCTCGGGAGACTCCGGCGACGGAATGCAGCTGGCGGGAAACATTTTCTCTACCGTCTCAGCAACGATTGGCAACGGAATATCCACGTTTCCTGACTATCCAGCAGACATCCGCGCACCGCAAGGCTCGCTGACGGGCGTCTCGGGCTTTCAGGTTCACATCTCCGGAGGCAAGGCTTACACGCCGGGAGACAAGTGCGACGTGCTCGTGGCAATGAACGCCGCGGCACTGAAAACGCAGTATAAGTTTGCCAAACCGCAGGCAACGATAATCATCGACACCGACAGCTTCGGCCCCGCCGACCTGAAAAAGGCGGAGTTCAAGACCGAAGACTACCTCGGCGAGATGGGCATCGACGCCGACCGCGTGGTGGCATGCCCCATAACGCAGATGGTGAAAGACTGTCTTGCCGACAGCGGAATGGACAACAAGTCGGTGCTGAAATGCCGCAACATGTTCGCCTTAGGCATCGTCTGCTGGCTGTTCAACCGTAACCTCGACTTCGTGACGGCGTTCCTCAGAGAGAAATTCGCCAAGAAACCCGCCATCGCCGAATGCAACGTGAAGGTGGTTCACGCAGGTTTCGACTACGGACACAACACCCACGCCAGCGTGCCGGCGACATACCGCATCGAGTCGAAGAACAAGGTGAAAGGCCGTTACATGGACATCACCGGAAACAAGGCTACCGCTTACGGACTGATAGCTGCCGCAGAGAAGGCGGGATTGCAGCTATACCTCGGCTCATACCCCATCACGCCCGCCACGGACATACTGCACGAGCTGGCTAAGCATAAGTCGTGCGGAGTGATAACCGTGCAATGCGAAGACGAGATATCGGGCTGCGCAAGCGCCGTGGGAGCGTCGTTCGCGGGAGCGTTGGCGGCAACGTCGACATCAGGACCGGGTATCTGCCTTAAATCGGAGGCAATGAACCTTGCCGTAATCGACGAGTTGCCGCTCGTCATCATCGACGTACAGCGCGGCGGACCGTCAACCGGACTGCCCACGAAGAGCGAGCAGACAGACCTCTTGCAGGCTCTCTTCGGACGCAACGGCGAGTCACCAATGCCCGTGATAGCCGCCACCAGCCCCACCAACTGCTTCGACGCGGTGTACGCCGCTGCAAAGATAGCGCTGGAACACCTCACCCCCGTGGTGCTGCTGACAGACGCCTTCGTAGCCAACGGCTCGTCGGCATGGAAACTGCCGGACATCGACGCCCTGCCGGAGATACACCCGCACTACGCCACCGACGACCAGAAAGGTCTGTACACACCGTACAAGCGCGACCCGGAGACGGGCGCCCGCTACTGGGCGATACCCGGACAGGAGGGCTTCGAGCACATCTTGGGCGGCTTGGAGAAAGACGGCAACACCGGAGCGATATCCACCGACCCGGAGAACCACGACCGCATGTGCCGTCAGCGCGCCGCAAAGGTGTTCAAGATACCCGTGCCAGACGTTGAGGTAATGGGCGACGCCGACGACGCCGACCTGCTCATCGTAGGTTTCGGAGGCACCTTCGGTCATCTCTACTCGGCAATGGAAGAGATGCGCAAGGCAGGCAACAAGGTTGCCTTGGCTCATTTCAGCTACATCAACCCGCTGCCGAAGAACACCGAGCAGGTGCTCACGAAATACAAGAAGGTGGTGGTTGCCGAGCAGAACCTCGGTCAGTTTGCCGCTTACCTGCGCATGAAGATTGACAACTTCAACCCCTATCAGTTCAACGAAGTAAAGGGACAACCGTTCGTTGTTGAAGAGTTGGTAAAAGCGTTCACTAAAATAATATAAGAAAAACAGCCCCCTCCCGACCTCCCCGAGGGGAGGAGATGGGAGAGAGAAAAAGCCCCTACCCGACCTCCCCGAGGGGAGGAGAAGAGCGAAGGAGAGATTAATAGGAAATATAAATGAAAGAAGATTATCCTTATAGGACGGCGGACGGAAGCGTGTATGGAAAGCTGAAAGAACTCGCAAGGGAAAACCGAAGCAAACCGACACAGACCGAAAGCATAATCTGGCATCTCGTAAAAGGGGGAAGACTCGGGCATATTTTCAAACGTCAACATATCATCGGAAACTTCATTGCAGATTTCGTATGCCTCGACTCAAAATTGGTCGTAGAAATAGATGGCGGATATCACCACACGGAAGACCAACCAAAAAGCGATGAGGAGCGGACTAAAAAGCTCAACAGCATGGGGTTCAAGGTCATAAGATTTAGCAACGAAGAAGTAATAGGGTGTACAGATAGTGTTTTAAAAACAATTAAAGAAAATCTGAAATAATGGAAAACAAGGCATATTCAACATCCCCCCTCGGGGGGAACGCAGGGGGGGCTTATACACCTTCTGATTATAAAAAAGGTCAACCGCGCTGGTGTCCGGGTTGTGGAGACCACTTCTTCCTTGCATCTCTGCACAAAGCGATGGCTGAACTCGGCGTTCCGCCATATCAGACGGCGGTGATTTCGGGTATCGGATGTTCAAGCCGACTGCCTTATTACGTAAATACCTACGCCATGCAGACCATCCACGGTCGCGCAGCGTCAATAGCGACGGGTGCAAAAGTTGCTAATCCAAACCTCGCGGTGTGGCAGATCAGCGGCGACGGCGACGGACTTGCAATCGGCGGAAACCACTTTATCCACGCCATGCGGCGTAATATCGACATCAACATGATACTGCTCAACAACCGCATCTACGGCTTGACGAAAGGTCAGTACTCACCGACGTCACCACGCGGATTTGTCAGCAAATCATCACCCTACGGCACGGTGGAAGACCCGTTCCTGCCCGCCGAACTCTGTTTCGGCGCACGCGGACACTTCTTCGCACGCGCCGTGGCGACAGACGCCGCCGGAACGGTAGACATTCTGAAAGCCGCCTACAAGCACAAAGGCGCCTCGGTATGCGAGATTTTGCAGAACTGCGTAATCTTCAACAACGGCTGCTACGACGCCATTTACAACAAGGAGGGTCGTAAGAAGAACACGATCTACGTGCGTCACGGCGAGCCTCTGATCTTCGGAGAGAACAACGAGTACGGCTTGATGCAGGAAGGATTTGGCTTGAAAGTGGTGAAAATAGGCAAGAACGGCATCACGGAAAAAGACATCCTTGTGCATGACGCGCATTGCGAGGACAACACCTTGCAGCTGAAACTCGCGATGATGGACAATGAGCACGGCTTCCCCGTTGCCTTGGGCGTCATCCGCGACGTGGAGGCACCGACATACGACGACGCCGTTCACGCTCAGATAGAGGACGTCAAGGGCAAGAAGAAGTATCATAACTTCGCCGAACTGCTCGAAACAAACGATATCTGGGAGGTGGAGTAAAGGGAAAGAAGGAAGCCCCCACCCGACCTCCCCGAGGGGAGGAGAAGAGGCGAAAAGAGGGGAAAAGCAAAAAAGACGAAGATTGTTTTCTTCGTCTTTTTTTGTCTTATAATTTAATAATTTAAGAGACAGACCGAGTAGAGACATGCCTTTGGCATGTGTATTTAACGTAACGTCAGTTCGACGAAATAAAATACCGACAACAATTAACAAGGCAAATATCAATTCCTCCCCTCGGGGAGGTCAGGAGGGGGCTTCAATGCGAGTCTTGCACTCCCCTCTCTTTGGGAGAGGGGTCGGGGGTGAGGCTTTTTCTCCTTTTAAAGTTTCTCTCCGTAACACAGGTCGCCGGCGTCTCCAAATCCCGGAACGATGTATTTGTGTTCGTTCATGCCGGGGTCGATGGCGGCACACCACAGCGTCGTGTTCTCCGGAACGGTCTGACGGACCACGTCGAGACCCTCTTCCGTCGCAATGACGCTGGCGATATGCACACAGGCGGGCTTGCCGTTTTTCAGCAACGCCTCATACCCCGCCGCCATGGAGCCGCCCGTCGCGAGCATGGGATCGACGATAATGAGCGTCTTTCCCTCTATCGACGGCGCCGCCATGTACTCCGCTCTCACGCCTACCTCGGTGTGCTCGCGGTTCGTATACATGCGGTAGGCGCTGACAAAGGCGTTCTCGGCATGGTCGAAAACATTGAGAAAGCCCTCATGGAAAGGCAGTCCGGCACGCAGCACGGTGGCTATCACGATGTCGTCGGCGGGCAGCATGACCTTCGCCACGCCGAGCGGTGTCTGTACATCCTTTTCCTCATACCTGAGCGTCTTGCTTACCTCGTAGGCCATCATCTCGCCCACGCGTCTTATGTTGTTACGGAACAGCAGTCTGTTCTGCTGGTAATCCACATCCCTCATCTCCGCCATGTAGCTGTTAATGACCGAGTTGGTGTCGCTGAAATTTATTGTTTTCATAGAAGTTTTTTGTTTACAAAGTTAACAAAAATACGATAAACGACAATAACAAGGCACATTAAATCCGCTGTTTTTTGTAAAGTGAAAATTACAAAAGCGTGACGCATTGTCTGAATTTTCAATACTTTAACCTAAAAAGAGGATGAAATAAGATTTTTTCTGCAAACCGTTGTTTGTCGGTATTTTTAATTTTGCTACCTTTGCATCCGGTTTTAAAGAAGTAATCAGGAATAAACATTCAATCATTAAATACATATTTAAAATGGCAAAATTTGATAAGTCAGTTTTAGAGAAGTATGGAATCACGGGCACTACCGAGGTTCTTTACAATCCTTCTTATGAGGTATTGTTTGAAGAGGAGACAAAAGAAGGTCTCACAGGTTTTGACAAAGGTCAGCAGACAGAACTTGGCGCGGTTAACGTAATGACCGGAATCTACACCGGACGTTCACCCAAAGACAAGTTCATCGTTATGGACGAGAACTCTAAGGACACCGTTTGGTGGACATCGGAAGAATATAAGAACGACAACAAGCCCGCATCTCAGGAGGCTTGGGCTGCCGTTAAAGAAATCGCGAAGAACGAGCTTTCAGGCAAGAAACTCTATGTCGTTGACGGCTTCTGCGGTGCAAACAAAGACACACGCATGGCTGTACGCTTCATCATGGAAGTAGCTTGGCAGGCACACTTCGTAAAGAACATGTTCATCCGTCCTACGGAAGAAGAGCTCGCTGACTTCGAGCCTGACTTCGTGGTTTACAACGCTTCAAAAGCAAAGGTCGAAAACTACAAGGAGCTTGGTCTGAACTCTGAGACAGCAGTTGTATTCAACGTAACTTCAAGAGAGCAGGTAATCATCAACACATGGTACGGCGGCGAAATGAAGAAGGGTATGTTCTCAATGATGAACTACTTCCTCCCGCTCAAAGGCATCGCATCAATGCACTGCTCAGCCAACTGCGACAAGAACGGCGAGAACACCGCAATCTTCTTCGGTCTGTCAGGAACAGGCAAGACAACCTTGTCTACCGACCCGAAACGTCTGCTCATCGGCGACGACGAGCACGGCTGGGACGACAACGGCGTGTTCAACTTCGAAGGCGGCTGCTACGCCAAGGTCATCAACCTCGACAAGGAGAGCGAGCCGGATATCTACAACGCCATCCGTCGCGACGCACTGTTGGAGAACGTAACCGTTGACGCAGAAGGCAAGATCGACTTCACCGACAAGAGCACGACAGAGAACACCCGCGTATCTTATCCTATCCACCACATCGAGAACATCGTTCGCCCGATAAGCCACGCACCCGCTGCAAAGCAGGTAATCTTCCTCTCGGCAGACGCTTTCGGCGTGCTTCCTCCCGTATCAATCCTCACTCCGGAGCAGACAAAATACTACTTCTTGTCAGGATTTACAGCAAAGCTCGCAGGTACAGAGCGCGGCATTACAGAGCCCACACCTACCTTCTCGGCTTGCTTCGGACAGGCATTCCTCGAGCTGCATCCTACAAAATACGCTGAGGAGCTGGTTAAGAAGATGGAGAAGAGCGGCGCCAAGGCTTACCTCGTAAACACAGGTTGGAACGGCACCGGCAAGCGTATCTCAATCAAAGACACACGTGGTATCATCGACGCAATCCTCGACGGCTCTATCAACACCGCACCGACGAAGAAGATACCTATGTTCGACTTCGAGGTGCCGACAGCTCTGCCCGGCGTAGATCCCAACATCCTCGACCCGCGCGACACTTATGCTGACGCAGCACAGTGGGAAGAGAAGGCTAAGGACCTCGCAGGACGCTTCATCAAGAACTTCGCAAAATACGAAGGCAATGAGGCAGGCAAGGCTCTCGTAGCAGCAGGACCGAAACTCTAAGTTTCAGAAAACAAGAACTCATATAAGTTCATAAATTAACTGCACGGAGCCAAATCCAAGCAGTTAAGAAGTCAAGGAGTTAAAGGAGTCAAGACAATACCTTTATTGGTTAATAACCAAAAGAAGGAGGTCATGACTGCTTTAACTCCTTGATTTGTAATGACCACATACAGCCCCCTGCCGGGCTCTCAGCCCCCTCCTAACCTCCCCTCGCGGAGGTCGGGATGGCGCTGTTCTTTCACCCTTTCAATCTGCAT
>CAJMQT010000064.1 GCA_905215655.1 uncultured bacterium | reverse complement strand
CCGTCCGGAGAATTTAAAAACGTTTTTTAGTAGTAATTTTTTAATTAGAAATGAACACTTTAAGTTACAAGACTATTTCCGTAAACAAGGAAACTGCAAATAAAGAGTGGGTCGTTGTAGACGCAACAGACCAGATTGTAGGTCGTCTCAGCTCTAAGGTTGCCAAGATCCTTCGTGGAAAGTACAAGCCCACCTTCACTCCTCACGTAGACTGCGGAGACAACGTTATCATCATTAACGCCGCAAAGGTGGTATTCACCGGCAAGAAAGAGACCGATAAGGTTTATACTCGTTACACTGGTTATCCCGGCGGTCAGCGCTTCAATACACCCGCAGAGCTCCGCACACGCAAGGACGGCGTAGACAAAATGCTCCGTCACGCAGTGAAAGGCATGCTCCCCAAGGGTCGTTTAGGACGCCATCTTTTGAACAATCTCTACATCTTTGATGGCACGGAGCACGACATGCAGGCTCAGAAACCCAAAGCAATAGATATTAACCAGTACAAATAAATCACAAGATAATGGAAGTAGTTAATGCAATAGGTCGCCGTAAAAGTGCAGTTGCGCGCGTTTACGTAAGCGAAGGTACAGGCAAGATTACCATAAACAAAAAAGATTTAACTGAATATTTCCCCTCGGCAATCCTTCAGTATGTCGTAAAACAGCCGCTGCAACTGCTTGAAGCAGAAGGCAAGTACGACGTGAAAGTAAACCTTGACGGTGGCGGTTTCACAGGTCAGAGCCAGGCTCTCCGCCTCGCGATAGCACGCGCACTCGTTAAGATCAATGCCGAAGATAAAAAGAACCTGAAAGATCACGGATTCCTTACTCGCGACGCTCGCGCCGTTGAACGTAAGAAACCGGGTCGTCCCAAGGCTCGTCGTCGCTTCCAGTTCAGTAAGCGTTAATGTCTTATACCTTATAATTAAGACAGCAAAGGCGATACATACGAAGGTAGGCGCGCGGCACCATGATGCCGCCGACACACCTTATTATATATCCGCCAACCGGACAATGTTTAGCATCTAAACCGATAAGACCCGCCGGGACGTCAATAATCGGAACAGCGGAAGAGGGCAACACCTCTGTAAAACGCAACGCCCGCACGGTTACCTGTCGGTTGGTTCTAACAAAACTAAAAAGAAAGTAAACAACAACAATTAAAAAAGAAAACAAAATGTCAAGAACAAATTTTGATATGTTATTGCAGGCCGGATGTCACTTCGGTCACCTCAAGCGTAAATGGAATCCCGCAATGGCTCCCTACATCTTCATGGAGCGCAACGGCATACACATCATCGACCTTCACAAAACGGTCGCTAAAATCGATGAAGCTGCCGACGCCTTGAAGCAAATCGCAAAGTCAGGAAAGAGAATTCTGTTTGTTGCTACTAAAAAACAAACAAAAGAAGTCATCGCAGAAAAAGCCGCATCAGTTAACATGCCCTACGTTATCGAACGCTGGCCGGGCGGTATGCTCACCAACTTCCCCACCATCCGTAAGGCTGTGAAGAAGATGGCTAACATCGACAAACTGATGAACGACGGAACATACTCAAACCTCTCAAAGCGTGAAATCCTCCAGATTACACGTCAGCGCGCTAAGCTGGAGAAGAACCTCGGTTCTATCGCAGACCTTACCCGCCTGCCGTCAGCACTCTTCGTGGTTGACGTAATGAAGGAAGCAATCGCTGTAAAAGAAGCTAAACGTCTCGGTATCCCCGTATTTGCAATCGTCGACACCAACTCTAACCCCAAAGACGTAGACTTCATGATCCCTGCAAACGACGACGCAAAAGACAGCGTAGAGGTAATCCTTAACGCTTGCTGCGCTGCAATAGCAGAAGGTCTGGAAGAGCGCAAGGTAGAGAAAGCAGACGAGAAAGCTGCAAAAGAGCAGGCAGAAGCTGATGCAGTAGAAGAAAAACCGAAGCGCGCTCGCAAGGCTCGCAAGGACGCTCCTGCAAAAGAAGAAGAGGCTCCCGCAGCAGAGCAGGCAGCTGAAGAGGCACCCGCTGAGGCATAATTCTTAATCAACAACTAAAAATTGACAAGTAAAATGGCTTACAAACCAAATATGGAAGACATCAAGAAACTGCGCACCCTGACAGGTGCCGGTCTCGCTGATGTCAAGAAGGCTCTCACAGAAGCAGAGGGCGATTTCGACAGAGCAATGGAAATCATCCGTGAGAAAGGACAGGCTATCGCCGCAAAACGTTCTGACCGCGAGACTTCCAACGGTTGTGTGCTCGTTAAGAAAGCAGAAGGATTTGCTGCAATGGTAGCTCTCAAATGTGAGACCGACTTCGTTGCAAACGGTAAAGACTTCGTTGCTCTTACACAAAACATCCTCGATGCAGCTATCGCAGCCAAGGCTAAGACCATCGACGAGGTAAAGGCTCTGACACTTGCAGACGGCACAAACGCACAGGATGCAGTCGTTGCACGTTCAGGTATTACCGGTGAGAAGATGGAGCTTGACGGCTATCTCTTCATCGAAGGTGACAATGTGTCAATCTACGACCACATGAACAACCACCTTCTCTGCACCATGGTACAGACCAACAAACCCGCAGAAGAGCAGGCTCACGCTATCGCAATGCAGGTTGCAGCTATGAATCCTGTCGCTCTCAACGAAGAAAGCGTGCCCCAGTCGGTTAAGGATACTGAGCTGAAAGTCGCTATCGAGAAGACCAAGGAAGAGCAAGTAAACAAGGCTGTTGAGGCAGCATTGAAGAAAGCCGGCTTCAATCTCTACATCGCAGAGAACGAAGAGCACATCGCCGAAGGTATTGCAAAAGGCAACATCACCGAGGCTCAGGCAGAGGAAATCCGTACAATCAAGAAGGAAGTTGCAGAGCAGAAAGCTGCAAACCTGCCCGAGCAGATGATACAGAACATCGCTAAGGGACGTATGGCTAAGTTCTTCAAAGAGTCTTGCCTGCTCAGTCAGGAGTTTATTCAGGACACAAAGATGAACGTAACCCAGTATCTGCAAGCTGCTGACAAGGAGCTTACAGTTGTAGACTTCAAGCGTTTCACTCTGCGTGCCGAGTAATCTCGTTGCTGAAAAAGATTTATCTTAAATATTTAAAAGGTGTCCGATAGATATTTGTCGGACACCTTTTTTATTTATGTTTGAACACCGGATAACATTAATTTGCTGATACTTTATTTCGTCGAACTCACGTTAAAATACATAATTCTTAACTCTTAACCTGCATTATTCATAGGCGTTTCTACTGCGAGTCCCAACTGCCTGTACGTCAGCAAAGTGCTCGCTCTTCCTCTTTGGAAGTAGGATTTACTACATCCGGCATCGTCATCGCTGTGCTTTCACTGACGCACAGACATTTGGAACTCTCGTAACGAAAGCCTATGAATAATGCAGGTTAACTCTTCACTCTTAATTCTCATAACCGATTAAAGTTTGCCTGAACCATGTTTCACCGTAACAAGCTGTCTGCATGCACTTTACCGTGAAGGATAAAAAACACTATACATGGACGCACGCATGTCGGAGGCATTATCATTCACCGTATCTGTCTGTAACGCAGAGACTTATACGCCTGTGAAGGTGTGAAACACGATTTGGAAAAATATTTTTGGAAGTTGATAAGTTCAGACAATATACTTCTCTGCTTTTTAAGGACATTCTATTTCCCAATAGACCGCATTTTACATTACCAAAGACGGCATTTTACATTACAAAAGGCGGTCTTTTACATTACAAAAGGTTATCTTTTGGATAGTAAAAGATTTGATTTGTCTTGTTAATCGGTATTTTGTCTGACAAATATTTGCATTCTTTATATTTTTAGTGTACTTTTGTTGGCTAAATGAGAATTTTACAAACATTTTTACAATAATAAACGACCTATGTCAAAAATTTACAAATTTCTTTTAACCCTTGCGGTCGTTTGCGCCGGTCTTAATGCCGAAGCCGCAGACGGTAAGTTTACCATCGAATGTAACAACCCTGACCAGATAACGGTCACAATGAAGAAGGGATACAGCGGTGGTACTGAAACCATTGTTCCCGAAGGTAATGTCTTCACTCTCGAATTCGAGAATTATTGGGATATTTATATCACCCCGAAGGATGGTTTCCATGTAACTTCACTCACCGGCGTTGACGGTACCGGTGCCAACATTGAAAAAGATAATGCCGGCTGGAAATACGACAACATAAATTTCTCTTACAGTATCTATTCGTCTAAGTATGGAACGTTCCTCGACGGCTATAAGTTTAAAGTGGAATCGGATGTTTATGTTGCTCCGCAATGGAATATTTCGGTTAATGTCAATCATCCCGAAGCTTTCGCACAAGGCACATTCAAGGTTGGTAAGGAGACCGTCACGGCTGTTCAGGGCGAAAACAAGATTACAATCAATCCCGATCAAGGCAAGCTGTTCAGCGCCATACTTACACCGTCAGTCAATGCCGTGACCTTGACTCAGAATGGTTCGGTGGTTACACCCGAGGAAACTTATGACGGCCGATTTAAATATGAGTTCGATCTGGTCGAGAATGCGAACATCGTTCTCAATGCCACAATGGAAAATCCCGTTTGCTACGTCGATTGCAAGAATGCGGGTAAAATCATTGCTTATTATCCCGACACAGAGACATCTTACGTTCTCAATGAAGGTCACAATGAGTTGACTTATACCGTCGGCTCAAAGCTCCGTGTCTATGCAGCCGAGGGCTATCGCCTTATTTGTTCCGATAACATGAGTTACGATTCAAGCACAAAGAGCTATGTCGTCTCTTTC
Organism: uncultured bacterium; assembly: GCA_905215655.1. Classification (GTDB taxonomy): domain Bacteria; phylum Bacteroidota; class Bacteroidia; order Bacteroidales; family Bacteroidaceae; genus Prevotella. The sequence continues at coordinate 6,604 of CAJMQT010000064.1, read as the reverse complement.
ACAGGCGGACAGAGTGGTCAGACTTATACCATCGAGGCTGAGGAGTACATCGAACCGATTGCTCATATCATCCTTAATCTTACCGACCCGACGTTGGTGACTTACGTTGGTTTCAGCCCCGGATATAACCCCGTCCGTTCGTTCAAGGAAGGCGACAACGAATACAAATACAACACCGACGAAATCAATATGATGGAGATTGACTATAAGGCGGAGACGGAAACAGATGTCATTTCTGCTTGCAATGACCAAGTATTGACAGTAACAAAAGATTTTTACGGTGATTTTATCTCGGAAATACCTTTGAAAGAGGCAGGCGAATACTGGATTGCGGTACGTCAGCGCCTTACCGGCGACTGGGCTGGAACAGCAACATGGACCCGCACAAGCAACGAATATGAAGGTGGCAGAATTGACTTCACGCTTGACTTCAATCCCGGTGGAGTGCTTGAAATTGCCGACGAAACTCAGCACATAGAACTGTTGAAAGGCACAGAAAAAGTTTGTGAGCTCGGAGTCCTCATGCACCACGGTCAGTTGTGGCTTTCATACGGTGACGCAGCTCTCACTGCCGGCAAATACACCGTAAAAGTTCCTGCCGGAATGTGGAAAGTAAACGGTGCCCTTCTCGGTGAGCAGACATTTGATTTCGATTACGACGGCGGTGCAAGCGGCATGAAAGATGTATTCTCAAACAATCTTGACACCAAGTCGCCTGTTTACGCGATAGACGGTCGTCTGGTTGCACCGGTGGCAACTCCCGAGGTCGTTAAATCTCTCGGCAGAGGTCTTTATATCATCGGCGGCAAGAAGATTATTGTCAAATAATTAACACACCTAATAATTAAAAACATTTAATTACATCAGATTTTAACATGAAAAAATTTTATTTGCTGTTTATGCCGCTTGCCCTGATAGCCGGCGGTTGCAGCGACGACAACGATGGTCCCGATGAGCCCGCAACAGTAACAATAACCTTCGAAGACTGCACTTTTGCCACTGGCAAAACAAACAATATCGGTGCGAATGATAACGGATCGCTTGCCGAATACGAGAGCTCTGACGCTATCTTCTTCGGACAGGATTACTACACTCAGCTTGCAGGAGCGTTCGTGTCAAGCCGTCATAAGGTTCCCACAGCAGGAAACGGAACGCCGACCGACTGTTCTGTCGCGACAGAATCAGAAACACCCGGAGCCAACAGCTCTGACAAATATTGCTATTTTGCTTGGCATAAGTACACGTCCGGAACCAAAGGCGTACTTCCCGAATTTAAATTTAAGGACGGACAGGAGCGCACGATGGTGTCGATGATGGTAATGAACAGCACCCAGATGCAGCAATACATGCAGTACGGTTTTTACTCTCAGCCCGGTCTTGACGAAAACCAGTATGTCAGCATAATCGCGACAGGTTACGATGTTGACGGCAATGTAACGGCGTCAACCGAATTTGTAATCGGCGACCGCCGCGGTGGCGTTGATAAATATCTTACCGACTGGACCAAGGTTGACCTGTCAATGCTCGGCTCGGTGGCACGTATCGAATTCAGCATCGACTCTCACGGCTGGTCTATACCTACCGGTCTGGTATGGAGTTTCTGCGCTGACGACATCACATTTGCAGCACCTGATGAACAATAATACTTACATTTTAGATAACAAACAATGAGAAAATCATATCTGTTGCTCCTGCTCTTGGCTCTGTTGACAGCCTCTTGCAGCAACGACGACAACGATCCTGTCGATCCCCCTACACCCGACGAGAATGTTTTGCAGGTCAATATGTTAAAGCAGTGGGAGGCATATTACTTCCGTCCCAATTATAATAACGACCCCAACAAGCCGGTTTATTCAAATTATTTTGTTGAACTGGCACAGACTGAGGTAGGCTACGACGGTTTCCTGTCTTACCCGATGGTCGAAGGCGAGTACATCCTTGACCTTGACCTTAATGTCCTCGGTTTAAGCGACTCGCCCAATAGCCCGTATATTCCCGCCGGCACTTATCATGCAACAAATACCCTTGCAACCGATAAAGACGTCGACTACACCTTCAATCTGGCAAACACTATGCTGATAAAGAATGTGGGAAAGGGCGATACCGAAGGCACGTTCAGATATCATCGCTATACCTTCACCGACGGTGAGGTTGTAGTTGAACGCAACGGCAACGACTACAAAATCGACGCAACATTTACCTGTACGCAGAAAAGCTCTGACAATCCCGATGCAGCCGAACCGCAGAAAATTCACGTGACCTTTGCCGGAACGATAGATGTCACCAACCCCTCGCCGGGCGAAGACCTGCCCTATCATTATGACAAGGACATAAACCTGACGCCGGTTCTTGCAACATCCACGCTGTGGGAGGAAGAGACATCGGACAATTATATGCTGCGTTTTTTCAGCACTACCAACATTACAAGCGACGCCATCCATGTGAACGAGCCCGGAATGAAGATGCAGTTCTCGCTTAATGCCCCCAAGGGTAAAGGCATAGCCGGAGTTTACACCATTGCCGACACCGGTAAGCCCGGCACGGCAAACGCCGGCAAACGCTGGGGCAGCGCCGCAGAAGGCTCTTACGCCGAAGTGGTCAATGACGACCTCACCATCCAGTACTCGCTATTTAAATCGGGCACGGTTACCATTACAGAACGCGGAGACGGCACATACACGGCTACGGCTGACGGTATCGACTCAAACGGTCATTCGGTGAAGCTCTCGTTTAACGGCAAATTCCTTACCGGAAAACTGATAGTTCCGACGTCAACGCTCCGTGGCGATGTTACCTTTAACGCAAAACAATGCACTGACATACTTACATTTGGAGATATCGTAGGTAACGGAACCACCGACGTTTGGGTAACGCTTGCCGATGAAAGTCGCGTGCTTATGCTCGACCTGCTCCTGCCGGGAACAAATCTTACCACCATTCCCGCCGGTCGCTACCAAGTGCGCGCCAACAACTATAACGCCAATACCATTGTACCCGGCTCGGTTGAGTTCGACGGTGGAAAGACTTATATCAATCCAACCGCTTACATCGAATACAACGTTGAAGAGGGTACAGCACGCAACTACGCCCCGATCATCGGCGGATATGTTGACGTGACACGCAACGGAGACAAATATACCTTCACTTACGAACTTAACGACGACTATTCGTCAGATTTCGTAACGCCGGCATATAATAAGATCCGTGGCTCCGTCACAACCACTCTGCCTGCATTCCATGGTCCGGAGAGTGGTAGCGCGCAAGCCCGTAAGGCACGCAGGATAAAGTAAGTTCAATACATTTTAATAAGTATAGAGGTACGGAAAGTCTGTACTTCTATACTTTTTTTACACCCTATAACGTCGTAATAAAGACTCACCTATTAAACCCAAATCGTCATTAATTAAGACACGACCGAAAGAAAATCTAACGATGGATTTGTGAGAAAAGAAATGTGCCGCAATTCTTCACGAACTGCGGCACATCTGTTGATATTTAAACTAAAAACTTTTTCGATTTGAAAGGGTGCCTCACGGCGACCTTTGTCATCCTAAATAATCATGAAAACTTTACCTAAAAACTAATTCTATTTACTAACCTAAACAATTTATTAACCTTTTGACGTTGCAAAGATACGACGAAATGTCATCCAAGTCAATAAAAAAAGCCATGTTTGTTAATAAAAACGCCGTTTTATTGATGCAAATCAATAGCTGTGTGCGATAACAGTATATAAATTTGCCTTAAATTTTGCCGTTATCGCAATTTGTTATAACTTTGTGTTTGTTATAAAAGGAAGAGAAACGGAGCATTATAACAACTCAAACGAAGAATTATCAAGGAAGGGGCGAAACACATGCGCGTACTTATCGTAAATACAAGCGAGAAGACCGGCGGTGCCGCCGTGGCGGCAAACAGGCTGTCGGAGGCACTCAATAACAACGGTGTAAAGGCAAAGATGCTGGTCGGCAACAAAGAGACTGACAACATAACAGTGGTCGGTGTCGGTAAGAAACTGCGTCGGCGGTTCTGCTTTTTGTGGGAACGTTGGTGCATATATCTCAGGATGCGCTTCTCGCGAGAACATCTTTTCAGCGTGGATATGGCGAATGCCGGCGTCGACATAACAAGTCTGCGAGAGTTTAAAGAGGCTGATCTGATACACCTCAACTGGACCAATCAAGGCTTTCTGTCAATCAAAGGTATCCGCAAAATACTCGAAAGCGGCAAGCCGGTGGTATGGACGATGCACGATTTCTGGGCTTCCACGGCGATATGTCATTACCCACGTAAGTGCCGGGCGTATCGTTCGGGCGGCTGTCATCACTGTCCTTATCTGCCGGGCGGCGGTTCACATAACGACCTCTCGTCGAAAATATGGCGGCGGAAGATGAAGGTCTGGAAGTCTCATAACATTATTTTTGTCACTTGCAGCCGTTGGCTGGCGTCGGCGGTGAAGGGCAGCGGACTTCTTGCCGGCAAGCAGATAGTGAGCATTCCGAACCCTATCGACACGCGGGAGTTCTGTCCCGCCGACAAGCGCGAGGCACGCATGCGTCTTTCCCTGCCGCTGGATAAGAAACTTGTGCTTGTCGTTTCGCAACGTGTCACCGATAAACGAAAGGGCATGGAATATCTTGTCAGCGCCTGCGACAAGCTCGCAAAGGACTTCCCCGATATGAAGACAAACACGGAAATCGTGATACTCGGAGGTCAGTCAGACGCTTTTTCCGACCGGCTGGCATTCGGTTCGCATCCCCTCGGATACGTCAGCGACACTCAAAAGATTGTCGATATTTACAACGCCGTCGACCTTTTCGTGCTGCCTTCGCTTGAAGACAACCTGCCTAACACCATCATGGAGGCTATGGCTTGCGGCGTTCCGTGCGTCGGTTTCAATACCGGCGGCATTCCGGAGATGATCGATCACCTGAAAAACGGCTACGTCGCAACGTCGGGAAATGTCGAAGACCTTGCCAACGGAATACGCCGCACGCTGTTTGAGGCAGATTATGACGCGCTGAGCCATGACGCCGTGCGCAAGGTGTCGACGGCTTATTCACAGCAGATCGTGGCGTTGAAGTATATCGAAGTTTATAACCAAGCCATGGCTTACAGACATTACCGATTATGATTAAATTCACGATAATTACAGTAACGTTCAATGCGGCTGACGTGTTCATGCGTACCGCCGAGAGCGTTATGCGCCAGAAATATCCCGACGTGGAGCATATCATCGTGGACGGAGCCTCCGCCGACGCGACAGTCGCTTTGGCGGAAGAGTACAAGAGGCGGTCAGACGAGATGTCAAACGGACACTACGTCTACATCGCCTCGGAGCCGGACAAGGGCTTGTATGACGCCATGAACAAGGGCAGAAGGCTCGCAACGGGCGACTATATCTGCTTCCTTAACGCCGGCGACTTCTTCCCCGACAGCGACACTCTTGCCACGATAGCCGATAATGCGCGGCTTAACGAGCTTGATGAGACGAGCCGACAACTGCCCGCCGTGCTTTATGGAGACACCGACTGGGTGGATAACGACGGGCGGCGTATCGGCCGGCGACATCTCTCGCCACCCGAACAACTGACGTGGCGCTCGTTCCGTAACGGCATGTTGGTATGTCATCAGGCGTTCTACGCACGCACGGACATCGCCCAGACGATACCTTACGACCTGCGTTACCGCCATTCGGCCGATGTGGATTGGTGCATACGCGTGATGAAAGAGGCTGAGGGCGCGGGGCTTGCGCTCGTCAACGTGCACGCCGTCATAGCCAATTATCAGCGCGAGGGGCAGTCAACACGATACCACCGGGCGTCGCTTATGGAGCGTTTCGACGTCATGCGCCGTCATTACGGACTCTTCGTGACGGTGGGAATGCACCTCTGGTTTGTAGTGAGAGCCGTGAGACGACGCTTCCGCAGAACAACAAATAAAGTTTAAATTCTGCGGCATTATATCTTTGTTATAATTAAAAAAACAAAAAGAACTTATCGCGATACGTCTAAAATTAATATATTTGCAGACGCTACTTCGCCGCCGGCAGATATGAAACGAGGGGTTTCAGTATGGCGTCGGCGAGGCTTTAACAAGATAATTTTAATCCAACAAAATTAAGAAAGGACAAGAAATGAAGAAGATTTTAATGACTTTTGCTCTGTTTGCAGCCGTTAGTTTCGGCTCACAGGCTTTCGCTCAGACAGTTCAGAGCGTCAAGGCTCAGACCAAGGCGGCAGTAAGACAAGACATCCAGAGCGCTAAAACTCAGGCAAAGGCTTGTGTAAAACAGGAATGTGTGAACGCCAAGGCTCAGACAAAGGCTTGTGTGCAGCAGGAATGTGCAAAAGTAAAGGCTCAGGCATGTGAGAAGACTTGTGCCGAGAGAGCAAAGCTTCAAAAAGCGGGACATAAAGCATGTGCTGCCGCAGCAACGGCAAAATCACAAGCAGCTTGCGCAAATCAAAAACTCTGCAACGCCGCTTGCCCTAACAGCAAGACCTGCAAGCAGGCAAACGGAAAATGCAACACGGCGAAGTGTACTAACAAAAACTGCCCTGCGAAGGTAAAGAAGGTGATTAGGAAAAAGTAATTCCGAAAC
>CAJMQT010000063.1 GCA_905215655.1 uncultured bacterium | reverse complement strand
GACGCCTTCACCGTGGCAAGAGCCGTCAAGAACAAGTTTCCCGATATTCCATGCGTCGTGCTGACGCCGTTCTCTCACGGCATAACGCGCCGCATGGAGAACGAAGACCTGTCCATCTTTGACTATGTGTTCTGCTGGCTGGGCAACACCAACCTCATAATGTCAATCATCAAACTGATCGAGGACAAGATGAACCTTGACCACGACATCGAGGAGGCAGGCGTCCAGATGATACTTCTCGTCGAAGACAGCATACGTTTCTATTCATCCATGTTGCCGACGCTTTACAGCTACATCCTCGCACAGAGCCAACGCTTCTCTACCGAGGCGCTCAACCCGCACAGCGCCATGCTCCGTATGAGGGGCAGACCGAAGGTGGTGCTCGCCAGAACCTACGAGGAGGCGATGGAAATGTACGACCGTCATCCTGACAACGTGCTCGGAGTGATATCCGACTGCCGTTTCCCGAAAGACGGAGAGAAGGACGCCGAGGCAGGATTGAAACTCCTGCGGGAGATAAGAAAGCGCAACGAGTATATCCCGCTGATACTGCAAAGCAGCGAGAGCGACAACCGCAGCAAGGCTGAGGCTGAGCACTTCCGCTTCATAGACAAAAACTCCAAGACGAAAGATCTTGACCTCAGACACCTCATGGAGAACCACATGGGCTTCGGCGACTTTACCTTCCGCGACCCGAAGACCAACGAGGTGATAATGAAAGTAAGCACCCTGAAACAGTTGCAGGACAACATCTTCAAGATACCTTACGACTCAATGCTCTATCACATCTCACGAAATCACATGAGCCGCTGGCTCTGTGCCCGTGCGATATTCCCCGTCTCCGAGTTCTTGAAAACCATAACGTGGCATAAATTGCAGGATGTCGACCTGCACAGACAAATCATCTTTGACGCCATCGTGCAATATCGCCACATGAAAAATATCGGTGTCGTTGCAGTCTTCGACCGTCGCAAGTTCGACCGTTACGCCCACTTCGCACGCATCGGCGACGGCTCCCTCGGCGGCAAAGGACGCGGACTCGCCTTCCTCGACAACATAATAAAGACTCATCCCGAGTTCAACGAGCGCGAGGGCGTCAGCGTGTCGATACCAAAGACGGTGGTGCTCTGCACCGACGTGTTCGACCAATTCATGGAGAGCAACAACCTTTACCCCATCGCTTTGAGCGACGCCGGCGACGAAGAGATACTCTCTCACTTCCTCAAAGCACAGCTGCCCGACAGCTATATCGAAGACTTTATAACCTTCTTCGAGGCTACCAACCGCCCGATAGCCATCCGCTCGTCGAGCCTTCTCGAAGATGCGCACTATCAGCCCTTTGCCGGAATTTACTCAACCTATATGATTCCGAACCTCGAAGACAAGCAGAAGATGTTGCAGATGCTCGCCGCCGCCATCAAGAGCGTTTACGCCTCGGTGTATTACAAAGACTCAAAGGCGTATATGACGGCAACGAGCAATGTCATCGACCAAGAGAAGATGGCTGTAATCTTGCAGGAAGTGGTAGGCAAGGAATACGGCGACCGATACTATCCCAACATAAGCGGAGTGCTCCGTTCGATAAACTATTACCCCATCGGAGACGAGACGGCGGAGGAAGGAATAGCGTCACTCGCACTCGGACTGGGCAAGTATATCGTGGACGGAGGACAGACCCTGCGCGTCAGTCCGTACCATCCCAATCAGGTGTTGCAGACCAGCGAGATGGAGATAGCGCTCAAAGAGACGCAGACACAGTTCTATGCGCTCGACATGAAACACGCCGACTGCGACTTCAAAGTTGACGACGGATTTAATATTCTGAAACTTAAAGTGAAGGAAGCCGACCAAGACGGCTCGCTGAATTACATCGCATCGACCTTCGACCCATACGATCAGGTCATCAGGGACGGGCTTTATGAGGGCGGCAGAAAGATAATCTCATTCTGCGGAGTACTGCAACATGGCGTCTTCCCTCTGCCCGAATTGTTGCAGATGGCTATGAAGTTCGGTGCTGACAGCATGCGCCGGCCGGTGGAGATAGAGTTTGCCTGCAATCTCAACGCCGACCGATCAGGCGAGCTTTACCTGTTGCAGATACGTCCGATCGTGGACAGCAAGCAGATGTTGGACGAGGACTTGGCGGCTATCGACGACAAACGCTGCCTCCTCCGCTCGCACAACTCGCTCGGACATGGTATCAGCGAAGACATCACCGATGTCGTTTATGTCAAGACGGACGAGAACTTTACCGCGATGAACAACCCGCGGATAGCCGACGAGATAGAGCGTATCAACCGCAAATTCATTGCCGACGGAAAGAACTACGTCCTCGTGGGACCCGGTCGTTGGGGGTCGAGCGACTACTGGTTGGGCATTCCCGTGAAGTGGCCTCATATCAGTGCGGCGCGTCTTATTGTGGAAGCCGGACTGTCAAACTACCGCATCGACCCAAGCCAAGGCACCCACTTCTTCCAGAACCTCACAAGTTTCGGCGTCGGATATTTCACCATCAACACTTACAAAGACGACGGAATATTCCGGAAAGAGCTGCTTGACGCCATGCCGGCGATAGAGGAGACGCAGTTCATACGCCACGTCCGCTTTGACAAACCGTTGAAAATCATGATGGACGGAATGAAACAAGAGGGAGTGGTAGTACTATAATAATGACCCCGGTCCTGACTTTCCGATAGGGAGAGGACCGGGGTTTGATTTGTGACTTTATGTATTTTTATTGTTTAGATTGATGTTCCATGCTTAAATTATTCTACTCTTCAAATGTCCAGAAGCTGTCGACGGAGATAGCGGAGCTTAAAAGGCGAAACAGGGTTTACGTCGTTTCCGAGCTTGTTACGTTCTGTTTGGCTGTGACGTCGTTCGTGCTTTACTGTGCGAATGACTTCCGTCCGTGGCTTATCTGCCTGACTGCTGTGCTGCTGATTGCCTACGCCTGTGTAAGAAGGGCGGACATACGAAACGGCGAAAGGACGGAAAGGCTGAGACGGCGACGTGCCGTCTACGCCAAGGAACTGAAATATCTTGAAGGCGACTTCTCGTGTTTCGACGACGGCGGGCGGTATGTTGACCCGCGGCATGCCTTCACTTACGACCTTGACGTGTTCGGACGGGAGTCTCTCTTCAACCGTATCGACCGCACGGTGACCTCCGGCGGCAGCGATGAGCTTGCCGGGATGTTGAGCCGTCTGCCTTCGGACAGGGCGGCGACGGAGAGCCGTCGCGAGGCGATAAGAGAGTTGTCGGGCATGGAACCGTGGCGGACAGAGTTTCTTGCGGCGGGACAATGCGGCGTGAAAGACGAGCCGGTGAGGTCTGAGAAGACTGACACGAGTGCTGTGCTGGACATTATATATAAGGTGAAGACCATGCGCCCGGCACCTTTCGCCGAAGGAACGGCGGCGCTTGTCGTTGCCTGCTGTGCGATAGGCGGCTTTCTGCTGTCTGTCATCCTGTCTGCCGTCGGCGTGCTGCCTGCCTCCGTCAGCGTGCTGTGGGGCACGGTCCAGCTGTTTGTCGTGCTGTCGGTCACGTCGAAGGCAGTGAAAAACATCAGCCGCGCTGTGGAGCGTTTGCAGACACAACTGCGGTCGTACACCTTATTAATACGCATCATCCATGAGGCAAAATTCACCTCGAAGGAGCTTGAAACGCTGAAAACAGAGCTGTTTAATGATGGAAACGGTGCCCTCGAAGCATTCTCCATGCTGTCTGGAATACTGAAAAGTCTCGACCGGCGAGCCAACGTCCTCGGGCTGATAATCTTCAATGTTCTTGCTCTGAGCGACTTTTTCCTCGTGCGGAAGTTCCTGAAATGGCAGCGCGTCTACGCCGAGGAAATGCCCCGCTGGATTGACTGCGTAAGCAGGTTGGACGCCCTTGTCTCGATGTCCGTCTTCCGTTTCAACAATCCGGAGGCGTCAGATGCGGAGGTGGTTGACGCCGACGGCGTGGTCTACAATGCCAAAGGGCTGTATCATCCCTTCCTCGGCGCCGGTGCGGTGAGCAACGATTTCAGCGTCGAAGACGGCAGCTATTACATCATTACGGGCGCCAACATGGCGGGCAAGAGTACATTCCTGCGCTCCGTCGGTATCAATTATGTGCTCGCTCTGAACGGTCTGCCCGTGTTTGCGGAGAGCCTTCGCGTCTCGATATTCAACCTCTTCACGGGCATGAGGACAACCGACGACCTGACGCGCGGCATATCTTACTTCAACGCCGAACTGTTGAGGCTGCGTCAGCTCATGGAAAGTTGCGACGCGGCAAGGCGTTCTCTGATAATACTTGACGAGATATTGAAGGGCACAAACTCGCTCGACAAACTCAACGGGTCGCGCCTCTTCCTCGAAAAAATATCCCGACTGCCCGTCACGGGGCTTATTGCGACGCACGATCTCGAACTCTCCAAGATAGCCGACGACCGTCCCCGGCGTTTCCATAACTTCTGTTTCGAGATCGAACTTGCCGAAAACATCACTTACACATATAAGATCACGCCAGGCGTGGCACGCAATCAGAACGCCACGTATCTGCTCGAAAGAATGTTGTCCGGTTCCCATTCATAACCGTCCCGATGCGTCGGAGTAAATAAACACGCAGCGAATAAAAATGACAGTCGCCCAATACGCATGCACCGAATAAAACATCCGTTACCAGCCCGGAGGGCTGAACCATTGGTAACCGGGTGTGGAGGAACGTAGTGACGACACGCCCGGATGTTACGAACCCAACCTATGCACCCGAAGTGGTGCTACCCATACAAAAAATTAACGACAAAGATGAGCTACTCGAAAATAATCTTACACTTCGTGTTCGTGACCCATTCACGCGAACGGACAATAATCCCCGAACACGAAAAAGAGTTTTATGCTTACATCATGGGAATAATAACAAAACTCGATGCACGGTTGATCAGAGTGGGAGGCATGCCCGACCACATACACATATTAGCCCAACTACCTACAAAACTATCTGTCGCTGAATTTGCGAGAACCGTTAAACAAAGCACAAGCCTATGGCTGAAAGATAATGCGAACTTTCCCGGGTGGAATGGATGGGCAGAAGGATACTCCGCTTTCTCTTGTTCTGCCTATAACATAAGCAGAGCCGTTGAATACATCAAGAGACAGAAAGAGCACCACAAGAAAATATCATTACAAGATGAATACATTAATTTTTTGAAGTCCACCGGAATAGAATATGATGAGAAATACTTGCCCATATTTTAAATAATGTAGCACCGCTCCGGGTGCATAGGTTGGATTTGTAACATCCGGGCGTGTCGTCACTACGTTCCTCCACACCCGGTTACTAATGGTTCAGCCCTCCGGGCTGGTAGCCGATGTATTGTTCAGTCAAGTCGTTTCTTATCCTTGCCTTTGCAAAAGGTAAGCTTTTACCTTGCAAAAGGCAAGCTTTTACCCTCTAAAAGACCGCCTTTTACAATGCAAAAGGCGGTCTTTTGGAAGGCGGTTATTAATTAACAGAGACTCAATGAGTTACGCTTCTGTTTTTCATGGCATGAATTTTGGCGTTCGACTGACTCATGTTGATTGGAAGTAATGACGAATATAAGTCCGGATATAACCATCCCTGATCATTATTCTCAAAAGCCATTGTCTGTACTTCTGCACTTCTGTACTTCTGCACTTTTGAATTTTGCTTTACGAATTAAAAGCGACGGAGGATTTGTCTGCACTCCTGCACTTCTGCACTTCTATACTCCTGACCTCCTCACTTCTATACTCCTGAACTTCAACCTTTCAATTTTTCCACCTTTCAATCTTTCAATTTTTCAAAATATTGATTGCGAATAAAAGATTTATTTCCTATATTTGCAAATTAGAAGAATAAATATTCGCACAGCCGTTTGACGGTCGGTGTTCTGCGGAAAATAGCGGATTAAGAAATGAAAAACCATGAAATACATATCGCTGCCCGATGAATGTGTGAGACGCCTGTCGTTTTATCTCGCCATGGAGGAGTATGTGGCGCGTTTCATCGATGAGAAAGACTGTTTCTTTTACTGGCAGGTGGAGCCTTCGGTGATCTTCGGTCGCAACCAACTGATAGAGAGCGAGGTCAACACAGACTACTGCCGCAGTCGCGGTATCAGCATGTTCAGGCGCAAAAGCGGTGGCGGATGCGTCTACGCAGATATGAAAAACATAATGTTCTCGTATGTTACGGCAGAAGAAAACGTGGGCTTTGTCTTCAACAGATACATCAACATGGTAATACATTCGCTCCGCTCCCTCGGCGTGGAGGCTCACGGCAGCGGGCGCAACGACATAATGATAGGCGACCGCAAGGTGTCGGGCAACGCCTTCTACCATGTCCCCGGCAAGAGCATTGTCCACGGAACGATGCTTTACGACACGGACATCGAGAACATGACACGGAGCATAACGCCGTCGGATGAAAAACTCGTGAGCAAAGGGATACAAAGCGTGAGACAGCATATCGCCCTGCTCAAAGATTATATCGACATCGACATAGAGACATTCAAACGCTTTGTCAAGGCAGACTTGTGCCGCGGCGAGATAGTGCTCGACAAGGAGGCGATACGTAAAATCGAAGAAATCGAGCGCGAATACCTCTCTCCCGAATTCATCTACGGCAACAACCCGCGCTACACCCTGACGCGAAAAGGACGGATAGAAGGCGTCGGCGAGTTTGAGATTGGCTTGGAGATAAAGAACGGAACGATAAAGAAAGCCGACATGCACGGCGACTATTTCATTATAGGAGAGGTCGACCGAGGCATTATTGGACGGTTGAAGAACGTGCCGTTCAGCCGCGACGAGATAGCGAAAGCGCTGCCCCCGCGACTCGACGACATAATAATGAACCTGAAAAAAGACGATTTCGTTAACCTGATAACAACCTGACAATCTGATAAAACAATAATACCTATGGAAAATAAAAGAACCTGTCTTTACGACAAACACGTGGCACTCGGCGCTCTGATGCAGCCCTTCGCCGGCTACGATATGCCGATACAATACTCATCGATCATCGAAGAGCACGAAGCCGTGCGCAAACATTGCGGCGTTTTCGACGTCTCACACATGGGAGAGGTCATCGTCAAAGGTGCCGATGCAGAGAAGTTCGTCAACCATATCTTCACCAACGACATCACGGACGCCCCTCTTCATAAAATCTTTTACGGCATGATGCTCTACGAAGATGGCGGAGTGGTGGACGATCTGCTGGTCTACAAGATGGGCGAAAACGATTTCTTCCTCGTCATCAATGCCGCAAACATCGACAAAGATGTAGCTTGGATAGAGCAACATGCGGCAGGTTACGACGTCATCATCGACCATTGTTCCGACAGATACGGGCAGCTTGCAGTGCAAGGTCCCGACGCCGAGGAGGTGATGGAAAGCGTTTTGGAACTTCCATGCAAGGAACTTACGTTCTATACCGTCAAGACCCTGCCCTCCGGAAAGGGAGAGATTATCGTCAGCAGGACGGGCTACACCGGTGAAGACGGCTTTGAAATATACGGAGATCCGAGCTTTATCATCGCGCAATGGGACAAGCTTTTGGCAAGCGGACGCTGCCTGCCGTGCGGTCTCGGATGTCGTGACACGCTGCGTTTTGAGGCAGGTCTGCCGCTCTACGGCGACGAACTGACCGACAAAATATCGCCCGTAATGGCAGGACTGGGCATGTTTTGCAAGCTCGACAAGCCCGGGTTCATCGGAAAAGACGCCCTCGTAAAGCAGAAGACGGACGGAGTGAGCCGTAAGTTGGTAGGCATCGAGCTTGAAGGAAAGGCTGTCCCGCGCCACGGTTACCCCGTTATCTGCGACGGAAAGGAGGTCGGCGAGGTGACAACCGGCTATCGCTCGATCTCTCTCGACAAAAGTATCTGCATGGCGTTGGTAGACACCGCCTGCGCCGCTCTCGGCACACGCCTCGACGTTCAGATACGTAAGAAAGTGTTCCCGGGCACCGTCGTGAAGAAAAGATTTTATCAAAGCAATTATAAGAAATAATTATTGAGTAGATAAGTAGACGAGGGACAAGTAAACTTTGTGAGTAAACAAGTAGACAAGTGACAAGTAACAAGCTAATCAGCTTGTCTCCTCGTTTACTCGTTAACTCGTCAACTAAAAAGAAATAACTAAAAAATAAAAGTCATGGCAAAAATCATTGAAGGACTATTTTACACGGAGTCGCACGAGTATGTGAAAGTAGAAGGAGGCATAGGCTACGTCGGTATCACAGATTTCGCACAGCAAGCTCTCGGCAATATCGTTTATGTCGACATGCCGGAGGCTGACGACGACGTTGAGGCAGGCGAGGATTTCGGTGCCGTTGAGAGCGTTAAGGCGGCAAGCGACCTTATCTCTCCCGTCAGCGGAACTGTTGTCGAGGTGAACGAAGAGCTTGAAGACGCTCCCGAACTGATCAATCAAGACGCTTACGCCAACTGGATAATGAAGGTTGAACTGAGCGATGAGAGCGAGCTGGAGAGCCTCATGGACGCTAAGGCTTACGAGGAGTTCTGCGCAAAGAAATAATCAAATCCGGCGTGATAGCGCTGAATTTAAGAAGTAAACGATCAGATTTTTAAAGTAAACAAGTAGACAAGTGACAAGTAGACAAGCTAATCTGCTTGTCAACTCGTCAACTTGTTAACTTGTCAACTCATCAATTTATTAGCTCGTTTGCTTAATTCATTAACCTTAAAATCTACTGAACACATGGCTTACAAATATTTTCCACACACGCGGGAAGATATCGAGAAGATGCTCGAACGCATCGGGTTGAAGTCTCTTGAAGAGCTTTATTCGGAAGTGCCGGAGGCAATACGCTTTAAAGGAGACTACGATCTGCCCGGCGAAAAGAGCGAGATTGAGATACGAAACATCTTCGACCGCATCTGCAAAGACAACCGACCGCTCACCTGTTTCGCAGGAGCGGGCGTCTACGACCATTACACTCCGTCGATAATACCTCAGCTCCTGAGTCGTTCGGAGTTTCTTACGAGCTACACACCCTACCAAGCCGAGATATCCCAAGGCACCCTCCATTACATCTTCGAGTATCAAAGCATGATGTCGATGCTTACCGGCATGGACATCTCCAACGCCTCGATGTATGACGGCGCGACGGCTACGGCCGAGGCGGTGATGATGGCTTACGGCGCCGTGAAGAAGGCGGAGAAGGTGCTTGTATCGTCGACCATCGATCCGAAGGTGCTCGCCGTCGTCAACACTTACGCCCGTTTCCACGGCATAAAGATTGAGATGATAGCTCAAAAAGACGGCATTACCGACGCCGACGACATGCGCACGCGTCTTGAAAGCGGCGGAGTTGCCGGCGTGGTGGTGCAGCAACCCAACCGCTTCGGTATCATTGAAGACTACGAAGGCTTTGCCGACGCATGCCATGAGCACAAGGCTCTGTTCGTGATGAACAGCGTGGCGGCAGACCTCGCGCTGCTGAAAACACCCGGAGAACTTGGCGCCGACATCGCCGTCGGCGAGGCACAGTCGCTCGGAATACCAATGTCGTTCGGCGGACCGTACCTCGGTTACATGTGCTGCACCGAGAAACTGATGCGCAAAATGCCCGGACGCATAGTCGGAGAGACGCGCGACAACCGCGGACAACGCACCTTCGTGCTGACCCTGCAAGCACGGGAGCAACATATCCGGCGCCAGAAAGCGACGTCGAACATCTGCTCCAACCAGAGCCTTATGGCGCTCTTCGTGACCGTTTATCTTGCCGTCATGGGCAAGGAAGGTCTCAAAGAGGCGGCACGTCTGTCGTATTCGGGAGCGCATTATCTTTGCGAACGTCTGATCGAGACGGGGCATTTCACTCTCTCATACGACCGGCCTTTCTTCAACGAGTTCTGCCTCCGGTACGACGGCGACGTGGATCTGTTGCAGAAAAAGCTCGCCGACAACGGCATCCTCGGCGGCGTGAAGGTGTCTGACAACGAGATAATGTTCGCCGTAACGGAGAACCGCACCAAGGCAGAGGCAGACAAACTGGTAAGTCTGTGCGCACAAGCGATATAATAACTTCAAACAAAGAAAAACACCATGAACAGCAAATTATACGGCAACTTGATATTCGAGCTGTCTCATCCGGGAAGAAAGGGCTGCTCGCTGCCGGCAAACGACTTTGGCGATTACGAACTGCCGCAGGACATGAGGCGCAAAGATGACGCGCCGCTGCCCGAATGTGACGAGATGACGGTGGTGCGCCATTACACCAACCTGAGCGGAAACAACTTCGGAGTGAACAACGGTTTCTATCCGTTGGGCAGTTGCACAATGAAATATAACCCCTCGATCAACGAGGAGATGTCGGCTCTGCGCTCGATAACGGCTCTGCATCCGTTGCAGCCGGAGACGTCATGCCAAGGCGCGTTGGAGATATATTACAACCTGCAACGCTCCCTCTCGGCGCTGACGGGACTGAGCGAGTTCACGCTTAACCCGTTTGCCGGGGCGCACGGCGAGCTTACCGGACTGATGATTATCCGTGCTTATCATGCAAGCAGGGGCGACGACAAGAGGGTGAAGGTAATCGTTCCCGACTCGGCTCACGGCACAAATCCCGCTTCGGCGGCTGTCTGCGGACTGCAAATCGTTGAGGTGAAGAGCACGAAAGACGGCATAGTGGACGTTGACGACCTGCGCGGGCTGCTCGACGACACGGTCGCAGCGATGATGATGACCAACCCGAACACCCTCGGACTGTTTGAAAGGGAGATCCCCGAGATAGCAAAACTCGTTCACGATTGTGGCGCGCTGATGTATTACGACGGTGCAAACCTTAACCCGATGCTCGGCGTTTGCCGCCCCGGAGACATGGGATTTGACGTCATGCACGTCAACCTGCACAAGACATTCTCCACTCCGCACGGCGGAGGAGGCCCCGGCAGCGGTCCCGTAGGCGTGCGTCAAGGTTTGGAAAAGTTCCTTCCCGTGCCGCGTGTGGTCAAAAACGGCGACACGTTCACCGTTGAGACCGACGGCAACGGTATCAGCGTGGGAGCATTCCTCGGCAACTTCGGCGTTATCGTCAAGGCTTACACCTACATCCTCTCGCTCGGAAAGGAGAACGTGAAGATGGTCGGTCCGCTCGCGACACTTAACGCAAACTATATCAAGGAATGTCTGAAAGACGTCTACGAACTGCCCATCGAGGGACTGTGCAAGCACGAGTTCGTCTTTGACGGACTGAAAGACAAGAGCACAGGCGTTACGACAATGGACGTAGCAAAGCGCCTCTTGGACTACGGTTACCACGCACCGACGATTTACTTCCCGCTGCTTTTCCACGAGTCGCTTATGATCGAGCCGACCGAAAGCGAGAGCAAGGACACCATCGACGGCTTTATCGCCGTGATGCGGAAGATTGCCGAGGAGGCGAAGAACGACCCCGAACTGGTGAAGAGCGCACCCCACGATACGCCGATAGGTCGCGTAGACGATGTCCTCGCAGCCAAAGAGCCGCACCTTACTTACCGCCCGTGATCATGAAGTGTTAATTCCAGAACGTTTACTTACAGTCTGTAATATTTCAAGACCATATACTTACGATTTTTATTGCAAACAGGTCGTTTCGCAAAAGGCGGTCTTTTACATTGCAAAAGACCGCCTTTTACATTCTAAAAGGTAAGCTTTTGCAATGTAAAAGACCATCGTTTAAAATCGTAAGTACGGTCTTTTAGGAAATTAACCCAAATCGGTCATTAGATTTTCTATCGGTTGTGTCTTTATATTTGTCGGATTGTTTCCCGTGTCGTCGAAGGCATAGCGGGCTATGTCGAGACGGGACGGGAGACAAGACGGCGGAT
>CAJMQT010000062.1 GCA_905215655.1 uncultured bacterium | reverse complement strand
ATAAAAATTAAAGTTCGTTTCACTTACTTTAATTTTGTATTTCTCTCACCTTTCACTATCTTTGCACACATTATTATTAAATAATATGTATTGTCGAGACGGTAAGTTGATGGCAGATTTACAACAAAGCATTTGTCTGTACTCCTGCACTTCTAAACTTCTGTACTTCTTACTTCAAAAAAAATTATAAAACAATGGAATACAACTTCACGGAAATCGAGAAAAGATGGCAGAAACGGTGGGTCGAGATGAAGACCTACAAGGTTGAAGAAGACAAAGACAAGAAGAAGTTTTATGTGCTCAACATGTTCCCCTATCCATCGGGAGCAGGTCTGCACGTAGGACACCCGTTGGGCTACATAGCCAGCGATATCTACGCACGCTACAAGCGCTTGCAGGGCTTCAACGTGCTCAACCCTATGGGCTACGACGCCTACGGACTGCCGGCAGAGCAGTACGCCATACAGACGGGACAGCACCCGGCTATCACCACGGCGGCAAACATCAACCGCTATCGCGAGCAGCTGGACAAGATCGGCTTCTCGTTCGACTGGGACCGTGAGGTAAGAACCTGCGACCCTGTATATTACAAATGGACGCAATGGGCATTCCAGAAGATGTTCAACTCGTTCTACTGCTACACCTGCGCCAAGGCAATGCCGATAGAAAAACTCGTGGAGCACTTCGGCAAGCAGGGCACAGAGGGCATTGACGCGGCATGCTCGGAAGAGATGAGCTTCACCGCCGACGAGTGGAACGCCATGGACGAGAAACGCCGGCAGGAGGTGCTGATGAACTACCGCATCGCCTACCTCGGCGAGACAATGGTAAACTGGTGTCCCGAATTAGGCACCGTGCTTGCCAACGACGAGGTGGTGGACGGCGTATCGGAGCGCGGCGGATACCCCGTTGTACAGAAGAAGATGCGCCAATGGTGCCTGCGTGTCAGCGCTTACGCACAGCGGCTGCTCGACGGTCTGGACACGATAGACTGGACAGAGTCGCTGAAAGAGACGCAGAAAAACTGGATAGGACGCTCGGAAGGTACGGAGGTGCAGTTCAAGATAGCCGGACAGGACAACGAGTTCACCATCTTCACCACCCGCGCCGACACGATGTTCGGCGTCACATTCATGGTGCTCGCACCTGAAAGCGAATACGTGGCACAGGTAACCACCGACGCGCAGAAAGCCGACGTGGAGGCATATCTCGAAGCAACAAAGAAGCGCACCGAGCGCGAACGCATATCCGACCGCCGCGTGAGCGGTGTCTTCACGGGCAGCTACGCCGTCAATCCGCTGACGGGCAAGGAGATACCTATCTGGGTGTCTGACTACGTGCTGGCAGGCTACGGCACGGGAGCAATCATGGCGGTGCCGGCGCACGACTCGCGCGACTACGCCTTTGCAAAGCACTTCGACCTGCCAATCATTCCGCTTATCGAGGGCGCCGACGTCAGCCAAGAGAGCTACGACGCCAAAGAGGGTATCGTCTGCAACTCGGAGAGCGAACTGTTCTCGCTCAACGGACTGACCGTCAAAGAGGCGATAGCGGCAACAAAGAAATACGTCAGCGAGCACAACCTCGGCCGCGTGAAGGTGAACTACCGTCTGCGCGACGCCATCTTCTCACGCCAGAGATACTGGGGCGAGCCGTTCCCCGTATATTACAAGGACGGAATGCCCTACATGATACCCGAAGACAAGCTGCCGCTGGAGCTGCCCGAAATCAGCGACTACAAGCCCACGGCAACGGGCGAGCCGCCGCTTGGACACGCCAAGACATGGGCGTGGGACACAGAGGCGCAGGCTATCGTAGACAACGACAGGATTGACAACGTCAAGGTGTTCCCCTTGGAGCTTAACACCATGCCCGGCTTCGCCGGCTCGTCGGCTTACTATCTGCGCTACATGGATCCGCACAACACCGAGGCGCTCGTATCGGAAGACGCCGACCGCTACTGGCAGAACGTCGACCTGTACGTGGGCGGAACGGAGCATGCCACGGGTCACCTTATCTACTCGCGTTTCTGGAACAAGTTCCTGTTCGACCTCGGCATATCGTCGGTTGAAGAACCGTTCAAGAAACTCGTCAACCAAGGCATGATACAAGGTCGCAGCAACTTCGTCTACCGCATCAAAGACACCAACACCTTCGTATCGCTGAACCTCAAAGACCAATACGACGTCACACCGATACACGTCGACGTGAACATCGTCAGCGGCGACGTGCTCGACGTTGAGGCGTTCAAGGCTTGGCGACCGGAATACAACGACGCCGAGTTCATCCTCGAAGAGGGCAAGTACATCTGCGGATGGGCTGTCGAGAAGATGTCAAAATCAATGTTCAACGTCGTCAATCCCGACATGATCGTAGAGCGCTACGGCGCCGATACGCTGCGCCTTTACGAGATGTTCCTCGGACCGGTGGAGCAGAGCAAGCCGTGGGACACCAACGGCATAGACGGCTGCCACCGCTTCTTGAAGAAATTCTGGGCGCTCTATAACTTCTTGGAGAGCCCGGAAAACCCGCAGCCCGAAAAGGCTCCGACAGCCGAAGAACTCAAATCGGTTCACAAACTGATAAAGAAGGTGACTCAGGACATCGAGCATTTCAGCTACAACACGTCAATATCAGCATTCATGATTTGCGTCGGCGAGCTGCAACAGCTCAAATGCACAAACAAGAGCCTGCTTGCCGACCTTGTCATACTGATTGCCCCCTTCGCGCCGCATATCGCCGAAGAGCTGTGGCACCGACTGGGCAACGAAGGCAGCGTATGCGACGCCGTGTGGCCTGTCTACGACGAGAAATACCTCGTTGAGAGCACCGTACAGATGGGTATCGCCTTCAACGGCAAGCGCCGCTTCGAGATGCAGTTTGCAGCCGACGCCGACAACAAGTCGATAGAGACAGCCGTCCTCGCCGACGAGCGCACGCCGCGCTACATCGACGGCAAGCAGATCGTAAAGGTCATCATCGTGCCGAAGAGGATGGTCAACATCGTCGTGAAATAAAGAAGTTGACTTCTTGGTTGACAAGTAAACGAGTTGACAGGTTAATCAGCTCGTTTACTTGTTTACCGCAACTCGTCAACCAAAAAAATAATATCCATGGAAAGAAAAACACTTGTGAACGAGGTAAAAGACTACCTGTTCATCACCTTGGGACTGTTACTTTACACCTTCGGTTTCACCGTCTTCTTACTGCCGTATCAAATAGTGACGGGCGGCATCACAGGTATCGGAGCGATAGTATTCTACGCCACCGGATTTCCCGTGCAATACACCTTCTTCATCATCAACGCCGTGCTCATCGTGGCGGCGCTGAAAGAATTGGGACTGAAATTCCTGATGAAGACCATCTACGCCACGTTCGCCCTGACGCTGTTCATCGAGATGGCGCAGGATATAGTGATACAGCCCGACGGCACGTTCTACAAGCTTATGGGCGAGGGCAACGACTTCATGTCGCTCGTCATCGGATGTATGCTTACGGGCACGGCGCTCGCCATGGTCTTCCTGAACAACGGCTCGACGGGCGGCACCGACATCGTGGCGGCGGTGGTGAACAAGCACCACGACATATCTCTTGGCAAAGTGCTCATCATGGTCGACCTTGTGATAATAAGCAGCAGCGTCTTCATCCCCACGTTCGGCACGATAGACCAACGCCTGCAAAAGGTGGTGTTCGGTCTGTGTACCATGGTGGTGGAATGTCTTATGCTCGACTACGTGATGAGCCTGATGCGACAGTCGGTGCAGTTCCTCATCTTCTCAAAACACCATAAAGAGATAGCACAGGCGATAAGCGACAAGACAGATCACAGCATGACAATACTCGACGGGCACGGCTGGTACACCGGCAACGAGATGAAAGTGATCTGTCTGCTTGCCAAGAAGCGCGAAAGCGTGATAATATTCCGCCTGATAAAGAGTATCGACCCCAACGCCTTCGTCAGCCAAAGCTCCGTAATCGGCGTCTACGGCGAGGGATTTGACGCGATAAAAGTAAAAGTGGAAAAACAAGTTAAGAATTAAGAATGATCATGGACAACAAATCAAAAATAGTCTTCGCCACCAACAACAAACATAAGCTTGAAGAGATAAGAGAAATCTTCGGCAACAAGATAGAAATACTCTCGCTCGGCGACATCGGCTGCCACGACGACATACCCGAGACTGCCGCGACGCTCGAAGGGAACGCCATGCAGAAGGCGAAATATATTTATGACAAGTACGGAATGAGCTGCTTTGCCGACGACACAGGTCTCGAAGTGGACGCCCTCGGAGGCGAGCCGGGCGTCTACTCGGCACGTTACGCCGGCGGCGAAGGGCACGACAGCGAGGCCAACATGACAAAACTGCTCGACAAATTAGGTGACAACGACAACCGCAAGGCGCGCTTCCGCACGGCAATAGCTCTGATAATAAAAGGCGGCGACGGCAACAACCAGACGACAAAACTCTTTGAGGGCATAGTCAACGGCAGCATAATCAGGGAAAGAAGAGGCGGCGAAGGCTTCGGATATGACCCGATATTCGTGCCCGAGGGTTACTCGCAGACATTCGCCGAATTAGGCAACGAGATTAAAAACCGCATCTCCCACCGCGCCAAGGCAGTAGAAAAGCTCGCGGAATTTTTATTGTGCAAACCGAGAGGATAATCAAGTTTGTTTGAATTATCCCGAGGTGCAGTCGAAAATCGACGAAGTCAATGAAATCCGGCGTTAATTCAATGAAGAATTGCGGCTACGCGGCGAAATCAGTTGGGAGCGGGCTGTTTTATTTTTATTATTAATTATTAATTACATAACTATGAGACGTTTATTTACATTTCTGCTTCTCGTTTTCTGCGGATGGACATCGGCGGTTGCGGCTGACGGTTTGCGGCAGCGCGCCAAGGCACCATCGTTGGAAAACACGCGTTTATGCGGTATCATGATTTACGACAATGACAAGAATGTCGAGACGTTCGGTCATTACTCGTACACCGTGACCAACCCCATTCAGCGTAAAGCTTTACAACTTATACGTGCCATAAGCGCCGAAGGCGGTGCCATTGTGAAAGACGGTAAGCTGTATGTTTATGATTACGCCGTTGACTATGGTTACGTGTCAAAGTCTCGCTATTATTGCTACAACCTTGCCACGGGCGAGGCTGAGAGTCAGAAGAACGTGACTTACGACACCGACGTGGCTTATCACCATGCGGCAATGTCGGCGGCAACAGACCCTTCTGACGGGACTGTCTACTGCTGCACGTTCCATTACAACAACGACACCAAGGAACTGAGCTACAAGCTCTCAACATGGAACCTTGAAGCGATGACCAAAGATAACATTGCCGACCTGCAAGCGCCGTTACGCGTCATGGCGTGCGCCGCCGACGGCACGTTGTATGGCATCACGGCAAGCACATCAGCCACCGGCAACAACGGCGGCATGCTTGTCAAGATAGACAAGAAAGACGGCTCTCTGACAAAAATCGGAGATACCGGCGTGCGCCCAAAATATCATCAGTCTGCCGTCATCGACACAGCGACGGGCACATTCTACTGGTTTGCCAACGAAGAAGACGAAGCGGCTAACCTTTATACCGTCAACCTGCTTACCGGTGCGGCAACAAAGATTGGCGCTCTACCAAATGGCGACCAGGTGGTGGGAGCTTATGTTCCGCAGCCCGAAGCGGCAGACGGAGCACCTTCGGCAGCAAAGGCATTGAGCTTGTCGTTCGCCGACGGTCAGCTCAGCGGCACGGTATCGTTTGACATGCCGTCGACCACTTACAGCGGCGCCGCTCTTAGTGGCGACATCAATTACACCATCTATGCCGGCGAAACGGTGCTCGCAACGGGCAGCGCGACGGCAGGCAGCCATGTAAATCAGGCGGTAACGATTGCCGCTGACGGTAAATACACCGTAAAGGTTGTGCTCTCTAACGGCATTGGCAACAGTCCCGCCACCGAACTGTCGCAATACATCGGTTACGACGTTCCGCTCGCTCCGGGCAGCGTCACTCTCACACGCACAGACAAGCTGAACACTCTCAGTTGGACAGCACCGACGGGAACGGTCAACGGCGGATATATGAACGCAACCGGTTTGAAATATCAAATAGTGCGCATGCCGGGCAGCGTTGTCATTGCCGACGCTCACACAGGCACCGAGTTCAGCGAGACTTACGACGCCGAGGAGCTGGGATTGTGTTATTATAAGGTTTCTGCCATCAATGGCTCTCACATGGGCGACGCCACAACGTCGAACACCGTTACTGTTGGCTCGGCACTGAAACCTCCTTACTCGCAAGACTTCACCGAGGAGACTTCGACGGGTCTTTACACCATCGTCGACGCCAACGCAGACTCAAAGACGTGGGCTTATTATCGCGGCGCCGTACGCTACTCGACAAGTTACGCCAAGGCTGCCGACGATTGGCTGATATTGCCGCCGTTGAAGTTGGAGGCAGGCAGCAGCTACAACCTCAGTTACAAGGTGTACGGCGGTAACGCACGCTATACCAACAAACTGACTGTAATGACTGGTAACGACGCCACGGTGGCTGCAATGAACACCACCGTAAAAGAGGAGACAGCTTACAGCAACACATCATCTACGGCAACCGTCGAGACGGTGACGCTGAAACCCGATGCCGACGGCATTTATTACATTGGTTTCCACCTTACCAGTGACGCAAGCCAGGGATTCTTCTACATCGACAACATCGAGGTAAGCGCCGGCATATCGACAGAAGTGCCTGCCGCTGTGACCAACCTTACCGTTGAGCCCGGTGCCGAGGGTGCCTTAAAGGCTGACATCAGTTTCGTATCGCCCGCACAGACGGCAGGCGGCAACAAACTGGAAGACCTTACGACAATCGAGATACTGCGCAACGGCACTGTGGTGAAGACCATCACTCCCACTTCTGCCGAAGCAAAGACTTACACCTATACCGACGAGCCCACAACAAGCGGCACATACACCTACGCCGTGCAGTGTGTCAACAGTAAAGGCACGGGCGAGGCTGCCGAGATAAAGGCTTATGTGGGCATCGACATGCCGGAAGCTCCCGCCACGGTTGAACTGGCGCAGCAGACTGACGGTAAGGCGCTCTTGACGTGGAGTGCTGTTGCCTCTATTGGTCCCGACGGCGGATATGTCGACCCGGCGGCGGTAACATACAACATCTACGACGCCATGGGCTTGTCTGTCGTAAAAGGACTGAACGCCTTGCAATACGTGCCCGACGTCGACATGACGGGCGCACAGAAGGAACTGAAATACAGCGTGGAGGCTGTCAACGCCACGGGCAAGTCGGCAACGAAGACTGCCTCTAACACAATCCTTGCGGGTAAGTCGTACGCCGTTCCTTACACCGAAGGCTTCGCATCGGCAGCCATAACCAACGGTCCGTGGATTAACGAGACGCTGTCAGGCAAGAGCTACGACTCTAAGTGGTCGCCGCGCACAGACCAAGACTACAACGGCGACGGCGGCAGCGCCGACTTCCAGGGTTTTTCGGTGGGAGCTATATCGCGCTACGCCGGACCGAAGGTCGACATCAGCAGCGTGGAGCATCCTTACCTCACCTTCCAATCGCTCATGCCCACCGGCGGCGTCAAGATTACAGTGAGCGTATCGCTCAACGACGGCAAATGGCAGCAGGTTGCAGAACTGGAAAACACTACTGTCTGGACGCGCCAGAGCGTCGACCTCTCGGCATATCGCTCGGCTAACCTGCGCGTTGCCTTCACGGGCGAGTGCACCAAGGGTTACAATTATTGCTACATTGACGACATCAACATCGATGGCGTGACCAAGAACGAGGTGGCACTCACAGACATCGAAGGACCGGCGTTTGTCAATGCAGGTGCCGACGCAACCTACACCGTCGGTCTGCTCAACAGCGGAGCTACAGATGCGGGCAAGATAACAGTCAACCTTGCCGATACCGACGACAACATCATCGCCACGGCTGAGCTTGACAATCTGACGGCACAGCAGACCGGCAGCGTGAATGTAACGGCTAACTTTAACGCCTCTCATGCCGGCAAGACGCTGACTCTGCATGCCGTGATAAAGGCAACGACAGACACCGACATGGACAACAACCGCTCGCAGGACATCACGACACGCATAATGGACAATGCTTACGCCGTGCCCACAAACCTTACGGCAAAGGGCAACACTTCTGCTGTGGCTCTCGAATGGACAACCCCCGAGGTGAACACGGCTAATGCCGTAAACGTGGTGGAGACGTTCGAAAATTACGAGCCATTCGGTGTGACGGGCTTTGGCAAGTGGACCGTTGCCGACCAGGACAAGGCTGCTACCTACGTCTTTGGCGAGACCAGCAGCTATCCCAACGCCGGAAAGCCTCAGGCATTCACCGTGTTCGACACTAAGAGCACATATTTCAGCACGCTCAATCTTGAAACTCTCTTCGGCATGGATCGCACCCATGGCAACAAGCTCGCCGTATGTTGGGCTTCGGCGCCTGCCGACACTCCCGACGGACACAACGACGACTGGCTCATATCGCCCGTGCTGGCAGCAGGCGGCGGCAAAGTGACGTTTGCGGCGCGTAGCTACTCTGACAAGTACACCCTCGAATCTTTCGAGGTTTACACATCGACAACGGGCAACGCCGTGACCGACTTCACCAACAAGATTGGCAGCGAGACAGGCGTCAGCGCAGCCGGTTGGACCGACTTTGAATATACCGTTCCGGCAGATGCAAAATATTTCGCCATACGCTGTGTTACGGCAAACGGTTTCATGCTCTGCATCGACAACATCGAGTATAAGCCCGAACCGACACCTGCCGAAGGACTTACCTTGGCTGGATACAACATCTACCGCAACGGCGAGTTGTTGGGTCAAAGCACAATGCCGACTTACACCGATGTCGACCCGCTTGCCGGACTTGCAACGTACAACGTGAGCGCCGTTTACAACCTTGGCGAATCGCAGTTGTCGGCGCCCGCCACTATTGACACGACAAGCGGAATCGGCTCCATTAACGGCGGACTGACAGTAAACACCAACGGCGGACTGAGCATCAACGGCACCAACGGAGCCTCTGTCAGCGTCTACACCGCATCAGGCGCTTTGGTGATAAGCCACAAGGGCGACATAGACCGTCTGCCTCTCAGTCAGAGAATGTACATAATAAAAATAGGCTCAAACAACATGAAGGTTGTGATAAAATAAAGCCTTATCATACTACAACAAAAATCCCGGCGTCAATTAATGACGCCGGGATTTTATATATATTCGTTTTTAGAATTCAGTTTTGTTAAATATATACATCGTTTTCGGACCTCTATCAGTAAACCATCGTTCATTTCCTCTATTCATTTTCTGCTGTAATTTTACCTTATTTTCTTTACTTAATATTGGCACATCCGGCATCTTGGAATGAGATGAAGAATATGCAACCATCCGAAACAAGCCAACAAAGATTAAATTTCAGTCGTTATCCACTATTTACAACCATGCAACGGATTGCATTTTTTGAACTTGCTTATGTAAATCCGCCTTGTATTTTAATAGTTAAATGTTAAAAAATATCAAAAATATTCGATTTTTTAATGCTTTAAAGCAAAAAGTTTGCAACTTTGCACCGATTTATTAATTTTTTAAATAGATGAAAGGAGAATATTGCAATAATATTCCCTGTTTTAGCATGTAACACAAACAATAATAGTAAAAAGATGAAAAGAAAACAAATGTTTTTAGGACTTGCTCTCCTTTTGTGCGGCGGTAGTGCAATGGCACAAACTACTGAGCAAAAAACCCCTTACGAGAAATTCAAAACGTTTTTTGAGAACATTCAAAACGTAGCCACATGGAATGAGCAGGTAAAAGACTATGACAATCGAATTAATAATTTGAAGGACAATGAGCCTGCTAAAGAGGAAAAAATAAAAGAAACTGTAATAAATCCTGTTTACACAGCCATCAACAACTTTTCAAACAGAGTACTCGGTCTTACCACTCAAGACGGAACAATATCCTATTGCGTTGTATCTGAAAAGTATTTGGGAATTACAACTAATACACTCATCTTGACAACATCTGATGTGACTCAGCAACTTACAGACTTAAAAGACGTAAAAGAAGAGTGGAAAGAAGCTACCGGCTCAGTAATTCAGCAGGCATTGGAAAACGAGAGTGAAACCGAACTTGGTAAATATGCTTTTAATACTACAAATTTGCCTGTACAATTCAAAGTTGCGTACATAAACAAAGATGGAAAATGTACATATACTCCGGTCAAGAACGTAAGCAAGGCTGTGGAGGATGATTTCCGTTCTGTTTTGTATGGTATGGTGGATGTGTATATCGAAGGTTTGAGCACTTGGTATCAAGAATATTTCACCTATGAGAAAGAAACACTTGTAACAACTGCCGCTTGGACTCAATGGGACGCTAAAGTTAAACAGTTGGAAGCCGAACGAAAGGCGATACAGGATAAAATTAATGCCGCAAGCACCGTTAAAGAATACAGCTTAGAAAGCGATATCGAGGTACCCGCCGACAACTACTTCGCCGACAAAGAGTGGCCGACAGGTTACACTTTGCAGGGTAACTACCATCATATCAACTTGAATGGCAACAAAACTTTGTTTTATATAAACTCAGGAAATATCTACAATGTGATTTCAACAGAGGGAACAATTGCAATGGACCATAAGGGAATCGCAGACAACTGTTTCACCAAAGCTTCTAATGGTAAATACAATGTTTATGTTGGCAATGAAAAAGAGTCATTCGACAATATTGAAGATGCTGTCTATGCAAATCGCAATGTGTTCGGATATGACTTGGATGCAAAGACAGTCAACGCTGTGAACGATGACAACAAACTTTATTCTGCAAGCTATACGTCAGCTTCCAACAAAACTGAGAAGCAGACTTTCATGGTAAACATCAATAAAGGCAACGTTACAGATGGTAAAGGACTGTCAGCATATTCTGGCAAAAATGCATTCATCTACATAGAAAATAAAGATGTGCCAACAACAACCATCAATACTTATAATGTTGTGGCAAATGGTGTTTGCCAGAACGCTAAAATAGAAGAGAATGATATTAATAATGATAAAGAAAAAAATGAATTCTATATCCCCGCTAGTTTCACTGTTGAGAATCTGACATATGAACGCAATTTCAAAACAGATATAGCAAGTGTATGTCTGCCGTTTGCTTTCACTGAAGAAATGAAAAACGAAATCAATGAAAAGCTGAAATCTGATGGAGCTGAGATGTATTTCTATAACTTCAGAAGCATGGATATGAACACAAACACAATATGGTTTGGCAGAATGACTTCTATTGAGGCTAATGAGCCTGCTGTTGTAGCCTTCACCAATGGTTATAAGAATGCCGGAACAATATTCAACGGACTGAAAAATGTAAAATTCATCGCTACGCCAGACAATTTGGCTCGCCAAGCTTCATCAGACAAAGAAGATACTGCAAAACGTTTCATCGGTAACTACAAAGGAGGTCAGACACCCGAAGATATGTCTAAAGCAGGAAATGGTGTGGGACATATTGCTTACAGCTTCTCAGGAGAAGGCAAACTGGTGAAACTGAACGAAAATGCCCGTGTTAACCAATTCAGAAGCGTCATTCTGCACACGGTTGATATGACAAAGAATGCAGCAGGACAACCTTCAAAAGTACACGCACGTTTCGTTGATGAGCTTGGAAACGAAGATGAGCTTGGAAACGAAGTTTCAGGTATCGAAAACGTAAATATAGGCAGCAACGGAAACGATGGTCTCAAGGTGTACGGCAAAAACGGCAGCATCGAGATCAGCTCTGACAAGGCTTTCGACGTGAAGATTTATACAATCAACGGCGCTCTCGTGAAGAGCGTACGCGTGGAGGCTGGCAACACTTCTGTGGCCGTAAACGCAGGTATATACATCGTGAACAAGAACAAGGTGATAGTAAAATAATAAATCGAGAAAATGAAAAAGAAACAATATATAGCTCCTGAGAGCAAGGTAATCGTAGTGGATATTGAAAACCACATTCTTGCATTGTCACAAGGAGGACCTGCCGGTGAAGACCAAATAGGTGAAAAACCCAGTGAATATGTTCCCGGAGAAGGTCAAAATCCCAATGACCTCTGGGAGGTTAATTAATCAGAAACACAGTTGGAACGGATTGCATAATCCATCCGATATAAACATCAAACAAGAAGCGCTGCCGCAAAGGGAGCGCTTCTTTTGTTTGTTATTGCTGTCCGATAAACTATAAATTCTCTTTTCAACCTATTGAAA
>CAJMQT010000061.1 GCA_905215655.1 uncultured bacterium | reverse complement strand
TATCTGTCATTAACATAGAATGTATCTGTCATTAACATAGAATGTATCTGTCATTGACCTGTGAAGGTGACTTCAAGACCCTCCCCTCGGGGAGGGCAGGGTGGGGGCTTTTGGGCTTTTTTGTTATTTATAATTTTATTCCTTCAAATGTTTCGTCAATCTTTATCTCTGTAACCTTGCTCAGATCCATGTCGTCCGTGCAGTCTACATCTTCCGGATAAACAGGTATTACGGCACCTTCGCGGACGTAGACGGGCATAAGTTCGAGCGGCGTATAAAGGTCTTTCAGCCATTGGTTGCCCTCGATGCGCTCACCGGTGAAGAGGTTTCGCCAGTTGCCTTCGGGCAGATAAACGTCTCTTACGTTGTCGCTGTTCATCACGGGTGCCACGAGCATGTCGTCGCCGAAGTAATATTCATCGTCGATATGCCAGCAGAGGCGGTCGTCCGGGTGGTGGAATATCAGCGCCTGAACTATCGTCGAGCCGCCGTTGACGGCCTTTTCGCTCTCGCGGAGTATGTAAGGAATGAGCTTGTAGCGCAGCCTCCACCACTTCTTTACCGTCCCGGCGATAGCCGGATAGTGCCACGGCTCGCGCTTGTTGGTGCCGTGGTAGCGGATGTGAGACGAGAAGACGCCGAACTGTGTCCAGCGAACGTAGACGTCGTCGCTTACCACCGAGTTCATAAAGTTGGGCAAGGTATGAAATCCCGGCACGTCATGGCTCCAGAAAGCGAAGCCCGACAAGCCGAAGTGAAGCCCTCCTTTGAGCGATCCCGCCATGCCGTCCCACGAGCTGCAAGAGTCGCCTCCCCAGTGCAGGGGATACCTCTGACAGCCCGCCCAGGCTGCTCTTGCCCAGATTATGCCGTCGCCCGTCACCTCCTTTGTCACCTCGTAAGCCGCCTTTTGGTAAAGCAGTGCGTAGAGGTTGTTGAGCAGTTCGGGCGTCATATTCTTGTAAACGGCGTCCATGTGGATGTTTTCGCCGAAGTCGGTCTTTATCGCCGCCACGCCCATTTTCAGCAGACGGCGCAGCAGGTTCTTGTACCATTCGGTGGCGTCGGGGTCGGTAAAGTCGATTGTTCCGGCGTAGTCGAGAGCCGAGAAGTTAGAGCCTTCGCTCTCCTGTTTCTTCGTCAGCGTGCAGATATAATGCTTTTCGCGCGCCTCATCGATTTGTTCGGCACCCTCGGCGACGTACGGCAACTGCCACAGAGTGACGCGGAAGCCTTTCTTTTTGAGACCTCTGATGAAGCCTTCGGGGTCGGGAAAGCGCTCCTCGTTGAACTTCCATTCGCACAGCCAGTCGGTCTTGAACCATCCGGTGTCAAGGTGTATCACATCGCAAGGATAGTGTTCGCGCCGCAGACGGTCGCAGATGGCGTCCACCTCGTCGGCGCTGAAATACGTCATGCGGCTCATCCACACGCCGAAACTCCACAAAGGAGGCATCGAGGGGTAGCCCGTCAGGTCGCGATAGCCGCGCGTTATCTCCTCCACCGAGTCGCCTCCGATGAGGAATACGTCGATAAGCGCCTGGTCGGAGAGGAACTGCACCGAGCGCGTTGACATGCCGGCGAGCGACAGTTTGCCGTGTGCGCAGGTGTGATAGAACGCTCCGTACATGCGGCTGGATATATAGAAAGGTATGTTCTTGTACGTCCGGCGGTTGTTTACGCCCTGTCCGTCCTGGTTTTTGAGCAGGAATGTCTGTCCGCTGAGGTCCATTTTGGCGAAGCGTTCGCCCGTTCCGGCGAAGCATTCGTCGGCTTTGCACTCGAACGACAGCGTGGCGCGCTCTTTCTGTCCGTCAAGTTTGCAGAAGGCGAGGGGCAGCGCGTCGTATCTCGGTGGCGAGAAGTGGTCGTAAGCCGCGAGGCGTATCTCGCGCTTGCCGTCGGGGAAGAGGCGCAGGTCGAGCGTCTCCTGCGGGTCCGGTTGCAGGTCGCTCCAGCGGTCGAGCAGCGGCTCCTTGACGTTGATTACTGCTCGTCGCGTGCCTTGCGGGTCGGTAATGAGCCACTCTCCGTCGGCAAAGCTGAGGCTGAGCGGCACTTTCTTGACGCGCCCGCTGTATTGAAGCATCTCCGAGCTGTCGGTGATCTGCGCCTCGCCGAAGCCTATGAAGAGGCGCAGTATCTTAGGTTCGTACTGCCGGATGATAAGCGTATATTCCTCTTTCGGCACGGAAGTGTCGGCACTCATGTCCGCCTCTTTCTTCTGTTTTTGGAACGGTACTGAGATGTAAATGTCGCCGTCGCGCTCTGTAACGGCGGTTGGCTTGTATGCTTTCCATAAGGACTCGTCGCGGCTCAGTTCCGGATCGAAGTCGAGAAAGTCGAAAAGATGATAGTTTGTCTGTCGCATAATGTCAGCCCCCTCCCGACCGAGAAGTAGCCCCCTCCTAACCTCCCCGAGGGGAGGAAGTGGGTAGATAGCAGCCCCCTCCTAACCTCCCCGAGGGGAGGAATTGGGTGATATCCTCTTCATGTTCTGCTTTCGGGATTTTATTCGGGGTGTTTTTAATTGTTATTATTAATGATATTTCTTTTTAATTTATAACCTTTTGTCCCACCTCCTCCCCTCGGGGAGGTCGGGAGGGGGCTTTTCTTACTCTTTAATCACCATGCTTGGTCCCGGCTTGTTGTAGCCGAAGCTGCCTTTCACCATGTCGTTGTCGCTGACGGTGAAGCCGTCGGTCGCCTCGTCAAAGTATATGCAGAATGCGCGGTGGTTAGTGGCGTAAGGCGCGGGGTAGGGCGCGCTTATCCTGTTGCGGGTTATCACCGAGCCCGGCTGGTTTGACAAGGTGTAGATGCCTCCGGCGTCGTACAGCTGTCGGGCGTAGTCGTGTACGTGGTTGTCGGTGATGCTGTTGTTGCGCATTCCGCTTTCGAGCGCCGTCCATCCCCAGCCGACACAGATGCCCGAATAATTGACGTTTGAGACTTCGTTATGTACTATCTTTGTGTCGCTGACGTATCCTGCGCCTATCGCCACGCACCCCCAGTCTTCGTTGGCGGCGTCGTTGATGCGGCAGTTGCTTATCTCCAAACTGCGGCAGAGGTCGTCTCTGACTGCGGGAGAGTACGGAATGTGAGTCTCGAAGCCGCCTTCGCCGAAGTAACCCGCCATTATCGCCGTGCCGCCGATGTCCTCAAAGACGCAGGCGGTGATGTCTGACGAGCTGACTGCATATTCGAGGTCGAGCGCCGTGGCGCCGATGTGCTCGAAGCGGCAGTCGCTGAACGCGATGTCTGTGGCAAAGCGCGCCTTCACGGCTGCCTCGGGGCGCGCTATCCACGCCTGATTTTCAAGCTCGGCTTTATGGAACAGTCCTGCCACGGGCAGCTTGTAGCCGTCGATGAAGCGGAAACCGCCTTGCAGGGTGACGTGTCCCTCGAGCGAGGGGCGCAGCCATGCCGAGTGCTCGAACCGCAGATTTTCAAACCGCAGGTTGCTTATCGGTCGCTCGCGGGTGCCGTCGATTATCATAAGCTCCTCCTGCGAGGGCACGACGATTTTCATTTCATTGGGATTTTTGCCCTCTTCGGGGTAGTAATAGATGCGCCCCGAGGGGTAGTCCTGATACCACTCGCCCGGCTCGTCGAGCAGTTCGAGGGCGTTGGTGAGGGCGAACGACGAGCTGCCGCGCTCTCCGTCGATAACGGGTTGAGGCCAAGGGTGCGCGAATTCTATCCGGCTTTCGGGCTGGCGGAAGAAGACTTTTGTCAGTCCGTTGCCCATGTCCTTCATCTCTCTGACACGCAGTATCGCTATCGCCCAACGCTGATGGACGGTCATTTCGAGGCGGTCGGCGCGACTGAGGTCGACGCTTGGCGTCGGTATCGTTATGCTCTCGTCGTCGACGTCAAACGCCTTCATGCGCTGCATCTTGTCTTTGCCGAAGAGCGAGGCGCGCAATGCCTTCCTGCCGTCCGCCCACAGCTGCCGCGTCTCTACGATGCGCCCTTCGCGCAGCGGTGCGTCCGCCACCCATACACGTTCCCTCACGCCGGCGGGCAGCCGCGTGTCGTCACATCCCCGGCGCCATCCTGTCACCGCGGTGCCGCCGCTTATCACGACGTCGGCTCCCGGACAGCCCTGTATGACGGTGGGCGACGCCTTGGTGCCGCTGTCCTCCGGGCGCACGTAAATAGGCTTTATCGGGCGGTATGTGCCGCCTTCAACCTTGATGAATATGCCCCCTTCGGTGCGTCTGTCGGCAAGCCGGCGCCACTCCCGCGCCTGTTTCAGCGCCTGTTCTATGGTCTGCAACGGTGCGTCGGCAGTACCTTGTGCACGGTCGTTGCCGCGTGTCGCCGACACGAAGATGTCTCCCGCCGCTGCCGAGAGGCATCCGCCGATGAGTATCATTGCCGAGATTATGGTCTTTTTCATTATGTGTTTCTGTATTAAACGGTTAAAAATGCCAAGGCATATAAAGATTGTTGCAAAAATAAGAAAAATTAGAGAGACGGGAGAAAAAAGGAAGTAAAAAATTGAAAGGTTGAAAGATTTATTAAATTAAGAATTAAGAGTTAAGAATTAAGAAAAATAGCAACGAGGGATATTTTCTTAATTCTTAACTCTTAATTCTTAATTCCGCTTGCTCCCTTTCAATCCGAAAGGAAACAAGCGGTTTTCCTTACAGTTTTCATCGCTTGTCACCCGTTTTCCAAAAGGCGGTCTTTTATGCTGTAAAAGGTAAGCTTTCAGCGTGTAAAAGACCGCCTTTCAGGAGATGAAATGCCGCCTTTTAAAATCGTAAGTCATGCCTTTCGGAAAATGACGGACGCCATCCCGCCGGATGGGAGAATACCGCATGAAAACGAAAAATATATAAAAAGTTTTGTTGAAAGCGTAAACATATTGTTTAAAATTTGGTATTCAACGACGTTTATCTTAACTTTGCAGGTTAAAATAGGTGAACGGAGACGAGCCGACGGCGGCATATCGCTTTATGATATATGACCTCCGGACATCCCGCCACCGACATATTAATTATTGAAAACATGTTTAAGATAACCACACACACACCAAAAGTAATCATCTTCGCGGCAGTTTGCGGCGTCATGACGTCATGTTTCAAGGACGAGCCGCTCAACGCCGAGTGCGACATCGAGCAGGCTTACGTACATGTGGACGACCCTCAGCTACTGTTCTTCTCACCCTCCGACACACTGATCAACGTCAAGTCAGACATGAGCAACATTGTGTTCAACATAAAAGAGGGAACAGACCTGTCCGTACTCGCCCCCGTGCTGAAAATCACCGAGGGCGCGACGGTAAGCCCCGAGAGCGGTACGGTACACGATTTCAGCGACGGACGCGCCGTGGTCTACACCGTCACGTCGCAAGACGGACAGTGGAGCCGCAAGTACAACATATCTTTCAAAACCTACGACCCGGTGAGCATGTACAACTTCGAGCACACCTCGTTTGTCAAGGTCAAGGACGATGCCGGCTACTTCACGTGGCACGAGCTTAACCCCGACGGCACAGAGCTGCCCATCTGGGCGACGGGCAACCCCGGCTTCAGGCTCAGCATGAGCACGGCAAAGCCCGACGAATACCCCACCGCGCCGATTGCCGACGGTTATGACGGCGCCGCCGTAAAGCTCGTGACAAGGAGCACGGGCAGTCTCGGAGAAATGGTAAAGATGCCTCTGGCAGCCGGCAACCTCTTCACCGGAACGTTTAACGTGGGCAGCGCGCTTATCAACGCCATGAAGGCAACACGCTTCGGAGTGCCATACACACACAAGCCGCTACGCCTCACAGGCTGGTACAAATACCGACCGGGCGAGATTTACAAGGACAAACAAGGTAACGAAGTGACAGGCAGAACCGACAAGGGCGACATATACGCCGTGTTATATGACAACCACGACAACACAGGAAAGGCCGTGACGCTCGACGGCAGCAACGTGAAGA
Source organism: uncultured bacterium (assembly GCA_905215655.1). Lineage (GTDB taxonomy): Bacteria > Bacteroidota > Bacteroidia > Bacteroidales > Bacteroidaceae > Prevotella. The sequence goes on along the minus strand of CAJMQT010000061.1, from coordinate 6,640 downwards.
CCAGCCCGCTTATCGTCGCGATAGCACAGGTGCAGGAGGTAAAGACCACCGACGAGTGGACACCTTTTATGGCTGATTTCGAATATAAAGCCGATATAGACCCTGACAAGCTCAAAAATCAGGGCTACAGCCTCGCCGTCGTATTCACATCAAGCGAGGAAGGAGCGTCATTCTGCGGAGCCATCGGCAGCACGCTCTGCATAGACAAAGTGATAGTCGACTACGAAGAGCAATAAACGAACACATCTCATCAAACGGGAAAAGACAATGAAAAAGACACTCATAACAATAATAACCGCCGCCATGACAACCATGACGGCAACGGCGGCAGGCATTCTCGACAACCTTGATTACAACCTCCGCTTCGGCTACGGCATAGGAGGCACGGCACCCGTGGGCATGCCCGCCACGATAAGAAGTCTCGACAGCTACGCTCTGACGCCCAACTTCACCCTCGGACTCGACATATACAAAAACCTGAAAGGACCGTGGGGACTCACCCTCGGGCTGCACATCGAGAACAAAGGAATGGACATTGACGCCACCGTAAAGAACTATCACATGGAAATAGTGCGAGGAGGACAGACCCTTGAAGGATACTTCACCGGACACAACGCCACCGAAGTGGAGCAATGGATGCTCACCGTCCCCTTGCAGGCGTCATACGACATCAGCGACAAAGTGCGCCTCAAAGCAGGACCATACGTGTCTTACGTCCGCTCACGAAAGTTCACCGGCTACGCCTCCGACGGCTATCTGCGCGTCGGCGACCCGACCGGCACAAAGGTGGAATTAGGCAGCGAGGAGGGCAACCGCGGCACATACGACTTCTCCGAGTCGATGCGCCACATGCAGGTGGGCGTCCAGCTCGGCGCCGACTGGTTCTTCCACAAGCAATGGGGAGCCTTCGCCGACCTCTCATGGGGCCTGAGCGGCATCTTCCACAGCGGCTTCAACACTATCGAACAGACAATGTATCCGATCTACGGAACAATAGGTATAACATACAAAATCAAGTAATTACAAAAAGAAAGGAAAAAAGATGAAGAAAATTTTTACACTCATCACCGTGCTTACGGCGGCATTCACAGCGTCGGCAAAGGATTATGTCGACAACATGTCGATATCTCTCAACGGCGGAGACCCCACCGTACAGACGGCAACGGTAAGCGCCACACGCACCGAAGACGGGGATAACATCTCTTACGAAATAGTCTTGAAAGACTTCTCCTTCGGCGATTTAAAGATAGGAGACGTAACAATCAGCGGCGTTGCAGCCGACGACAGCGAGGGAATGGGCGGATACTCGTTCTTCCATGAGACGACGAAAGAGGCGCAGATCACCAACGGCGGTTCCATAGCAGGCTTGCTCGGAAACAAAGTGACCGTAACAATCAAGGACGGAAGTTGCATCAACGACGACAAGCTTTACCTTGACATCGCCCTGCCGGTGGCAATCGGCACAAGCACATTCAACGTCACGGCACAATTCGGAACAAAGCCCAACTTCCCCGTAAGCTACACCGACAACCTCGTCGTAACGGCGATGGGAAGCACCATGCCCGCACAGACAGCGACGATAATCGTAACCAAACAGGACAACGGAAAGTACACCTTGGCGCTCAAAAACTTTGAGCTGACAGGCTACATGGCTGTCGGAACGGTTGAAATGGCTGACGTCGACGCCACCGAAGAGAACGGTGTCATCAAGCTGACGACCAAACAGACCGTCACGATAAAGGACGGCGACGACCCCAACACCGAATGGGCGATGTCAGGAATTCCCGTCGACGTGGATATGACGGCAGACATGACGGCAGACAAGCTGCAAGCCGAGATCAACATACTTTACACCATTCCCGGCGTATTGGAAATGCCGATAAACGTCAAGTTCGGCTATCCCGCATCAGGACTCGGCAGCGCCGTTACCGTGAAAGGTGTCGAGAAAATCTACGACATCAACGGAAACAACCTCAACTCAACCCGTAAAGGTCTCAACATCATCCGCAAGGCAGACGGCACAACCGTCAAGGTGATGAAGAGATAATTTAGGAATTAAGAATTAAGAGTTAAGAGTTAAAAAATTAAGAGTTAAGAATTAAAAAATTAAGAGTTAAGAATTAAGAATTAAGAAAAATACCTTTAATGATTATGAACATCAAAACATATTTTCTTAATTCTTAATTATTAACTCTTAATTCTTTTATAATAAATATTATGGAACAGATTCTTCACTACGTATGGAAGCACAAGATGTTGCCCCTGAGACCGCTGACGACAACAGCAGGACTGTCGGTCGAGGTGATTGACGCGGGCTTGCGGAACACCAACGCGGGTCCCGACTTCTTCAATGCGAAGGTGAAGATCGACGGCACTCTGTGGGTGGGAAACGTCGAAATACATGACCGTGCCGCCGACTGGTACGCCCACGGGCATGACAAGGACAGCCGTTACGACGGCGTCGTGCTGCATGTGGTGGGCGAGACGGGCACGGCTACGATGACGAAAAGCGGGCGCGAGGTGCCCCAGATGCGCCTCGACGTGCCCGAAGACGTGCTCCGCAACTATCGCGAACTGCTCTCCGAGGAGAATTATCCGCCGTGTCACAGGATAGTGCCGACCCTCGACCGGCTCACCATTCATGGCTGGCTGACCGCCCTACAAACCGAACGGCTGGAGCGGAAGACGGAAGATATCATGCGACGGGTGGAGCTTTGCAACGGCGACTGGGAGTCAGCGCTCTTCGTAACGATGGCCCGCAACTACGGCTTCGGCGTCAACGGTGACGCCTTCGAGGCTTGGGCGCTGAACGTTCCGCTGCAAAACGCCGCCCACCATCGTGACGACGCGTTCCAGATAGAGGCTCTCTTCATGGGGCAGGCGGGGCTGTTAGAGCCTGAAACGATACCCGAAAGATACCGCGGGGACGCCTTGCGGGAGGAATATTTTGACCGGTTGAGGGCGGAATACAGGTTTCTCGCAAACAAATTCGGCTTGAAACCCGTCGACGCCGGCATGTGGCGCTTTCTCCGTCTGCGCCCTCAGAACTTCCCGCACATACGTATCTCGCAGCTCGCCACGCTCTATTGTTCACGCCGCAGCGACCTTAGCCGACTGGTGGAATGTGCCGACGTGGACGCCATGCGCCGTCTGCTGCGCACCAACGTGTCGCCTTATTGGGAGACGCATTACACCTTCGGCAGTACGAGTTGCAAGAACGCGAAGTGCGTCTCGCCGTCTTCGCTCGACCTTATTATCGTCAACACCGCCGTCCCAATGCTCTTCGCTTACGGCCGTCATCGTCGCGACGAGCGCCTCTGCGACCGTGCCTTAGAACTTCTCGGCAGTCTGCGTGCGGAGAACAACCACATCGTCCGCGCTTGGAAACAATGCGGACTGACAGCCGAAAACGCCGGTGACACGCAGGCGCTGATACAGCTTAAAAACGAATATTGTGATAAACGAGACTGCCTGAGGTGCAGAATTGGATACGAATTTCTTAAAAAATTAAGAGGTTTAAGGAGTTAATTTCAAGGAGTTAAAGTAGTTAAAGGAGTTAAAGTAGTTAAAGGAGTTAAGACAATACCTTTGTCGGCTTAATAGCTACAAGCATATGTCTTAACTCCTTTAACTCCTTTAACTCCTTTAACTACTTGAAATTAACTCCTTTTTCCTTTAATTCTTAATTCCTAATTTTACTCTTCCCTGTCGGCTTTGAGCCTGTCTGCCATGGCGCGTCCGAGCGCCTCACACTGTGCGAAGGAGTCTTCTTTGAGGCTCTGTTTCATCTCGACGGGCGTGCCGACAGCCTCGAATTTCAGCTTCTCTTCGTTCCAGTGAGCTATGCGCTCGACAGCCTTGCCCGCCCAAGCGTAGCTGCCGAACCAGCCGATGTAATGGCGGTTTTTGATGTCTTTGCCTGCTATCTCGCTAAGCAAGACCTCCATCTCGTGGTACAGACCGGCGTTGTAGGTCGGCGCGCCGACGATGAGTGCGCGGTAACGGAATATGTCGCGGATGATGTAAGAGTGGTGAGTCTTCGAGACGTTGTACATCACGATGTTTCTTATGCCTGCCTGACTTGCGGCGCGGGCTATCACCTCAGCCATGCGTTCCGTGTTGCCGTACATCGTGCCGTAGCATATCACGATGCCTTCTTCGGTCTCGTAGCGGCTCATACGGTCGTATATGCCGATCACTTTTTCGATATATTCGTGCCATACGGGGCCGTGTGTGGAGCAGATGTAGTCCAGTTTCACTCCCGCCAGCTTTTTGAGGGCGTTCTGTACGGGCACTCCGTACTTGCCGACGATGTTGGAATAGTAGCGTTCCATCTCCGGCCAGAACGTGTCACAGTTGATTTCAGAGTCGATGACGCCGCCGTTGAGGGCGCCGAAACAGCCGAAGGCGTCGCCCGAGAACAGCACATTGGCGGTGGTGTCGAGCGTCACCATCGTCTCGGGCCAGTGTACCATCGGCGTCAGGACGAAGCTGAGCTCGTGGCTGCCGAGGCTCAGCGTGCTGCCGTTTTTCACCTCCACCTCGTCGGTCGTTATGCCGTAGAAGCCTTCGATCATGCCGAATGTCTTTTTGTTCGCCACGATCTTCACCTCCGGGTAGTACTTCCTTATCAGTTCGATGGCGCCGCTGTGGTCGGGCTCCATGTGGTTTATCACGAGATAGTCGATCTTCCGGTCGCCCAGCACCTCGCGTATGTTTTTCAGATACGGCATGAAGAAGTCCACCTCAACCGTGTCGACAAGGCACACCTTCTCGTCGACGATAAGGTAAGAGTTGTACGACACGCCTGCCGGCAGTGGCCAGAGACCCTCGAAGAGCTCCTTGTTGCGGTCGTTGACGCCGACGTAATAGATTTTGTCTGTAATCTTAATCATGATAGTATTATTTAATGTTTAATTCTTAATTCATAACTCTTAATTGGCTTGACGCCGAACTTCGTTTCTTAATTCATAATTCTTACACTTTTAAAAGGTAAGCTTTTACCTTCCGAAAGACCGCCTTTTGCGCTCCGAAAGCTTACCTTTTACAAGGTAAAAGACCGCCTTTTGGAAAACGCCCGACGGCACGTGAAAACCGTAAGGAAAAGCCCCCGGAATGTTACGGATCGTAAGATTTCGGGCGTATGGACTGAACCTTGAATAAGTCAGACGGGCAGGGACGAAAGCATCGGATGTTCATCGTTCATAAATCAATATTCTTTTGATACCCGAGAGTTCGGAAGAGACAATGATATACAGGTGTGCAAATATCCGAAAAAAATGCCAAATATCAAACTAAAAACAGTAATTTTGCACTTCATACCATCACGTCTTACGACAAGAATAATGCAATACAACACATACACCCTTGCCAACGGGCTGCGCCTGATACACCTGCCGTCATCATCGGAGGTGGTCTACTGCGGCTACGTGATAAGCGCCGGCACGCGCGACGAGCTGCCGGGAGAGGAGGGCATGGCGCACTTCTGCGAGCACGCCACCTTCAAAGGCACGGCGCGCCGACGCTCGATGCAGATACTCAGCTCGCTGGAAAGCGTGGGAGGCGACCTCAACGCCTTCACGAACAAGGAGGACACCGTGTTCCACGCCGCAATACTGAAAGAACATCTTGCGCGCGCCGTCGACGTGCTTACCGACATTGTGTTCCACAGCACGTACCCGCAGGCGGAGATAGAAAAGGAAATCGAGGTGATATGCGACGAGATAGAGAGCTATAACGACTCGCCGGCGGAGCTGATATACGACGAGTTTGAGAACGCCGTCTTCGACGGACATCCCCTCGGGCACAACATCCTTGGCAGCGCGGAACAGCTGCGACATTACACCGCCGACGACATACGCCGCTTCACCTCGCGCCGTTATCGCCCCGAAAACGCCGTGTTCTTTGCCTACGGCGACGTGGATTTCAGCCGGCTGTCGAGGCTCGTCGAGAAGGCGACGGAGGGCTTCCAATCATGCAAGCCGCTGCCGGGCAGACGGCAGGACGTGGCGCTGCCCGCCTACAAACCCGTGGAACTGATACGTCACAAAGGCACGCATCAGGCGCATGTGATGATGGGCAACCGTGCCTATGGCGTGGGCGACAGCCGACGTATGGCGCTTTATCTGCTCAACAACATGCTCGGCGGACCGGCAATGAGCGCGCGGCTGAACGTTGCCTTGCGCGAACGCAACGGCTTGGTCTACACCGTCGACAGCTCGATGGTGAGCTATTCGGACACGGGAATGTGGTGCGTCTACTTCGGATGTGACCCCGGCGACCTGAAAAAATGCCGACGGTTAGTGAGCCGCGAGCTTGACAAGATGATGCAGCGCCCGCTGTCCGCCACCGCCTTGAACGCCGCGAAACGTCAGATAAAAGGGCAGATCGGCGTGGCGTGCGACAACCGTGAGAACTTCGCCATCGACTTCGGCAAGACCTTCCTGCACTATGGCAGGGCGAAAGACATTACATCCCTCTTCGCACGCATCGACGGCATAACGGCGGAAGAGATGCTCGCCGCCGCACAAGAGATATTTGACGAAAAGAAAATAACGGTGCTGGAATACGTGTGAAAGACGGAAAGAAAAATGTAAAAAAAGCGGAACAATCCGCGATGTAGGGACGTGCCTTCGGCACG